>NZ_CP131130.1:2175000-2475000 GCF_033705735.1 Shinella zoogloeoides
CCCTACAGCCTCATCTCCGTCAAAGGCCGGGCGCTCCCGCCGAGCGCCAAACTGCTCTATGATCTCATCCTGCAACGCAGCCGGATGCTTTCGCCGGACTGATCGATCGGAGAGACCATGTTCGGCATGACCGTTTTCGAATCCGTGCTGGAGCGGCTGCGCGCCGAGGCGCGCGAGGCGGAGGAAGAGGCAGCGGAAGAGCAAGGCCCCGGCCCTGTCCGCGGCCTCACCTCCGGTTTTGCCGGCCTCGGCGCGACGGGTGCCTTCATGTCCGGCTCGCAGGCCGCCGCCGCCTATCTCGACCTTTACGAGGAACCTGCCCCGCCGGAGCCGGAGCCGGAAAGCCCGCCGGAAGAACCCGCCCCCGTACCGGAACATCTCCTGCGCATCACGCCGGAGGCGGTCGCGGAAGACCTCGCCCTTACCGGCCGCGAGGGCATCGACGACCTCGCCGCGCGCCGCCGCAACTTCGCGCGCGAAAACCATCCCGACCGCGCCCCGGCCGAGCTTCGCGCCAATGCGACGCTTCGCATGAAGATCGCCAACATGCTGATCGACGAGACGATCCGGCGGATCAATGTGGAAAAGAGCCTCGGCCTCTAGCCTTCGTTCTTCGTTTCGCCGCCCTCGGCCGGCGGCTTGGCGGCCGGATCGGAGGGCTTGAAGAAGAGGATGAGGTTGGCGAAGGCATAGGCGGTCACGATGAGGAAGACCGTGCCCCAGGTCTGCTCGCCATTGTAGAATTCCACGCCGGTCCATGCGGCGCAGACCCCGACCAGAAGCAGCCGCCGCCAGAGCGGACGGTAGAACGGATGGTCGGGATCGATGAATTTCATGAACGTCTCCTCACGCCTTTGCCCGTGTACATAGGCGGTTTTCAGCCGCGAGGAAACCGGCTTTCACGCACCGAGCCGTTCGAGGAAGGCGGCAAGCTCGGCCGCCTCGATGCCGACGAGATGGCCCTTTTCCGGATAGGCGCCGGAGCGCACGTCGTCGGCATATTCGCGGAAGGCGGCGATGCGCTCCTGCTGCAGCCGGTCGTATTCGGCGGCGAAGTTGCGGTAGACCTTGGCATGGCGCGGATAGTGGCCACGGTTCTGGCCGAGCACGTCCTCGGCGAAGAGATATTGCGCGTCGCAGCCGGTGCCCGCGCCCATGGAGAGCATGACGAGCGACGTCTTCGCGCTGATCGCGGCGGCGACCTCGCCCGGCACGACCTCGATCTCGGCCGCGAAGGCCCCCGCCTCCTCCAGCGCCCTGACCTGCCGGAAGATTTCCAGCGCGCTCTCCGCCGTCTTGCCGACGGCGCGGAAACCGCCCGTCCACGTCGCCTTGGAGGGGATGAGGCCGACATGGCCGCAGACCGGGATGCCCTCCTCGCGCAGGCGCCGCACGGTCGAAAGGCCGGCCGCGCAATAGACGGCATCGCCGCCCGCCTTTATCGCCTGGAAGGCGCCGCGCAGGTAATCGTCGGCGGTGACGAAGTCGCCATATTCGAGGCCCGGAAAGGCGAAGACCGTCGGCGCGGCCTCGCGGAAGGCAGGCCCCAGCAGGGCGGGCGGCACGGAGACGAGGTCGATGCCCGCCTGCTCGGCGGCCTCCGCCTCCTCCAGCGTCACGACGCGCAGCATGGTGAGCTGGCGCTTGCCCTTCATGGCCTGAAGGTCGGCGACGGTCGGTCTCTTGGTCTTCACGGGGTGTTCTCCTCAGGCGGCGAGCAGTTTCTTGAGCTTGGTTTCCGGCGCGGCGAGCTCCGCCGGGTCGGGATGGATGCGGGCGGCGATCAGCATTTCCGCAAGGCGGATGTCGCGGGCGACCGCATTGCCCGGCCCGATGCCGCTCGCGGCGATCAGCCGGCCCTCGCCGTCGAGATGGAACAGGATGAAGGCCCCCTCACCCATCTCGCGCCGCACCGTCGTCACCGTCCCGTCGGCAAGGCCGGCGATCTGGAGCGTCATGTCGTACTGGTCCGACCAGAACCACGGCACGGCCGAATGAACGTCCTCGCCGCCCAGCATGTTGGCCGCGGCAAGCTGGCCCTGCTCCTGCGCGTTGCGCCAGGATTCGAGGCGGATACGGCGGTCGCCATAAAGGGGGAGCGGATAAGACGTGCAGTCCCCGGCCGCGAAGATGTGGGGATCGGAGGTGCGCAGATGGCCGTCGACGGCAATGCCGTTGTCGACAGCAAGGCCGGCGGCCTCCGCCAGTTCCGTGTTCGGCACCGCGCCGATGCCGACGACGAGGAGGCTTGCCGAAACGACGCGGCCATCCTCCAGCGCAATGCGCACCTCGCCCGGCAGGTCCTCGATCCCCGCGACCTTCGCGCCGCAGAGGATGTCCACGCCTTCGGCCATGTGCCGGTTGGCGACGATCTCGGCGATCTCGGACGGCACGCCCCGCGTCAGCACGCGCGGCAGGCCCTCGACCAACGTGACCAAGGCGCCGAGCTTGCGGGCGCTCGCGGCAAGTTCCAGCCCGATGAAGCCGCCGCCGAGAATGGCGACGTGGCTGCCCTCCACCAGATGCGCGCGGATGCGGGCCGCATCGTCATGGCTGCGCAGCGCCGCGATGCGGCCGCCGTGGTTCGTGCCCGGCAGGGCGCGCGGGCGCGCGCCGGTGGCAAGCAGCAGCCTGTCATAGGCAACGACGGTGCCGTCCCCCAGCACGACATGCCTTGCGGCGCGGTCGATCTCGGACACCGTGCGGCCGAGCAGAAGGTCGATGCCGGCCTCCACATAGCGCTCCGCCTGCGCGACGAGCTTCGGGCCGGCGCCCGCGACCAGCGCCTCCTTGGAGAGCGGCGGGCGCTCATAAGGCAGATGGGTTTCGCTGCCGATCAGGGTGATCGCGCCGTCGAAGCCCTTTTCGCGCAGCGCGAAGGCCGCGCGTGCGCCGCATTCGCCGGCACCGACGATGACGAAACTCATCATGGCGACATCCTCTATCTCTTTGTTTTTACGCAATTCCGGACGCAGAACCGCTGCTAGAGACCTATAAAGACGGTGCCGCCCTCGACCTTGACCGGATAGGTCTTGAGGTCGATGCAGACCGGCGCGCCCAGCGCCTCGCCGCTCTTGTAATTGAAGCGGCCGTTGTGCTTGGGACATTCGATGACGTGGTCCATCACGAGGCCGTCGGCGAGGTGGATCTTCTCGTGCGTGCAGAGCCCGTCCGTCGCGTGATAGGTGTCTTCCGGGCTGCGATAGATCGCGAAGGTCCGGCCCGCATGGTCGAAGCGGATGACATCCTCCTCGTCGATCTCGTCCGCCGCGCAGACCTCGATCCAGGTGTCGCTCATGGTCTCTCCTCCAGTAACTGTTGGTTATTCGGCGGCCGCGATGGCGGGTTCCGCGTGGAATTCTTCCTTGTAGGGCCGCGCCGTCGGCGGCAATTCGCGCTTCAGGAAGTAGTCCTCGTTGCGAAGCTGGCGCAGGAAGGCCGGGATCATCTCCCTGTAGCCGTGCCACATCGACGGGTTCGGTTCCGGCAGGTCGTGCCTGATCATGGCGTGCAGCCTCGGCAGCGCATGGTAGGGCACCATCGGGAACATGTGGTGCTCCACATGGTAGTTCATGTTCCAGTAGATGAAGCGGCTGACCGGATTCATGTAGACCGTGCGGCTGTTCAGCCGGTGGTCGATGACATTGTCGGCAAGGCCGCCGTGCTGCAGCAGGCCCGTCAGCACATGGTGCCAGGCGCCGTAGAGCCGCGGCAGGCCGATCAGCATGGCCGGGAGAATCGAGCCGAAGGCAAAGCAGGCGGCAATGGTGGCGACATAGATGGCAAGCCAGATGCGGGCGATGCGGATCGCCTTCGGCTGCTCGGATTCGGGAATGAAGGTCTTTTCCGCGGCGCTCATCCTGCCTGTCGCATTGCGCAGCATGTCGATGACGGCATGCCAGGCATCGAGAAGGCCGAAGAAGTTCAGCACGAGGCGCGCAAGATCCGGCGGGCGCATGACGGCGATTTCCGGATCGCGGCCGACGATCACCGTATCCGTATGGTGGCGCGTATGGCTCCAGCGCCAGGTCACCGGATTGCGCATGATCATGAAGCAGGCGATCTGGTAGACCGCATTGTTCATCCACATCGTCTTGAAGGCCGTGCCGTGGCCGCATTCGTGCCAGCGGCTGTCCGAGGCCGAGCCGTAGAGCACGCCATAGACGAGGAAGAACGGCACGCAGGCCCAGGTTCCCCAGAACCACGCGCCGAGCCCGCCGGACACGGCGAGACAGCCGAGCCAGATCGCGGTGTCGCGGATCGCCGGGGCGTCGCTGCGCTGCATCAGCGCCTTCATCTCCTTGCGGGGGATTTCGGTGTGGTACCATTCGGCCGCGGCCAGACCGTTGGCAACGGCGGCCTCGGCATCGCGGCCAAGAAGGCTGTAGTCCCGCTTCGTCGGCTTCATCGCTCGTCTCCTCCTTGAGGGGGCGTTTCCGCTCCACGCCTCGTCCAGTGACCAAACGATAGCGCCGCTCCTTGCGTCTCTCAATCCTGCCATGATAGAATGCATCAAATTCCATCATCCGCTATCATTCGTCCTTGATGGAAAGATTTCAGGGAGGGGAAAATGGCATCGAGACCCACCATCTCGGATCTCGCCCGGGCCGCCGGCGTCAGCGTCGCGACGGTCGACCGGGTGCTGAACGGCCGCCACAAGGTCCGCGAGGAGACGGCGCGCCGGGTCTACGAGGCGGCCAATGCGATCGGCTACCATGCCATCGGCCTCATCCGGCAGCGCGTCTTCGAGGACCTGCCGCAATATCGGCTCGGCTTCAGCCTGCAGCGCCCGAGCCAGGCCTTCTACCAGAATTTCGCCCGCGAGATCGAAATCGCCTGCAATGCCTGCACGACCGCCCGCATCGTCCCGCAGGTCGACTTCATCAACGCGCAGACCCCGGCGGCGATGACGGAGATGCTGCGCCAGCTTTCCGCGCGCAACCAGGCGCTCGCCGTCGTCGCGCCGGACTATCCGGCGACGACCGCCATGGTGGAGGAACTGAAAGACCGCGGCCTTCCGCTGTTCTGTCTCCTTTCCGACTTCGCCATGGACGTGCGGCAGGGCTATATCGGCCTCAACAACATGAAGGTCGGGCGCACGGCGGCCTGGATGATCGCCAAGGGCGCGAAACGGCCGGGCAAGGTGGCGATCTTCGTCGGCAGCCACCGCTTCCACGGCCACGAGCTGCGCGAAATGGGCTTCCGCTCCTTCTTCCGCGAGAAGGGCCAGGATTTCGAGGTGCTGGACACGCTGGTCAATCTCGACACCAGCGAGATCACCCACGAGGCGACGGCGAACCTCCTTGCCCAGCATCCCGACCTCGTCGGCCTCTATGTCGCCGGCGGCGGCATGGAGGGGGCGATCTCGGCGATCCGCGAGGAAGGTTACGCCGGACGGATCCAGCTCATCGTCAACGAGCTGACGCCCGAATCGAAGGCCGGCCTTGCCGACGACGTCGTCACCATGGCGATCAATACCCCGCTGCCGGCCCTCTGCCGCGAACTCGTCTCGCTGATGGTCACCGCCATCGAGAAAGGCGGCAATGCTGTTCCGGGTCAGACCTTCCTGCCCTTCGACATCCTCCTGCCGGAAAATATCTGAGCCGGGATGATGGTTTTCCATCACGCCCTTGGCCAAATCTCTCAGCGATGAAGGCGCCGGCCGCGTCTTGGGCTTTGACGCCCGTCAAGTGCGTCCCGATCCTCATGCGTGCATGCGAGGCCGCCCTGTCGGCGACCTCGAAGACCGGAGGACACCCATTCCATGCCGCCCCTTGATTTCGCCCTCAACCACATGACGGCCCCCGGCCTCAAGCTGGACGCCTTCTTCGCCCTTGCCGTCTCCCTCGGCATGAAGGCGGTGGAGATTCGCAACGACCTCGACGGCAACGCCATCCTCGACGGCACGACGCCGGCCGAGGTGAAGGCGCTCGCCGAGCGCCACGGCGTCACGATCATCTCGATCAACGCGCTCCAGCGCTTCAACGAGTGGACGCCCGCCCGCGCCGCCGAGGCGAAGGACCTCATCGACTATGCCAGCGCCTGCGGCGCCCGCGCGCTGGTGCTCGTGCCGAAGAACGACGGCACCGGCCAGGTCGACGGCGAGCGGCAGGAGAACCTGCGCACCGCTTTGACGGCCCTGAAGCCCCTGCTCGACGCCGCCGGCATCACCGGCCTCGTCGAGCCGCTCGGCTTCGAGGTCTGCTCGCTGCGCTCCAAGCGCGAGGCGGCCGAGGCGATCCGCGCCGTCGGCGGCGAAGCGACGTTCCGCCTGGTGCACGACACGTTCCACCACCACCTTGCCGGCGAGCCCGATCTCTTCGCCGGCCTCACCGGCCTTGTGCACATTTCCGGTGTCGAGGACCCGGCGGTCTCCGTTTCCGACATGCGCGACGGCCACCGCGTCCTCGTCGGCCCGAAGGATCGCCTCGACAATGCCGGCCAGATCAAGGCCCTGCTGGCCGCCGGCTATGCCGGGCCGCTCTCCTTCGAGCCCTTCTCGCCTTCGGTCCACGACGTCGCGGACCCGAAGGCCGCCGTTGCCGAAAGCGTCGCGTTCCTCAGAGCAAATATCTGAAAAGCCTCATGCCGGCGGCCCCGCCGCCGGCATTTTTCCCCAGGCCTCGGAGCTTGCCCTATCGCAGAAATGGAACGGGCTTGACGTCTCGGGCAGAAAATGGAATAAACATTCCGCAATACGGAATTCGCGGTTTGTTTATTCTGTTTTGGCCTTTTGCATCCCGGGAGGAGCAGGGGGCGGGCCGTCCCGCAAGGGCGGTCATCCGGTTGATCTGTGGTGCCGCCGGACACCATGTTGAGGAGGAGAACAACATGAAAAAATTCATTCTTGGTTCGGCGCTCGCCGTCATGATGTCCACGGCCGCCCATGCCGAAACGATCGGCGTTTCCATGGCGCTGTTCGACGACAACTTCCTGACCGTCCTGCGCAACGGCATGTCCGACTATGCCAAGACGCTCGACGGCGTCGAGCTGCAGATCGAGGACGCCCAGAACGACGTCGCCAAGCAGCAGAGCCAGGTCCAGAACTTCATCGCCTCGGGCGTCAGCGCCATCATCGTGAACCCGGTCGATACCGACGCGACCGCCGCGCTCTCCAAGGCTGCCGCCGATGCCGGCATTCCGCTGGTCTACGTCAACCGCGAGCCGGCCAACATCAACGAACTGCCGGAAAAGCAGGCCTTCGTCGCCTCCAACGAGCAGGAATCCGGCACGCTGGAAACCAAGGAAGTCTGCCGCCTGCTGAACGGCAAGGGCAAGGTCGTCGTCATGATGGGCGAGCTTTCCAACCAGGCCGCCCGCATGCGCACGCAGGACGTCAAGGACGTCATCGCCACCGACGAATGCAAGGGCCTCGAGATCGTCGAGGAGCAGACCGCCAACTGGTCGCGCACGCAGGGCTCGGACCTGATGACCAACTGGCTCTCCGCCGGCGTGGAATTCGATGCCGTCATCTCCAACAATGACGAAATGGCCATCGGCGCGATCCAGGCCCTGAAGGCCGCCGGCCGCTCGATGGACAGCGTCGTTGTCGCCGGTGTCGACGCCACGCAGGACGCGCTCGCCGCCATGGCTGCCGGCGACCTCGACGCCACCGTGTTCCAGGATGCCGCCGGCCAGGGCAAGGGCTCGGTCGACGCCGCGCTGAAGCTCGCCAAGGGCGAGAAGGTGGATACCAAGGTCTATATCCCCTTCCAGCTGGTGACCCCGGCGAACATCGCCGACTTCCAGGCGAAGAACTGACCGGCTCGCCGGCAAACGATAAAACTGCCAGATTGATCCAGGGACGCGCGCACGCCTGCGTGCGCGCGTCCGACCCGTTTCAGATGCTCCGGGAGGGAGGAACACGATGGTCAGCCCGACCACCATGGCCGCGGTTCGTGCAAGCGGCGCCATTCCGAATGCGGAATATCTTCTGTCCGCGGAAGGCATCCGCAAGGAATTCCCCGGCGTCGTCGCGCTCGACGACGTCCAGTTCAAGCTGAAGCGCGGCACCGTGCATGCCCTGATGGGCGAGAACGGCGCCGGCAAATCCACCCTGATGAAGATCCTCGCCGGCATCTACACGCCCGATCAGGGCGAGGTGCTGCTGAAGGGCCAGAAGATCCGGCTCGCATCGCCGCTCGACGCGCTGGAGAATGGCATCGCCATGATCCATCAGGAACTGAACCTGATGCCCTTCATGACGGTCGCGGAAAACATCTGGATCCGCCGCGAGCCGAAGAACCGCTTCGGCTTCGTCGACCACGGCGAGATGAATCGCAAGACGGCCGCCCTCTTCAAGCGTCTCAACATCGCGATGGACCCGGAAACGCAGGTCCGCGACCTTTCCGTCGCCAACCGCCAGATGGTCGAGATCGCCAAAGCCGTCTCCTACGAGAGCGACGTCCTCATCATGGACGAGCCGACTTCGGCCCTGACGGAGCGCGAGGTGGAGCATCTCTTCACCATCATCCGGGACCTGCGCTCGCAGGGCATCGGCATCGTCTACATCACCCACAAGATGAACGAGCTGTTCGAGATCGCCGACGAATTCTCGGTGTTCCGCGACGGCAAGTATATCGGCACCCACGCCTCGACCGACGTGACGCGCGACGACATCATCCGCATGATGGTCGGCCGCGAGATCACCCAGATGTTCCCGAAGGAGGAAGTGCCGATCGGCGACGTCGTCCTGTCGGTGAAGAACCTCACCCTCAAGGGCGTCTTCCACGACGTTTCCTTCGACGTGCGCGCCGGTGAGATCCTCGGCCTCGCCGGCCTCGTCGGCTCGGGCCGCTCGAATGTCGCAGAGACGATCTTCGGCGTGACGCCCGCCACCTCCGGCACGATCTCGATCAACGGCAAGGAAGTCGCGATCGACAGCCCGAACACGGCGATCAAGCATCGCATGGCGTTCCTGACGGAGGACCGCAAGGACACCGGCTGTCTCCTGATCCTCGATATCCTGGAAAACATGCAGATCGCCGTCCTGCAGGACAAGTTCGTCAAGAACGGCTTCGTCCAGGAGGGCGCGCTGAGCAAGGTCTGCGAGGAGATGAGCCGGAAGCTGCGCGTCAAGACGCCGAACCTTTCCGAGCGGATCGAGAACCTTTCGGGCGGCAACCAGCAGAAGGTGCTGATCGGCCGCTGGCTGCTCACCAATCCGCGCATCCTCATCCTCGACGAGCCGACGCGCGGCATCGATGTCGGCGCGAAGGCGGAAATCCACCGCTTCGTCACGGAGCTCGCCCGCGACGGCGTCGCCGTCATCATGATCTCGTCGGAAATGCCGGAAGTGCTCGGCATGAGCGACCGCGTCATGGTCATGCACGAGGGCCGCGTCACCGGCATCCTCGACCGCGCCGAGGCGACGCAGGTCAGGGTGATGGAACTGGCGGCCCAGTGAACCCGGCCAGTAAGTTCAGGGCCGCCGAGCGGCCGCAAGGGAGGTAATCATGAGCACGAATTCCGCAGCGCAGGCCCAGGTCGCCGCGCAGAAATCTGCCCGCCGGCTGCCGCCGGAACTCAACATCTTTCTCGTCCTCGTCGGCATCGCGCTGGTCTACGAGATCCTCGGCTGGATCTTCGTCGGCCAGAGCTTCCTGATGAACTCGCAGCGCCTGACGATCATCATCCTGCAGGTCTCGGTCATCGGCATCATCGCCGTCGGGGTGACGCAGGTCATCATCACCGGGGGCATCGACCTGTCGTCCGGCTCGGTGGTCGGCATGACGGCGATGTTCACCGCCTCGCTCGCCCAGGCCTCGACATGGCCGCGCGCGCTCTATCCCTCGCTGACCGACCTTCCGGTCATCGTGCCGGTTGCCGTCGGCATCGGCGTCGGCCTGCTGGCCGGCATCGTCAACGGCCAGCTCATCGCCAAGACCAAGATCCCGCCCTTCATCGCCACACTCGGCATGATGGTGTCCGCCCGCGGCATTTCCAAGTGGTACACCAAGGGCCAGCCGGTCTCCGGCCTCACCGAGCAGTTCAACTTCATCGGCACCGGCATCTGGCCCGTCGTGATCTTCCTCGTCGTCGCGGTGATCTTCCACATCGCGCTGCGCTACACCCGCTACGGCAAGTTCACCTATGCCATCGGCGCGAACGTGCAGGCCGCCCGCGTCTCCGGTATCAACGTCGAATCCCATCTGGTGAAGGTCTATGCCATCGCCGGGGCGCTTGCCGGTCTTGCCGGCGTCGTCACCGCGGCGAGAGCCCAGACCGCGCAGGCCGGCATGGGCGTGATGTACGAACTCGACGCCATCGCCGCGACCGTCATCGGCGGCACCTCGCTTGCCGGCGGCGTCGGCCGCATCACCGGCACGGTCATCGGCACCGTCATCCTCGGCGTCATGACATCGGGCTTTACCTTCCTGCGCGTCGATGCTTTCTACCAGGAGATCGTCAAGGGCGTGATCATCGTGGCCGCCGTCGTCGTCGACGTCTACCGCCAGAAGAAGCGCAAGGTCTGATTCCAATCTCCGCGGCCCCGGCCGCGGCGCCTTCGCGGGGCGAGCGCATCGCCCCGTCCCTCCCCGCCGGCGCTGCCGGCAGTATACCAGAGAGAATGAAGATGACTGTGAGATTTGGTCTTCTCGGCGCCGGCCGCATCGGCAAGGTCCACGCCAAGGCCGTGACCGGCAATCCCGATGCCGTGCTCGTCGCCGTCGCCGATGCCTTTCCCGCCGCCGCCGATGCCATCGCCAAGCAGTATGGCTGCGAGGTCCGCACCATCGAGGCGATCGAAGCCGCCAAGGACATCGACGCCGTCGTGATCTGCACGCCGACCGACACCCATGCCGATCTCATCGAGCGCTTCTCCCGCGCCGGCAAGGCCATCTTCTGCGAAAAGCCCATCGACCTCGACGTCGACCGCGTCCGCGCCTGCATGAAGGTCGTGGACGAGACCAAGGGCAAGCTGATGGTCGGCTTCAACCGCCGCTTCGACCCGCATTTCATGGCCGTCCGCAAGGCCATCGACGACGGCAAGATCGGCGACGTCGAGATGGTGACGATCACCTCGCGCGACCCCGGCGCCCCGCCGGTCGACTATATCAAGCGCTCCGGCGGCATCTTCCGCGACATGACGATCCACGACTTCGACATGGCCCGCTTCCTGCTGGGCGAAGAGGTCGCCTCGGTCTCGGCGACGGCCGCCGTGCTGGTCGATCCGGAAATCGGCAAGGCCGGCGATTATGACAGCGTCTCCGTCATCCTGCAGACGAAGTCCGGCAGGCAGGCGATCATCTCGAACTCCCGCCGCGCCACCTACGGCTACGACCAGCGCATCGAGGTGCACGGCTCCAAGGGCGTCGTCTCCGCCGAGAACCAGCGCCCGGTCTCCATCGAGATCGCCAACGGCGACGGCTACACCCGCCCGCCGCTGCACGATTTCTTCATGACCCGCTACACCGAAGCCTATGCCAACGAGATCGCGGCCTTCATCGCCGCCATCGAGAAGGGCGCCGCCATCTCGCCCTCCGGCGCCGACGGCCTCGCCGCCCTCGCGCTGGCCGATGCGGCCGTGAAGTCGGTGGAAGAAAAGCGCCAGATCGCCGTCGGCTGACGGAAGACGACTCCCAAGCAACTGGCCGGGCAGAAAAAGCGCCCGGCCTTTTTTGTTACGCTGAGATTAGCTCCACTGAGCCGATTTGAAGCGATAGCGCGAGCAACCAAATAGGCGGAGGTTTTCGTCCTCTACCTCAAAACGCTATTCTCCAAGCTCATATGCTATCCACAAATACGGCCTCAAGATGCTCAACGTCTCGCAGGCGAAGGTGTCACGTGGTTATTAAACTTTGCCTCCAAATTCAGGCGTGCAATCCTGCGCTGGAGGAAGACGGCAGATGTTTCAAAAACTCGATTCCAATCAAGTCAGTGCACCTCAATCACAATTTTTGCCCGGCCCTGTGCCTCAATTGCTTTGGATATCTACAGACGAGTTCGTCGTAGATGATACCTATCAAAGAGAGATCGGGCGCCGTGGTCGCGCCAACATTCAACACATTGCCGAACACTTCGACTGATCCAAGTTTGCACCGGTGATCGTCGCCCCAGTAGAGGGTGGCTTATATGCAATCGTAGATGGCCAGCATCGCACAACCGCTGCGATGCTTCGCGGCATTGAGAAAGTGCCATGCCAAGTTGTTCAGGCAGACCGAGCACAGCAAGCGGCTGCATATGCTGCAGTAAATGGAAACATCACCAAAACCACCCCACAGCAATTGTTTCACGCTAAGCTTACTGCTGGGAATAAAGAGGCTCAAGAACTTGCGGAAGCATGCTCTGCAGCAGGCGTAGAAATTTCACGGCGCAATCTCATTCTCGCAAAAATGAAAGTAGGGCAAACGCTAGCTGTTCGCGCGTTAAGTCGTTGCTTGTGCGAATACGGTCGAGAAACCTTGATCACTGCACTTCAGTGCATCACTGAAACCGCAGACGGCAACGCAGGATTTGTAAGAGCAACGATCATTGAAGGACTTTGTGAAGCCTTGCATGAAAGCTCTCGGCGCGACGCTGGCGAGGCCCTCCTTAGAGCAATGGATGGGTTTTCTTTCCCTGATGTCTGGGGAGAGATTACGGATGGGCGCGATCAAATTTTCCCCGCAACCGTCCGCCGGCTATTCGTGGAAAAAGTCATTGAACATCTAAAAGCACACGACACGCCCTCTCAGCAGGCGGCATGAGATCTTTGGTAGAAAATGGGCTCGCCCTTCGGCGAGCCCCGCCCCTCAAACAGAGAAAGTAGGCTTACACACCATTACTCACCGACGGTCCGCGCCGCGATGATGTCATGGTCCATCTCCGCCAATGCCCGGTCGAGATGCCCCTCCAGCACCAGCGTCGCCTCCTCCGGCACGACGGTGATCGGCGGCGCGCCGAAGAGGCGGACCTGCTGCGACTGCGCCAGCCCCTCCTCGAGACCGCGCCGCATGAGATCGAAATAGCGCGTGCCGGGGCCGGTGATGGCGATGGGCATGCTCTCGTGGAGGCTGACCATGCGCGACAGCCCCTGCCCCAGCGCAAGGCCGGCCTGGCGGAAGGCATATTCCGACATGCGATGCCCCTGCCGGGCCCGAAGCGCGATCTTGTCCATCTCGGCCAGCGGCACGAACTTGGCGGGAATCGTATCCGGCGGCACCTCGAAGGCCGTGCGCAGGATGCCGTAGAAGCCGGCTGAAGCCTCGATGCACCCCTGCGAACCGCAGCGGCACAGCTTGCCGTCCGACGAATTCAGCATGTGCCCGAAATTCGGCGCGGTTACCGACAACTCGCCGGAGCGGTCGAACCGCGCGATGCCGAGGCCGATACTGTGGCCGAGCGACAGCGCGGCGACCGCTTGCAGGTTTTCCATGCCGGCCCGCTCCATGCGCAGCGCCATGGCATGCGCGACGAGCAGCGTCTCGTTGCTGAGCAGGATCTTCGCCCGCCAGTGCGGCTGGAGCAGCGCGGCGAAATCCACCTGCCGCGAACCGAAGATCGGCGACCAGACGAGCCGCGCAAGCGCCGGGTCGACGAGCCCCTTGCTGCTGATCGAAACGACGAGCACGTCTTCCCGCGCGATCCGCGACCGGCTCGCAAGCTTCTCCAGCGCCGCCACGAAGGCTGCCGCAAAGGGCTCCGTCGAGCTGTCCGCATGGTTGCGCGCTTCCTCGAACCGGTCGATCAGCGTGCCGCCATAGTCCGCCAGCGAATATTGCACGATGTCGGAGGAAATGCGCACTGCGATGAGATAGCCGGCCGCGCGCCGCTGGCCGAAGATGACGCGGGGCCGCCCGCGCATTGCGGTCGCCTGCTGCTCGCGCCGCTCCAGCACATCGGCCTTTTCAAGCTCAGCCGTGATAGCCGAGACGGTCGCCGAGGCAAGGCCGGTATGCTGGGAAATGTCGGTATGGGCGAGCGGTCCATGCCGGCGCAGCGAGGCGAGCACGAGCGCGCTGTTCTGCTGACGCACAAGCTCCGTGCTCGACTTCACCAGCATCGCCTGTTTCCGCCCGCTTTCATGAGATGCAACACATGCCCCTCCAAAGCACCTGTCACGCCGCCGTTCAAGAGCCGTCAAAGCCTTGTTGACAGCCTTCGAAACATCTGACATTTATTTTCTCGACTGTCGAGAAAAAAGTCCCGGCGTGTCGGGAGGGGTTATCGAGACAGTGTTATCGTGGCCGGTCGTTGAAAGGACGGGATTCGTCCAGGCGGCCGGTGTTCACTTGGGAGGAGATAAGATGAAATCCGTTTTGAAGCTGATGGCAGGGGCTGCCATCATCGTTTCCATGCATTCCGCCGTTCACGCCAAGGACCTCGTCGTCGGCGTCTCCTGGTCCAACTTCCAGGAAGAGCGCTGGAAAACCGACGAAGCCGCCATCAAGACAGCGCTCGAGGCTTCCGGCGACAAGTACATTTCCGCTGACGCCCAGTCGTCCGCCGCCAAGCAGCTCACCGACATCGAATCGCTGATCGCACAGGGCGCCAACGCCATCATCGTCCTGGCGCAGGATTCCGACGCCATCGGCCCGGCCATCGAGAAGGCCGCGGCAGAAGGCATCCCGGTCGTCGGCTACGACCGCCTGATCGAAAATCCGGCCGCCTTCTACATCACCTTCGACAACAAGGAAGTCGGCCGCATGCAGGCCCGCGAAGTGTTCAAGGTGAAGCCGGAAGGCAACTATGTCTTCATCAAGGGCAACTCCGCCGACCCGAACGCCGACTTCCTCTTCGCTGGCCAGCAGGAAGTGCTGAAGGAAGCGATCGACGCCGGCAAGATCAAGAATGTCGGCGAAGCCTATACCGACGGCTGGAAGCCGGAGAACGCCCAGAAGAACATGGAGCAGTTCCTGACGGCGAACGACAACAAGGTCGACGCGGTCGTCGCCTCGAACGACGGCACCGCCGGCGGCGCGATCGCGGCGCTCGCGGCCCAGGGCCTTGCCGGCTCCGTTCCGGTCTCCGGCCAGGACGCCGACCACGCTGCGCTCAACCGCGTCGCGCTCGGCACGCAGACCGTCTCGGTCTGGAAGGACTCGCGTGAACTCGGCAAGCGCGCCGCGGAAATCGCGGCCGAGCTCGCCGGCGGCAAGACCATGGACGAGATCGAAGGCGTCACCACCTTCAACGGCGGCCCGAAGGGCGTCGAGATGAAGTCCGTCTTCCTCGCTCCCCTGCCCGTCACCAAGGACAACCTGAACGTCGTCATCGACGCCGGCTGGATCTCCAAGGACGCGGCCTGCCAGGGCGTGAAGGCCGGTTCGGTCGCGGCCTGCGACTGAGCCCGATCATCCGGTAACGACCTGACCATCGCCAGGCGCCGCAACGACACCGTTGCGGCGCTTGCGCAAGATGGGCAGCGGGCGGAGGATGACGCGGATCCATCCTTTCAAGAAGCAGCACCCGAACTGCGCGCCCGAAACGAACGTTCAACAGAAGTGAGGGGGACGGCAAGACCATGGCCGACATCACGAATACCGCACATGCCAACCGTGCGCGCTCGGCGAGCGAGAATCCGGTAAAGCGCTTCTTCCGCGCGACCGAGATCGACACGCGCCTGCTCGGCATGGTCGGCGCGCTGCTGATCATCTGGATCGGCTTCAACTTCCTGTCCGGCGGCCTCTTCCTGACGCCGCGAAACCTCTGGAACCTCTCCGTCCAGACCGCCTCCGTCGCGGTGATGGCGACCGGCATGGTGCTGGTCATCGTCACGCGCAACATCGACCTTTCCGTCGGCTCGATCCTCGGCTTCGTCGGCATGATCATGGGCGTGCTGCAGGCCGAGCTGTTGCCACAGCTTCTCGGCTTCAACCATCCGGCCACCTGGATCGTCACGCTGCTCGCCGGCCTTCTCCTCGGCGCCGCCATCGGCGCGCTGCAAGGCTCGATCATCGCCTTCATGAACGTGCCGTCCTTCATCGTCACGCTTGGCGGCCTGCTCGTCTGGCGCGGCGCCACCTGGTTCGTCACGAGCGGGCGCACCGTCGCCCCGATGGACGCCACCTTCCGCCTGATGGGCGGCGGCACCGAGGGCTCGATCGGCGCGACGGCAAGCTGGATCGTCGGCGCCCTCGCCTGCGTCGCCATCGTCGCGACGATCGCCAATTCCCGCAAGCAGCGAAAGCGCTTCGGCTTTCCGCTGCGCCCCATGTGGGCCGAATGTTTCCTCGTCGCCATCGGCTGCGCGCTGGTGCTCGGCGCCGTCGGGGTCGTCAACAGCTATCCCTGGCCCGTCGCCATCGCCCGCAGATATGCCGATGCCAACGGCATCGCCTGGCCGGACGGCGGCCTCTTCATTCCGCACGGCATCGCCATTCCCGTGCTGATCGCCATCGTCGTCGGCATCGTCATGACCTTCATCTCGACGCGCCTGCGCTTCGGCCGCTACGTCTTCGCCATCGGCGGCAACCAGGAAGCCGCCGAGCTCGCCGGCATCAAGACGCGCTGGGTCACGGTCAAGATCTTCGCGCTGATGGGCATGCTCTGCGCCATCGCCGCCGCCATCTCGACCGCCCGCCTCAATGCCGCGACCAATGCGCAGGGCGAGCTCGACGAACTTTACACCATCGCGGCCGCCGTCATCGGCGGCACCTCGCTCGGCGGCGGCATGGGCACCATCGCGGGCGCCATGCTCGGCGCTCTCGTCATGCAATCGCTGCAATCGGGCATGGTGCTGGTCGGCATCGACACCCCGTTCCAGCGCATCGTTGTCGGTGTGGTCCTCGTGGTCGCCGTCTGGCTCGACACGATCTACCGCGCCCGCGCCAAGTAAGAGGAGCCCACCCAATGACGGACACCCGTACGCCCCTCGTGGAGATGAAGAACATCTCCATCTCCTTCGGCGGCATCCATGCCGTGGACAACGCTTCGGTCGATCTCTATCCCGGCGAGGTCGTCGCCCTGCTCGGCCATAACGGCGCCGGCAAGTCGACGCTGATCAAGATCCTCTCCGGCGCCTACAGGCGCGACAGCGGCGAGATCCTGATCAACGGCGAGCCCGCCGACATCGCCAACCCGCGCGACGCCAAGAAATACGGCATCGAGACGATCTACCAGACGCTGGCCGTCGCCGACAATGTCGACGCCGCCGCCAACCTCTATCTCGGCCGCGAGCTGCGCACCCCCTGGGGCACGCTCGACGACGTGGCGATGGAGGCCAAGACCCGCGAGGTGATGGGCCGCCTCAACCCTAACTTCCAGCGCTTCAAGGAGCCGGTAAAGGCACTTTCCGGCGGCCAGCGCCAGTCGGTGGCGATCGCAAGGGCCATCCTCTTCAACGCCCGCATCCTCATCATGGACGAGCCGACCGCCGCGCTCGGCCCCCAGGAGACGGCGCAGGTCGGCGAACTGATCAAGCAGCTCAAGAAGGAAGGCATCGGCATCTTCCTGATCAGCCACGACATCCACGACGTCTTCGACCTCGCCGACCGCGTCTCGGTGATGAAGAACGGCCAGGTGGTCGGCCACGCCCGCACCGAGGACGTCACCAAGGACGAGGTGCTCGGCATGATCATCCTCGGCAAGGTCCCGGAAAAAGCCATCCCCGGCCCCGGCGCCATGCAGACCGCCTGATCCCCTACCAGAAAGGCCGCCCCAAGGGGCGGCCTTTCATTTCATCCCGGGCAAACCTATGACAGTTTGCCATTTCCGCAATTTCCGCATTGAAGCCCGCCCCCACCTGGGTTAAGAACCCTCTCATCGGACAGGCGAGTCATCGCCTTGGATGCACCCGTAGCTCAGCTGGATAGAGTGTTGGATTCCGATTCCAAAGGTCACAGGTTCGAATCCTGTCGGGTGCGCCATTCTTGAACGAAAGTCAGAACCGTCGGCTGTTGTGCTACGGCCCAATCAGAATTGCATCCGAAGACCAAGATTGCCTTTTAGGGCATAGCTTTTGCCAAAGCTGCTTATCGGGGTACCTGCCAGCACTTCGCCGTAGAGAGCGATATTGCTCTGCAAATCCATGCTCGCACCAAGGCCGATTTCAGCCGTGAGGCGTTCGCTGGCGTGTTGGATGGCTGTGCCCGCAACCGAGGCCTGCGTCCCGTCCAGCCACTCGTAGCTGAGGTTGGCTATGCCATAGGCTCGGCTGTTCCTGCCCTCCCAGCTGCTCTGGTAATCAAAGGCCACACCCCAGCGTGTCATCAGACTGTCGTTGCCGTCCGCCGTGACGACAGCACCAGCCGGGTCGACAAAACGATCAAACCGGACATTCGAATAGACCATCTGGAATTGCGGTGTGATGCCGAGATTCTCATCGACCGACAGCCTCTTGCCGACCTCCACGCTGAATGCTTCAGCCTGGCCACCGTTGTTATTGGCAAGAATGCCGAGAAGCTCTGATCTGAGGTCGCTGCCATAGCGGCCTATTTGAGCCTGGGCATCTGCATAGAAGCCGGCACCGTCATACCATGTCAGCGTCGCGCCGATACCATAGCCTTCGGATTTCAGCGCTCCGTTGCCAAAAACGGATTTTATCCGGCTGTTGGCCTCGCCATAGCTCAGGTTGATGCCCGCGATCAGACTTCCACCATTGTGGTCTTCAGCAAGCAAGCCATCCGCTCCGAGCTGTATCTTCCAGGTATCGATGCGGTGATCCATACCTGTCGTCGATATCCGAGCATCATCGAAGCGGCCGTATGTGCCTTCCATCCTGCCCCAGAAGCCGCTACCGTCACTATCGACGCCAGCCAGCTGGAAGCGGCTTCCCACGCGCTGCTGGAGGGTCGGCAAGGTGTTGATCGATTGTAGATTGGCACCGTAGGCTTCGTAGATCGGCACGCCGGGCTGATATAGGGGCGTGTTGACAAGCACGGAGCGCAAATACCAGTCGCCGTCCGTCGGGTCGGATACCCCGCCTTGGTAGAGGCGATAGGCATAGGCGCCCGCGATTACCGACGGATCGCCCTCGAACAGATAGTTGCCGTCGAGCACGAAGCTGCCGTTGGACGCTCCGGCGACATCGACGATCTTGATGCCTTCCACCGTCTGTGCGCCAAGGCCGCCCTGATTGATGACATTGATCAGCGTGAGCCCGGAGGTCGAACCATCGACGACGAGGAGGCTGGTCTGGGAGTTGTCGTCACCGAGAACAGCTGCAATTTCGAGGCGACCGCCATTGCTGGTATAGTCGCCGTCAATGGTGAGCGTGCCCATCATCCCGCCGTAACCCGGGGCGACGACCCCGGTATTCACGACGGGTCCAACATGCCCTGTGCCCGCCAGCCGGCCAGATGTATCGACCAGCATGTTGCCGCCCAGAATACCATTGACCGCCAATGTGCCCGCCGAGACGGTCGAGTCACCATAAAAGCCGGAGCTGTCGCCAGTCAGCGTCAGTTGTCCAAGGCCAAACTTGTCGAAGCTCGAGGAGCCGGAGAAATCCGTGCCGATGGCAATGTCGTAGCCATTCGTGTCGAACCAGGCGCCTCCGGCTGCCACCGCCACCGATGAGAACCCGTTGAGGAAATTGGCCTGATCCCGATTGGCGCGCAGGATGCCGCCATCGAGGTCCAGCACGGCGCTGGAGCCGGAGCCCTTGATCACCGCGCCGGTTTCAAGAATGCCGCGGCCGCTGGGGTCACCATCGAGATGAAGTGTCGCGCTGCCTGTAGCACTGTTGGCGAGATAGACGGCGCTGCCGGCACTGACGAAGCCGCCCTTGCTGACAGTCATCTCACCAGTGCCGCCGTACCCCAACTCGATGCGATCAGACGCGCTCAAGCTGGACAGGGCGCCGTTGCTGCTCGAAACGACTACCGAACCGGTACTGCCAGCCCCGTGGCCGACATAAATGGAAGCAGCGCCGCCGCCGGTCGCACTTGTCGCGACCTGCGCGCCATCCTCAACAGAGAGCGCCCCATTGCCATAATACCCGACATAGATGTTGTTGGCGGCATTCCAGGTTGACGCGTGGCCGTTGCCATCATGGCCGGAGACCGTGACTGAATTGGCGCCGGCGTTGGACCCTATAAGGCCCTGCCCGCTGTTCACCACGCCCCCGTTCAGAATGTTCAACGTTCCTACGCCGCCGTCGCCGATATGAAGCTGGTTGGCATTGTTCCAGGTCGACACGTTTCCATTGCCGTCATGACCGGAAACAGTGACGGTACCTACGCCGTTGCTGCTGTTACCGATCGTGGTCACCGAGCTGCTTACCGTTCCTCCATCTGAAATGTTGAGGGTGCCCGCTCCGCTTTCGCCGATGTAAAACTGCCCGGTAATGGTCCATATCGAGGCATTGCCATCGACATCTCTGCCCAAAATCGTGACGTCGCCCTGGCCGTTGGCCCCAGCACCGATATAGCTCCACGCGCTGTTTACAACGCCGCCATTGATGACGGAGAGCATGCCTTTACCGTCTTGGCCGATCGTAAGATCGCCATTGTTGGTCCAGGTCGAGGCGTTTCCGGTCCCGTCACGACCGGAGACGGTGACTTCGCCCTGATAGGAAGCACCGTTGCCGACAACACCGTCGTTGTTGGTGACTGTGCCGCCATTCTCGATTTTCAGGAAGCCGGGGGTGGGGCCGGAAGCGCCAACGTCAAGGTCGCCGCCCACTGTCCAGTTCGGCGACACGATGCCGCCAGGGCCGCCAGAGGAGGTCACGCCGTTTCCGGTGACTGACTGGGCGCATACCGGCCGTATGCCAGCCATCATGGAGACAAGCGTAACAAGCGCCGTCGTCAGTAAAAAATATGTTCGGCGCTCTGCGGAGCCCGCTAAATTAATAGGTTTCGCCATCCGGCATTCTTTCGTCACTTACGAATGCGTGGAGAGCTCCCTACCGCAATTCGCCGCTCAGACGTGACGCCGAGCGGCACCGTTCGAGATGAACAGCCACCAGGACGCCGCCATGCGCAGACCATCGGATATTATGGTTAATCTTTGGTTTCTTGCTGCCGCACGGGAGCTTTTGACTGCGTGAATATTCAGGGATCGGTGAGAAAGAAATCCGCCGAAAGGCCGCCGGTTGAGAGCACCCCTCAGAGGGCTTCCCACCTGCGTCGGCGACCAATGCCGAAGATCTGCTTTCGGTATTTGCCAGGGTCGCAGGAACAACGGGAACGAGGTGCGTGGCCGCTCCCCTATCATGCTCGATAGCTGCAAATGCAAGTAATGCCGGTACTACCCGAAGGGCCGGAACAAAGGCGCTCTACTGCCCCTTCGCACCATAACGCACCCCCCCAGATGGGGAGCAAGCTTAGATTGAAACCGCCCTTCTTACCGGCAATGTTGACGGCCTAATTTCTCATCTCCACCATCCTTGATGCGCCAACGTCCCTTCAAGTTTACAGAATAACTGACAAGATTTCTGCAAGCTTGCGGTGTTTTTCCTTCAAAGTCGGACCTTTAGGAAAAATCTGTATAATTTCTATCACGCTCACCTATTAGGCTTGGTGCTTCCGGCCAATTAATCGAGAAGGCCGGATCATTCCAGCGGAAACCAGCACCATGCCCTCGCTCGAACATACGGTCGATCTCGTAAACTACATCGGTATCAGGCTCCAGCGTCAAAAATCCATGCAGGAAGCCGCGTGGAATGTAGAACGAGGCGAGGTTGTCCGCGGAAAGAATGGTCGCGCACCACTTCAAGTAGGTCGGGCTTCCGTCCCGGAGATCCACCGCCACGTCGTATATGGAGCCACGCGCTGCACGGATCAGCTTACCTTCCGCCCATTCGCCAGGCTGGTAATGCATGCCACGCAACGTACGCCTCATCGGGTTGCGTGAAACACTCGTCTGTACCGGCTGGAAAGCAATGCCGAGGTCAGCGACCTCATTCGGACAGAAAAGACGAGCGAACAAACCCCGCTCGTCCTCATGCGGCGTTGGCACGATCACCGCCGGGCCATCGATGGTGCTGCCGAATTCCGGAAGGCGACGTTCCATGCCGACCTCAGAAAATCTTCAACTCTGGAATGGCTGTCACGAAGCGGCCTCCCCAATCACGAACAGGCGCAAGCTGTTGCTCCACTTCGCGCGCAAGGTTCCACGGCAGGATCACGACATAATCCGGTTTCGTTTCCATGATTTTCTCCGGATCAACGATCGGCGCATGTACGCCGGGTAAAAATCGACCCTGCTTGTGGACATTGCGGTCGGCAACGTAAGCAATATCGTCCGCACCGAGACCACAGTAATTCAGGAAAGTGTTTCCTTTCGCTGCCGCGCCATAGCCGGCAATTGTCTTGCCGGCGCGTTTCGCCTCGCCAAGGAAAGCGAGGAAATCCTCCCGCACCTTTTCGACTTTGGCTGTGAAACCTTCATATCCGGCGCGCTCGTCAAGACGTGCGTGCTTCTCGGCCGCTCGCACAGCGAAAAGGCCGGGTTGCTCGGCATGGCTCGCCTCTTCACGGCAGGCGAAGACACGCAAAGACCCGCCATGAGTCGGAAGCTGCTGCACATCGAACACCCGCAACCGATGGCTGCGCAGGATTGTTTCGACGGCGATGAGCGAAAGATAGGAATAATGCTCGTGATAGATCGTATCGAACTGCACGAGATTGATGAGATTGAGAAGATGCGGAAACTCGAAGGTCACCACACCCTCCGGCTTCAACGCAATGGAAAAGCCCTTGACGAAATCGGAAATGTCCGGGACATGCGCAAGGACATTGTTGGCGGCCATCAGGTCAGCCTGGCGCCCTTCCGACACAAGACGCTCGCCAAGCGCGCTGCCGAAAAAGGCCACCATCGAAGGCACGCCTCGCAACTCGGCTTCGGCGGCACAATTGCCCGCAGGCTCCACGCCCAGCACGGGGATACCAGCCTTTGCGAAATGCTGCAGCAGATAACCGTCGTTCGAAGCCACCTCGATGACCAGCGAAGATTCATCAAGATCGAAACGATGCCGCATGATTTCGCAGTATTGCCGGGCATGCTCGACCCAACTCGACGAGAAACTGCTGAAATAGGCATAATCGTCGTGGAATATGGCGTCAGCCGGCACTGTCTCGGTCGTTTGCGCCAGATAGCACTTCTCGCAGACCATCACATGCAGCGGAAAAGCCTTTTCCGTAGAGATATCGTCGCGCGACCGCAGGTTCGAATTGGCCAGCGGCGTCATTCCGAGATTCACCAGGGACAACGAAAGCGGGGTAGAACAGAAACGGCACGTGGTCATCACTCACTCCAGACCTTGATAAGCAGCAATCTCGCGCCGTGTAGCGGCAGCCATGTCCTGGCCGGAATGCCATGCATTGTACCAGCGCGCCGTAGCGGCGATCGCCTCGCCGCCGACCAGACGGTCACGCCAGTTCAGCAGGCGGTGGGCGAGTGACGGATCAAGCGCCAGACGCGGCGCCTCTACCGACCTCGCTTCTTCTTCTATGCGCAGCAGGTCCGGGCACGCCATTTCGGCAAGAAGAGCCTGAGCGAAGGTCAGCACCGGCAGATCATGAGCGCTTTCTGGACCGATATTCATCACGCGCGGCGTATCGGTCTTCAAGGCGAGATCTTCGGCATAGACCAGATAGCCGCACAGGCAATCAAGGACGTGCTGCCAGGGCCGCGTGGCGGCGGGCTGACGCAGCACCACCGGCGCGCCGGACACGATCGCCCGCACGCAGTCGGGTGCAAGGCGATCCTCGGAGAAGTCGCCTCCGCCGATCACATTGCCGCCGCGGACCGTAGCGAGCGGGATATCGCGGAAATAAGTCTCCCGCATGGAGCGCACGAGAATTTCGCAGGCTGCCTTGCTGGCCGAATAAGGATCCTTACCGCCCAGCGGATCGTCCTCCCGGAACGCCCTGCCCTTGCCGTCATTGGCATAGACCTTATCGGAGGTCACGACCAGAACGGCCTCAAGGCCATCGAGACCGCGCAGCGCCTGCAGGAGATTGAGCGTGCCATCGACATTCGTCTGCCAGGTCGTGACCGGGTCGCGCACCGAGCGGCGCACCAGCGCCTGCGCCGCCATATGCAGGACGATGTCCGGCCGTGTTTGCTTCATCAGCGTGTCGATGCCATCGCCGTCACGCAAGTCGAGAAAGCGGCTGTCGCACTCTTTTGCAACCTCGGCCAGCCCAAAAAGGCTAAACTTACCTTCGGGCGGCAGGGCGATTGCCGTTACCTTCGCACCCAGGGCCTTGAGCCACAGAGCGCACCAAGCTCCCTTGAAGCCAGTCTGTCCTGTCAGAAGGACGCGCTTGCCGTTCCAGAAGGCCGGATCAGGAAGCCGTCCGCCTTTGTTCACTCGCGTCATCAAGCCCATTTTTTCCACGGCGCAGCGCCGCTTTCCCAAAGTTTCTGCAAATGGTTCTTGTCGCGCAGCGTATCCATCGGATGCCAGAATCCGGGGTGGCGGAAAGCGTGCAACTGCCCAGTAGAGGCGAGCATTTCCAACGGCTCTGCTTCCCAGATGGTCTCATCCCCTTTGATCAGGCCAAGGCAATTATGCTGAAGCACGAAAAAGCCGCCATTGATGAGACCATTGTCACCTGCCGGCTTTTCCTCGAAACGCTCAATGACATCGCCTTCGATCTTCAACGCACCGAAGCGGCCGGGCGGTGCGACGGCTGTCATCGTCGCCCGTGCGCCATGCGCCTTGTGGAAGGCGATGGACGCGGCAATATCGACGTCAGAAACACCATCGCCATAGGTGAAGCAGAAGTTCTCCTCGCCCTCAAGATAGGGGCGGACGCGGCCAAGCCGGCCACCAGTCATGCTATTCTCGCCGGTCTCCACCAGCGTCACCTTCCACGGTTCGACGATGTTCTGGTGATACTGAATGTCGCCGGTCGTCGTATCCACGGTCATGTCAGCGCCATGGCGAATGAAGTTCGTGAAGAACTCCTTGATCATATAGCCCTTGTAACCAAGGCAGATGATGAACTCGTTGACACCGTGGGCCGAGTACATCTTCATGATATGCCACAAGATGGGACGATTGCCGATCTCGATCATCGGCTTCGGCCGCAAGACGGATTCCTCGGAGATCCTGCTGCCAAGCCCCCCGGCCAAAATCACTGCCTTCATAACGCTTCCATTCTACAAATAGAACTACAAGTATTCGCCGCTCTTTTAGCCATTTCCCTGACCAAAAGCGCCTGCGCTCCCTTCGCAGCAACTAGCAAATATGCCCGACCTGTCAACAATAAACGACTGCCCCACTCCTCGTCGCAGCGATAGGATGGACATCCTCATGTGCCAGACTTGCTGCTAGCCCGCCATGGTGACCCGCAACGGTTCCGGACCTTTCATTATCGCCCACTATCCGTCATTCAACACGGTCGGCCAGGAAACGGCGCCTTCACTTTCACCCAGACTGATCGCCAGAATGTAACTGGCGACTCGTGCTCCATTCGTACGGTCGTGCGCGATGCGATGACCAATCCCACCTACACGACGCCGCTCTGCATCGTTTTCATAAAGGGTGATCATTTTTGCAATGAGATCCTGCCGATCTGCATATTCTACCACGCCATCTTCATAAAGGTCGGCAAGCCGACTAGCGGCGATAGTCAGGGTCGTTACTCCCTGTCCCAGCGTCTGGGCAATGCGGTCGGACGAATAGAGATAGGTCAATTGCTCCGGCTTCAGATCGTCCAGCGGCAAGTTGGGACAAACAGCCGCGTCGGCGAGGCGCTCCAGATAGGTGGTGCTGTCCATTCTTGTTGTTGCAAAAGCCCTTCCGCCGGATTCGAAACGATAGGCGGCCGGAAGCGCAGCACGAATCGCTTCGATCTGTTCTTCCCGCCGTTCGATGCCCGTGCCAAGGAACTGGCCATCAAGTCGCAACGCTGCACGAGGCGTTTCGAAGACGCGAGCCGTTTCCATTCCCGGATCGACGGGGTTTGGCATGAAGAACAGCCGACCCGCGGGTATTCCAAGCACCTTTGCCTGCACGCGATCGGCGCTGGTCAGGAAGGCCGCATCCACGTGTTGGGCGCGAGCGGCAAAACGCTGCATGGTCGCCCTGCGGAACAGCGCATCGACACAGAAGGCGGCGAGCCGCAAACCGGGATGATTGGCTCGCAAACGTTCATAGATTTCTGACTCGATGAGATCCGCATGGCCGAAGAGCACGAGGTGAGGACAGTAATGCGCCGCCGTCTCGATCAACTTCGCTTGCATTTTCTTCACGCCAAGTTTCTGGGTACTGAAAATATTAGCCTCGCGCGCATGATCACGATCAGAAAAGCAAAGGACATGATGCCCGGCGCGGATGAAGCCATTCGCCAGCTTGCTTTCCGTATTGAAGTAGCGGCGGAACAGGTCTTTGCGCCCGAAATTACCGACGATCATAATACGTCTTGGTCGCATC
Organism: Shinella zoogloeoides; assembly: GCF_033705735.1. Lineage (NCBI taxonomy): Bacteria > Pseudomonadati > Pseudomonadota > Alphaproteobacteria > Hyphomicrobiales > Rhizobiaceae > Shinella > Shinella zoogloeoides. The sequence goes on from NZ_CP131130.1 coordinate 2,201,255, forward strand.
ATATGCCTCCGGGGCGGCGGATGCCGGGAAGGGTCTTCAGGCGGGCAGCTACATCTGCGAGGAGGCGTCCGGACGGTTCCAGACCGAGCAGGCGATTAAGGAGGTAGCAGCGGCCCGCAGCCGAAAGGAACGGCAGTTGCACGCCACGATCGCGATCCATTTTCCACAGGCTTGAAACCATCTGCCGCATGACCGCCCTGCGCGCTGTAGGCGAAGCATCCGGCCGGTCGAGGAATGGCAATAATGCGAAAAAGCGATCGTGATGTTGCTGCAGCACGTTGCGCGACAGATTGCCATCCCCCGTCTGGCGCAAATGATAGACCAGTGCATCGACGAAGACGAGCCGGTCGGCGGCAGCTGCAAGACGTAGTGGCAGGGATTGATCCTGGATGAAGACCGTTTCGTCCGCACCGCCGGCCTTGAGCCACAGTTGCCTTTCGGCAAGAAATCCCATGCGCACGATCTTGCGTTCGGCGACAAAAGCGAGCGGATCGCTCTCGACGGAAAGCGTGGCGTCCTCCGGAACATCCCGGCAATCTTCGCCACGACGCGACCGCCCGAAGACGAGTGCGGCGTCAAAACGCCGCGCGCTGTCGATCAGAAACTTAGCCGCATTGCCGGGGAGCATGTCGTCAGCGTCAATGGCAAGAAGATACCGCCCCCGCGCCTGCGACGCCGCCCGATTGAAAGCAATGGCCGGACCGTTGTTGTCCTGCGAGGCAAAAATTCGGACGCGAGGATCCCTTCCCGCCTCCTCTTCAAGTAGCGCCAGCGAACCGTCGGCAGAATTGTCATCGACAAACACGAACTCGATGTCTTCTTCCGCTATACCCCTTTGCGCCCTGGCCAGCCGAAGGGTCTCCGGCAGAACTTCGGCTTTGTTGTAGACAGCGGAAATGATACTGAGGAGTGGCCCGGTCATGCGGCGATCCGACGGATTTCATTCATGCCAGTAATCCGCGATCCAGCGGGCTGGCAGAAGCCTCTTGTACCACTTGCCTGGCCATTTCCCCGCCAGCGCATCGTCCGGATTGGGACGTCCGTGGAAAACGCAAACGCTCGCCCCGTCCGGCAGCCGCGCCGGCATGAACCAGTTGAGCAGGATACGCGGAAACTTCCAGCCGCCAGGCAGACAATGCACCTTGAAAGACACGCACCAACCTTCCGTCCAGTAGCTCAACCGGCCCTGCCGGTGCAATTGCTGGGAGAGAAAGGTCTGCTCAATACGGTAGACATCCACCCAGTGCTGGGTCGGCTGGCTGTGGAATAGATCCAGTAGGTCAGAATGCGCACCAATCTCGAAGCGGAAAACAGATGTATTGCCATTGATCTGCTTCGGCTGCGTCCAATTATGGATAACGCAATAATCGCCCGGCTGGTCAAAAAACCGATCCAGCGGACCAGTGATCACTACGTCGAGATCAAGGAAAAGCGTTGGCCCGGAAAGATTACCAAGCGTCGGGTTATAAAGCGCCAGCTTCTTCCACGGCGTATTCTGATAAGGTGGATCGATACGGATCGGCGGCAGCTCCATCGTCTCGATTCCAGAGCAAAGTCCAGCCGTATCGTCTGTGAAGCAGACGAAACGAAACGGCCGGGAGAGATTGCGCGCCACCATCGCATAAAGCCGGTTGGCATATTCCGGGCCATAGAGCGTACCCCATTTCATGCAGACGACATTGACGGGAGCTTCGGCGCTGCTCATCGACACTGGGCTGGTCCTGTTTCCAAGTTGAACGGGGCAGGAATCGCTCCCTATGATGGGCTCCTTATACGTCGCAGATGCGTCCCTGTGAACGGGGCCGCACCATTACGCCCCAGCCACCGGAACGACGCGTCGATAAAGCCCTGCCATTGCATCCTCGACAGCGCGCTTGCGCGTGAGGGCAGGCTTCTCGACCAGCTTCCAACTTAGCGAGGCCAGCACCACGGTAATTGCCAGCGAAGCGGTGGTAAGCGGCAGGAGACCGAAGCGGTCCGCGAATAACGCCGAAAGCGACTGCTGAACCGGAAAGCCATAAATGTAGATGCCATAGGAAATGTCCGGCGCCCCACGCAGCCTTTTTAACGCAGTAGCCTGCGAAAAGGCGAAGCAATACACAAGATAGGGTAAAGTCAATCGCATCGCAGGATCAAGAAAAGGCGTATTAACGGTAAAAAGCGAAGCGATGAACAACACCACAGCAACTATCAAATTGCGCGGAATAACATGTTCCCAGCATAGCAGAACAGCACCGGCCGCGAAATAATAACCGTAAATCCAGTTCGTTTTTGGCGTCAAAACACCTTCTGGAAGAAGTGGAGGAAGTATCGCTCCAAAATATGCGACGACAAAAAGCACCAGAAGCAAATATTTCAGATGACGCATCCATTCCGGTCTAAGCCGTGCAAGAAAAACGATTACGCCGAACAGCATGTACATGCGGATTTCAACACGTAGCGACCATAGAGACCCATTGACCGCACCAGGATAAACATTGTCCTTGAACACTCCCGGCAGGTCATATTGGATCGACATCAGCATGGTATTGCGCCGGAGAAACGACCACACCGAACCGTCCGTGAGATACTCGTAGATGCCTAGAGTCGTAAAAACGAGACCGAGAGCAAAGGTCATCAACAGGGCACAGACGAAAGCGCCTGGCAAGAGCCGCATGACGCGCGAAACGATATAGGACAGCACCGAACGAGACAGGATGGCGGAACGTGTCACCAGCATGCCACTGATGGCGAAGAAAGCCATGACACACATCTGGCCGATATTGAACGGCGAACCATGCGCCTGCCAGGGATCCGCTGCCCCGATAAACAGCGGATAGGCGTGGCTGACAATCACTAACGAGGCCAGCACGAGACGAAGGAAATCGAAGTTGTTTCCGGCTTGCGACCAGTCGTTCTTATGTGCAAAGAGGGGCATCTGCTACCAGCATGATTTGAGGACGCGCGGACTATGGCACGGGTAACGGTCGGAATTCCAGTTTATAACGGAGCGCCCATGCTGCGCGAATGTCTCGACAGCCTGCTGGCGCAGACTTATCAGGATTTCATCATTGTCATCGCCGACAATGCATCCACCGACGAAACACCGGATATTTGCGCGGAATATGCTGCAAAGGATAGCCGCATCGAGGTTATTCGACAGGAGGAGAACATCGGTTCGCTACCGAATTTCGAGTTCCTGGTTCGTCGCGCTAATACTGAAATGTTCATGTGGCGAGCCGATGATGACTATTCGGACGAAAATTTCATTGAAGAGCTTATCGGAAGCCTTGATGACAATCCTGATGCAATATTGGCAATCCCTCGGATCATCACCCGCCGCAGCATTATAGAATACACAGAGGAATCTGTATTTGGCATTATCGAGGAATCTGATTTCGTCGATGGGCTAATAAAGCGGTTCTACAGCTATCATGTGAGCGCCTTTTACGGCCTATGGCGGACTGCAGCAATCCAAGACATCGTCAAGCGCGTGTGGACTGCCTATCCGGAGGCCTATGCTGGTGACCACCTAACTTTACTACCAGTATTTCTCAAAGATGCTGCTATCGGCAATGATCGCACGCTTTTCGTCCAGCGAACCTATTCTCCCGTCAAGGGGAACGGTTTGCGCGGAGAGCGCACACTTTCAAATAGAATCGCAATGCTTGAACATCTGATGCCCCTCTTTTATGCCTGCTATGATGCCGAAGTTAAAGCCTGCGGCTTCCCCACTGATCAAGAACGACGCATACTCGCTCAACGCAAGCGCTTCACATATCATAAGCTCCGAGCTTCCCCTTGGCGCATTTTTCGTCTCAAGATCAAAAAGATGGTAGGAAAAAAATTCTAGAGCATAGCCTACCATAAACAGCTCCTAGACGTCATGAGAACGGGCTGATATCCGAAGCTCTTTCACCCCACTGCTGACGAGCACCCCGTGCTCTCATAGGCCTCTTTAAGCGATCTTTGGAGCAGGTGATGACCGCTGTTAATGGAACCATCGTCGTATGCGCTGATGGCTATGTCGGCAAACGGATTGTCGAATGGCTTTCCACCTACCACCCGGAGAGCGTCTCACTTGTAATTACTGTATCTGAGAATGACATATTTCAGCACTGCCAGAAACACTCTATTCCAGTTGAGGCTCTAAACGCGCGATCGATTAGAAACACGATCTCCTCAAGAATAGATGGAGGCATTGATTTAGGAATACTATTGTGGTGGCCAAAAATACTATCTAAAGATGACATAAATATAGCCACCAAGGGATTCATAAATACCCACCCGAGTCTCCTACCCTTTCACCGTGGAAAAAACCCCAATTTTTGGGCACTGAAGAATGGTGAGCCTTTTGGGGTATCGATTCATTTTTTGGGAAGTGGAATTGACGATGGGGATATTATCGCACAAAAGCAGGTTCCCTATAGTTGGACAGACAATGCGGGGGACCTCTACAAAAAAAGCTTGGAGAGCATGATTGATTTATTTAAATCGACTTTCTCGAGCATATTACACAACGATGTGAGGCGTTCCACTCAAGACATGTCACTTGGCAATTTTCATTACGCTCGCGAAATGGATAACGCATGTCATTTTCAGCTAAATCAAACGTACTCCGCGAGAGATTTTCTGAATCTTTTGCGGGCAAGGACGTTTGGACATTACCCCGCTTGCTGGTTCACTGACGAGGATGGTACCGAATACGAAGTACGAATTTCGATTACCCCTAGGGCACATTCTTAACAATAAGATACATCAATCAAGCGTCTGCTCCCGAGGAGCTCGCCAAAAGATGAGAATGCGCCGCCTTGACAGAGAGAAAAAATGAACGGATCGGAAGGAAATGGTATAGTTTCCCGGAATTAGCCCCCCATTTTGCAAAAATCGGTAAATCTAGATGAAATCGCGCATTCTTTACACGAAACCCTCGATCACGGAACGCGAAGTGGCATATGCAACCGATGCGGCGGCCAATGGCTGGGGCGAGCGGTGCTATGATTATATTCATAAATTCGAAGCGGCGTTTCGCGAGCATTTGGGCGTCAAGTACGCCATCTCCACTTCGAGCTGCACCGGGGCGATCCATCTGGGCCTCGCCGCGCTTGACATTGGCCCGGGCGATGAAATCATTATCGCCGACACGAACTGGATAGCATCAGCTGCACCCATTACCTATCTCGGTGCTACCCCCGTTTTCGTGGATGTCCTGCCGGACAGTTGGTGTATCGACCCGCAAAAAGTCGAGGCAGCTATCACTGGACGCACCAAGGCAATCATCGCCGTGCATATCTATGGCAATCTTTGCGACATGGATGCATTACGCGACATCGGCAACCGACACGGGATTGCCGTTGTAGAGGATGCCGCCGAGGCCATTGGATCAGTCTGGCACGGGGCGCGGGCAGGCTCGCTCGGTACTTTCGGTACCTTCTCCTTTCACGGCACCAAGACGGTGACAACGGGTGAAGGCGGTATGTTTGTCACCAATGACGATACCCTCTACGAACGAGCCCTCACCCTCTCCAATCATGGTCGCGCTCGTCGGCAGACGAAGCAGTTTTGGCCGGACGAGGTCGGCTTTAAATACAAAATTTCCAACATCCAAGCAGCACTCGGTGTGGGCCAGATGGAGCGTATCGGCGAGTTGATCTCTCGCAAGCGGGCGGTTTTTGCTCGTTATAGGGATGTGTTGGGTACACTTAGTGGCGTTGCTCTGAACCCCGAGCCTCCTGGCACCCAAAACGGTTTCTGGATGCCCACGGCCGTATTCGACAAAGAAACCGGCATCACGCGCGAAAAGTTGCAGACAGCCTTCCAGGCTGAAAATATCGATGCCCGCGTGTTCTTCTGGCCGTTGAGTTCCACTCCATCCTTCAAGCCAAAGCCTGAGAACGTCAACGCATACGATCTTCCTAGCCGCGCGATAAATCTGCCGAGCTATCATGACCTCACCAACGAGGAGATCGACCGTGTGTCTGATGTCCTGATCAGCACGCTCGGCGCCGCTTGATCTCCCGCGCCGCCTCATCATCAAGGACGGTCAATAGTCGGCTCGAAACGCGAGGCTGACATTTGCAGGAATTCTCGACATAAGCGGGAAACGCTTAGCTTGCGGAACGCGCCGCAGCTTCCATATCCTCCCAGCTTTCGTCCATGGCATAGGTGGGGGAGAAGAAGGGAACGCCGAAATGGCCGTAGCGGATGGAGAGCTGGTGTTCCGCGGTTTCCTCGTCCTCATGCGCGACGCGGGCGAGATAGACGACTGAGGCGAGGCCGGTTCGGTCGGCGCCTGAGCGGCAATGGATGAGGATCGGGCGTGGCGCGTCGCGAAGGGTTGCGACAAGGTCGTCCGCCGTCTTCGCGTCGAGGCGCCGGCTGGCGTTCAGGGGGAAGTCGATCAGGGTGAGGCCAAGCTGTCTTGCCGCGGCGGCCTCGTTTTTGTACCAGGCCGACTTTTCATCCCGGCCTCTCAGGTTGATGACGGTACGGATCTTGTAGCGCTCGGCATAGGTCGCGAGATCGGCCGGCGTGGGTTGGTTGGAGCGGTAGACTTCCCCCGGCACGACGGCGGCGAAATTTCCTGTCAGTTGTATTGCCACGAGATAGAGGCCGAGCCCGAGGCCCGCCGCGCCGGACGCAAGCCCTGTCCATTTCAAGAACCGCTTCATGATCGCCTTTCCTACCGATTTGGGCGACAGAAAAAGCCTTGCGGCTGACAGGGCGCTGAACGCCGGCTGCGAAAGGGCGGGGACGGCGTCGCCTCGCCTTACGGCTTGACGCTGCGCCTTGATCGCGTATCCCTTGCCGGACACCTCTTCAAAAGGCCGGCCATGGAAGCGATCATCTATCACAATCCGCGATGCGGCACCTCGCGCAACACGCTGGCCCTCATCCGCAATGCCGGCATCGAGCCGAGGATCGTGGACTATCTCGCCGCACCGCCGACCCGGGAGGAACTGCGGGCCCTGATCGCCACCGCCGGCCTTGCGGTGCGCGCTGCCATTCGCGAGAAGGAAGCATCCTACGCCGCCCTCGGCCTTGCCAATCCCGCACTGTCGGACGATGAGCTGCTCGACCACATGGTGGCCGAGCCGATCCTCATCAACCGCCCCTTCGTGACGACGCCACTCGGAACGCGGCTCTGCCGGCCGTCGGAAGTCGTGCTCGATATCCTTCCCGACACGCACAAGGGGCCTTTCGCCAAGGAGGATGGCGAGAAGGTGATCGGCGAGGACGGCAAGCGGCTCGCCTGAGAGCTTTATGCCTCCGTTGCCGTATGCGGCGCGGCAAGGCCGAGGGCGGCGCGCAGTGTCGCCTCGCTTTCCATAGCAAAGCGCTCGGCCGCATGACGGCCGCGCAGCTCGTCCCGCGGCGGCAGCGAGCCGGCGAGACGGGCAGAAAGCCCCTCCATCTTAGCGGCAAGGTGTGGCACGTCCTCAATGGCGCACAGGCGATGACCGAGCGAGCCTTCGCGCACCACCACCGGAAGGCCGAGCTGCGCCGCCCGCCCGAGAATGCCGAAGGCCTGGTCCCCCGTCCGCGGGTAGAAGCACCAGATCGCGTCGCTCGCCGCATAGGCGCCCAGCAGCTCAGCATCGGAGATGAACCGGTCAACCGTGACGCCGCCGCCCTCGCGCAGGACCTCGGCATGCTCGGCGTCGGCCACGGCAACCTTGCCGCAGGCGATGAACTGGTAGCACGCCCGCAGCCGCGCGGACCGGGCATAGATATCGGCGAAGAGATCGAAGCCTTTCCGGCCGCACTGGCTGCCGATGGCCGTCAGCACCAGGCGGTCGCCCGGCCGGCGCTCGGCGCGCAGAGCGTTCACCGCCTTGCGCTCCTCCTCGCTCAGGTCCCAGAGCTGGAAATCGTAAATATAGCCGTCGGCAATGGCGGCGGCGGGCGGAAGGACGCTGAAGGGCACGATGGAGAGCGTGCGCACCGCGCGGCAGCGCTTCAGCCTTTGCAGCACCGCGCGCCGCCAGCGGTTTCCCCAGCGGGGAGAAACGGCAAGCGGGCCCGGCTTGAGCAGGAGCCCAACGGTCCGCCGCCCCAGCAGGGTACGGAAAAGCCCGACCAGCACATAAAGAAGGAACACCTCCTCCACCATGAGGAATAGCACCGGCGCCCGCGCGAAAAGGAGGCTGCGAAGCCGCGCCCGCCGCGCGCCGAATACCCGCTCCAGCACGCGGAAATAGGCAGGCCGCCGGCCAGCCTCACTCCGGCTATAGACGAGCGGCCCAGCCGACCGGCCCTGCCCCTTCCCCGTCGAGGCTTCGCGTGACCGACCGCCTGCCCTCGCGTCGAGATTTTCCGGCTGCAGGTCCGATCGAACAGACGGACCCATCGCGGCCGGCAACACGCTGCCCGCCTGCATGATCTTCCCCCCAATGTCGTCGCGAATAGCCCTCGAAGCCGTCCCTGCTCGAAAGGCCCGGATGAGCGGCCGCGTTCCCTCCGGCCTTCACCCCATCGACATATTAGCAGAAGCGAAATTCACCTTCGCTACAACCATGTCGTTCAAATCCGGACTTTAACGTGTCGTTAACATTTATCAAGCGGGATTCTGCAACCTGAATGATGCCTTAGCGCGAACGGCTTTAACGGAAGCGGACAGCCATGCCCCTGCCCTTGCTTGCGGCGATGGACGGGAGAGTCCATAAAGGCCGCAATCGAAAGACTGCTTTCGAGGGGAAGAGAATGAACCTCAAGGAATTTGCCGCGCGCATCGGCCTCTCCCAGACGACGGTGAGCCGGGCGATGAGCGGCTATCCGGAGGTAAAGGCGGAAACGCGTGCGCGCGTGCTGGAGGCCGCGGAGCGGCTGGGCTACCGCCCGAACAGCATCGCCCAGCGACTGGCGACCGGCCGGGCCGGCGCCATCGGCATCGTCTTCCAGGGCGGCGGGCGCTTCGGGCCCCATTCCAGCGAGTTCATGGGCGGTCTTTCGACGCGCCTGCAGCAGGAAGGTATCGACATCCTCGTCTCGACCGTCGAGAGCGCGCAGGACGAGGCGGCCGCCTATCGCCGGCTTGCGGCGAGCAAGCGGGTGGACGCCGTGATCGTCCATACGCCCGCCCGCACCGACGAGCGCATCGCGCTCTTGCAGGCGCTCGGCCTGCCCTTCATCGTGCATGGGCGAAGCGAGGCGGAAAAGCCCTTCGCCTTCCTCGACATCGACAATTTCGGGGCCATCGCCGCCGCGACGAAGCATCTTGCCGCGCTCGGCCATCGCCGCATCGCCCTCATCAACGGCGATACGGCGAGCACCTATGCCCGCGACCGAGACAAGGGGTATCGCAGGACGCTCGCGGCAGAAGGCATAGCAGTGGATCCAGCGCTGACCGGCCACGGCGAGTTCACCGACGAGACCGGCTTTCGGCTCATGCAGGGCTTCCTCGCCCTCCCCGCCCCGCCGACGGCGGTCATCGCGGGGTCGATGATGTCGGCGCTGGGCGCCATGCGGGCGATCCGCATCGCGGGACTTGCCGTGGGCGAGGATGTCTCACTCATCGCCCATGACGACGTCTTTCCCTATCTCAGCCCCGATAATCTCGTTCCGGCCGTCACCACGACGCAGTCGCCGATCCGCGCGGCGGGCGAGCGGATCGGCGACATGGCCTTGCGGCTTTTGCAGGGGGAAGCGCCGGAGGCGCTTCAGGAGGTCTGGCCGGTCGAGTTCGTCATCCGCGGCTCGACAGGCGCGGCCCGGAGTTAAGGTCAAACCGCCAGCTCGCAGCGCCCCTTCTCGGTCTCAATAGCAAGATCGAGCACCTTCTGGAGCTCGGCGGCATGGCGGAAGCCCGGCTCGATCCTTTCGCCCGCCGCGACGGCTGCGGCGAAGCGCTCGTAATTGGTCGGCACCGTGCCGGCGTCGATCTCCCGCCAGACGGCCTGCTCGACATCCTCGCCGAGGCAGCCGCGCAGCTTCGATCCCTCGGTCGAATGGATGACCTCGAGGGCACCCTTGTCGCCATGCATGCGAAGACGCAGCTCGTTGAGATGGCCGGTCGCCCAGCGGCTGGCATGGATGACGCCGAGCGCGCCGTTGTCGAAATCCACCGTCATCGTGAAGCTGTCATTGGCGTCGAGGTCGTATTCGCCGATCCGGTTGTCCGGCGCCTTGTCGAAAGCCTTCAGCCGGGCGAAGACGTGGTCCACGTCGCTCGCCGCGCCGTAGCTGGCGAAATCGAGGATGTGGATGCCGACATCGCCCAGCACGCCGTTCGAGCCGTGGCGGGTGGAAAGGCGCCAGAGCCACTGGCTTTCCGTCGCCCAGTTGCCCCAGGCCTTCGAGACGAGCCAGCTTTGCAGATAGGACGCCTCGACATGGCGCACGCGGCCGATCTCGCCCGCCAGAACCATCGCGCGCGCCTTCTGCAACGGCGCCACGTTGCGATAGGTGAGGTTCACCATGGTGACGAGACCGGACGCCTCGGCGGCGCGGGCCATCTCGTCGGCCTTGGCGTAGTTTTCCGCCAGCGGCTTCTCGCACATCACATGCTTGCCCGCCGCCAGCAGCGCCAGCGTCGTCGGATGGTGCGCGCGGTCGGGCGTGACATTGGTCGCCGCGTCGAAGCCATTCCAGGCGATGGCGTCCTCCAGCGAGGTGAAGACATTCGCGATACCATGCTGGTCGGCGAAGGCCTTGGCCCGCGAGGGGTCGACATCGACCGCGCCGACCAGCTCGACGCCGTCTATTGCGGCAAAATATCTGGCATGGGTATTAGCCATGCCGCCTGTTCCAACAACGAGAAGACGCATCGTTCGCCTCAGCGGTAACCGGCTTCGCCGGCCTCATGCAATTTCGGGCCGCGCTCCTCGATCGGCTCCAGGGCCTTGTCGACCGGCACGTTCGGCGCATCGTGGATGGCCGCATAGGTGCCCTGCGGGTTGAAGGCCCATTTCACGCCATTGACCAGGACCTTCTGGACCGTGGCGTCGTGATAGGTCGGGTAGGTCTCGTGGCCCGGGCGGAAATAGAAGATGTTGCCGGCGCCGCGACGCCAGGTGAGACCCGAGCGGAACACCTCGCCGCCCGCAAACCACGAGATGAAGACGGTTTCCAGCGGTTCCGGCACGGAGAACTGCTCGCCATACATCTCCTCGTTTTCCAGCACGAAGTTCTCGCCGAGCCCTTCGGCGATGGGGTGGCGGGGATTGATCACCCAGAGCCGCTCGCGCTCGCCGGCCTCGCGCCATTTCAGCGCGCAGGGCGTGCCCATCAGGCGCTTGAAGATCTTGGAGAAATGGCCGGAATGCAGCACGAGGAGGCCCATGCCTTCCCACACGCGCCGCGCCACGCGCTCCACCACCGCATCGTCGACCGCGCCGTGATCCTTGTGGCCCCACCAGACGAGGACGTCCGTCTCGGCAAGGCGGGCCTCGGTGAGCCCGTGTTCCGGCTCCTGCAGCGTCGCCGTCGTGGCGCGGATCGCGGGATCCCTGTTCAGCGCCTCGGCGATCGTGTTGTGCATGCCGTTCGGATAGATCGAGCGGACGATCTCGTTCGTCTGCTCGTGGATGTTCTCACCCCATACGATGGTGCGTATTGCCATGTGCCATTCCTTCAAGGCCGGGAATTGAAACCGCTTTCAATTCGTCGAAACCGATAGAGGTAGTCCCGCGTCTTGGCAAGCGGGGTCCTCTCACGATTCCGGCTCCCCTTCAGTGGAATGTCGATTTGGAGAAAAGGTTCAGCACAAGAACGCCGGCAATGATCAGGCCGAGGCCGGCAATGGCGGCAAAGTCGAGCTTCTGGCCGAAGGCGAAGTAGCCGACGAGCGAGATCAGCACGATGCCGAGGCCGCTCCAGATCGCATAGGCGATGCCGACCGGAACGTAGCGCAGGCTCCAGGAGAGGAAGTAGAACGCCACGGCATAGCAGACCACCATGACGAGGGTCGGCCCAAGGCGGGAGAAGTGCTGCGCGGCCTGCATGGCGGAGGTGCCGAGCACCTCGAAGACGATGGCGGCCACCAGGACGGCATAGACGGCGGTGATGTTCATGTGAGGTCTCCGGCGCAGGCCGCGCCAACGGGCGCCTTCCGGCGCGGATTGCAAAAGACGGTCAGGTGCGCGACAGGGCCATCAGGCGCTCCAGCATGGCCGCGCGCGGTGCGGCATCCATGACGGGCGCCCCGAGCAGGTCGGCCAGCCAGAGCCCGTCCACCGCATAGCGAACGAGCATGGCGTCGAGCGTCGAATCCGTGCCGACATTTTCCGCAAGGTGCCGGTCGACCCATTGTCGCCAGCGCTCGCGCAGGTGCGGCTCGGAGATGAGCGCGACGGTGAGCACCTTCCATTGCTCGCCGTCGGAAAGGCCCTCCGGCAGGAACCAGATCGCCGCATAGGCCCGCGTGAAGCGGCCCTTCGGCTCAGGATCGTCGCGCATGCGCTCGGCAAGCGCCCGGTCGAACTTTTCCGTCAGGTCGTCGAACAGGCCGTCGAGCAGCGACAGCTTGTTGGGAAAATGATGCAGCAGGCCCCCCTTGCTGACCCCGGCCGCCTGGGAAACGGCATCGAGCGTCACGCTCGCCGGCCCCTTCTCCAGCGACAGCTTCGCCGCGACTTCCAGCAATTGCTGGCGGACGGCCTCGGGATGCTTCTTGCGATGGTGGGCTTTGCTCATAATAAAACATACCGTCTAGACGGTTTCTTGTCAATCCGCCCGAGGCGGCGCTGCCGGGCGCATTGCCGCAGCTCTGCAGCCGGGATTGCGCGGCGGATGCGGCGGCGCTAAGACCCTGGACAACGGGAAGAACCATGACCGACGCGACGCAAGAGCAGGAACGGCAGGGCGAGACGATCACCCTCTACCAGGCGGTGGGCGGCGAGGCGGGCGTGCGCGCCCTGACGCGCCGCTTCTACGCGCTGATGGACACCCTGCCGGAAGCGGCCCGCTGCCGCGCCATCCATCCGCCGGACCTCACCGGCAGCGAGGAAAAGCTCTACGAATACCTGACCGGCTGGCTCGGCGGCCCGCCGCTCTATACGCAGAAGCGCGGCCACCCCATGCTGCGCCGCCGCCATTTCGTCGCGCCGATCGGCCCGGCCGAACGGGACGAATGGCTGCTCTGCTTCGTGCGCGCGCTGGAAGAGACCGTGCCCGGCGAGGGCCTCCGGAAGATCATCCTCGAGCCGGTTACCCGGCTTGCCCACCACATGCAGAACCAGGAATAGTCCCGGGAGTCATCCATGTCCTTTTCGTTCCGCTCGGCAAGCCTTCTCGTCGCCGGCCTGATGGGCCTTGCCGGCGTCGCAACGGCGGCGGCCGCCTCGCATGGCAGCGATCCGCGCCTGATGGCCGGCGCTTCCGCCATGTGCCTTGCCCATGCCCCGGCGCTGGTCGCGCTCCACGCGGCCTGGCCAATGGTGCGGACCGCGCCGCTCGCCGCGCTGCTGCTGGCCCTCGGCACGGCGCTCTTTGCCGGCGACCTCGTCTTCCGCCATTCGGCGGGACACGGGCTTTTCCCCATGTCCGCGCCGACCGGCGGCGTCGTGATGATGGCGGGATGGCTGGCGATCGCGCTCGGCGCGTTCCTGCCTAGAGCAATTCCAGCAAAAGTGTGAAGCGGTTTTGCGTCCGGAATTGCGTTAAAATAAAGAGTTGGAGCGTTTTCGCGATTCGAAGAAAAGCGGAAATGCTCTAAGAAGCAAGCCTGACGTCAGCGCCCGGAGGGGGCGCGACGCAGCGAGGAGAACGCGACGACATTGTCGTTGCGCGCATCGAGGGCGGTGTCGTCCTCGAAAGCCGCCCGTCGCGCTGGCGGGCGGGCGTCGTGCACGGGAAATTCCATGACATTGGCGCTGTCCAGCAGGCAAGCGCGGCGCGTCAGGAGGGCATAGAGTTCCGGTACGAGGCCGTCGCCGTTCTGGGCGGCCAGCTTGTGCAGGCCGATCATCGCGAAGGCCTCGGGTCTTTCGTCATTCACTGGGTACTGTCTCCCTGGCTCATGCTCTGCAGGGCCCGCTCGAAGGAGGACTTGCTGCCGTTGCGCAGCGGCACGAAGGCCTTCTCCCACTTCTTGCAGCCCGTTTTCACGCGGATGCAGGCATCATGGCTGATACAGTCGATGGGGCAGAAGACGCAGTCCACGGAGGGCAGCACGTTGTCGATGCGGGAAACCGCCTCGCGAAGACCGCCGTCGTGATGGATGAGGTTTGCGCCGTAGGAGCTGGCGATCTGACGCAGATGCGCCACCTGGCAGTCGCGGCCGCCGACATAGAGGAAGCTGCGGCCTTCGAGGCCGGCCTTGTCGGCCTTCTCGTCATTGTCCTGCCGCTGGCGGGCCTGCTGCTGTTGCCTTTTCTCGCGCATCGCCTTCCTCTCCGCTTCGCCGGTCCGGCGCTTCACTCTGGTGACTTCCACGCTGCGGGGGGCCTGCGCCTGCGGCGCCCGCACCTCCATCCGCTGGGCGGTCGGCGCTGCGGCCGCTCCCTCCTGCGGGCCTTCGGCCATCTGCTTGCGGAGCGCGGCAAGCTGGCGCTCCAGATCGGCGATGCGCCGGTCCCGCTCGGCGATCATTGCCTTCAGGACCGACTCCATGCGGCCCGCAGTCATCGTATTCATGCAGCATCCCCTTTGGCACTCCGCGTGGGCGGAGCCTCAGTCCGGGTCAACCTACAAAACTTGATTTTCAGAGTAAAGTATAAACATGACTATTAAAGTCATATTTTCCGACAAAAAAATCCCGCCGACCGGAAGGCAGCGGGAAAGATCGCCTCAGTTGAACACGATCGGCACGTTGAATGCCCAGGACGCGCGCCCCGCGGCCTCGGGGATTTTCGCGAAGGGCGCGGCGCGCTGCACCGAATCGACCGCCGCCCTGTCGAGCGCCGCGCTGCCGGAGCTGCGCGCGACACGGATGCCGCTCGCCTGCCCGCCCGAACCGACGACGAAGCTCACGACCACGCTGCCGCTCTCGCCGCCCGGCGCGCGCCGCTTGGCGCGGTTGATCTTGTTGCGGACCTTGCCCGGATAATTGCTGACGGCGGCATTGCCGGCCGTGGACGAGTTGCCCTTCTTCTGGCCGCCGACGGAGGCGGTCTTCACGTCGGCCGAGCCGTCCACCTCGCCCTTCGTGGCATTCGCCTTCGCCGTGCCCTTCTCGCCGGCCTTGCGGACGACCTTCTGCTTCGGCTTCTTGCGCTCGACCTTTTTGACCGGCTCTTGCTTCTTCACCTCGGGAACCGGCTTGATCTCCCGTTCCGGCTCGACCTCGGGCTTGATTTCCGGGATCGGGATCGCGGCGATCTCCACCTCGGCGGAGGGAACGAACAGCTCCTGCACCGGCTCCGACACCACCGGATCGACGGGCGCAATCTCGGTCGTCTCGGGCTGGATCTCGGTGGGTTTGATTTCCGCAACCTCCTGCGGTTGCGGCTCGGTGACGTCGGGCTGGATCGCTTCCGGCGTGATCGCTTCTTCGGGATTGCCAGACTCGACCGCCTCGAAGGCGCCGTTGCCGAGCATGGCCACTTCCGCGACGACGCCGCCGGCGATCAGCGCCTCGTCTTCCGGCGCAGCCGGCGTCATGGTGAGGATCGCGGCCGCCCCGGCATGGGCCAGCAGGGAAAACACCCCCGCACCGATCCAGAGCCACTTGCTTCCAGCCATCGCCTTATCCACCGTTCCGTTTATCGCGAGCCCGCCTC
Organism: Shinella zoogloeoides; assembly: GCF_033705735.1. Taxonomy (NCBI): domain Bacteria; kingdom Pseudomonadati; phylum Pseudomonadota; class Alphaproteobacteria; order Hyphomicrobiales; family Rhizobiaceae; genus Shinella; species Shinella zoogloeoides. Next base: position 2,216,893 of record NZ_CP131130.1, read on the forward strand.
ATGCGGGCCGCCACTCAACTCAACCTTCGAGACCGGCCGAAGCCTTGCTGCGCGTGACGATGCCGTCCATGCAGCGGGCCTTGTCGAGCCCCTCGCCTTCGCAGACCGGCGCATCGTTGATCAGCAGGTTCTTCACCCCTTCGCACTTGATGCCCGGCACGTCGAACTGGCGCACCTTCGACTTGCCGGCCGGCAGGTCGCGGAAATCGAGCAGCGCCAGCCGCTCGACCGTGCCCTTGTCGTTGAAGATCACGAATTCGAAAGAGACCTTCGAAACGTTCTGCTGAAAGCCGTTCGCTGCGACGAAGGTGAAGAGGCAGCCCTTCTGCGAGGCGGCAAGCGCATTGAGCTCGACATCCAGCCCCTTGGGCGCGGCTTCCTGTGCGGCCGCGCCGGAGACGGCGGCGGCTGCGAGCATCGACGAGAGAAGAAGGGTGCGTACGATCATGGCTTGCCTGTTCGTGTTTTCGGTCCGGACGTCGGTTCCGGCGTCTCACAAAATTAACATGAGTTTGCCAGTCCTGTATTGCGCCTATAGATAAATATGAGTAAGCAAGTCAAGATAGTAAACGCCAAATTCCCCCGCAACTCCCTGTTCCGCCGAGAAAAACGGACCAGCGGGAGCAGCAGGAAAATGGCCATGAACATTTGAATGAAGGCCGCGACCATGACCGACACGACCCGACCGACACCCGCCGAAATCCGCGCCTTCCGTGCGGAAAACCCCAAGATGCGCGAGCGTGACATCGCTGCCCAGCTCGGTATTTCGGAGGCTGCGCTCGTCGCGGCCGAGGTCGGGCTCACCGCGATCCGCATCGACGGCAGCGCCAATCGCTTCCTCGAGCGTGCCGAAGCCCTCGGCGAGATCATGGCGCTGACCCGCAACGAGAGCGTCGTGCACGAGAAGATCGGCGTGTTCGAGAAGGTCACCACCGGCAAGCACGCCTCGATCGTGCTCGGCGAGAATATCGACCTGCGCATCTTCCCCGGCACCTGGGCCCATGGCTTCGCCGTAACGAAGACCGACGGCGAGCAGGTCCGCCGCAGCCTGCAGTTCTTCGACAAGGCCGGCGACGCCGTGCACAAGGTCCACCTTCGCCCGGCCTCCAACCTCGAAGCCTACGAGGCCATCGTCTCCGACTTCCGCCTGGAGGACCAGTCGCAGGAATTCGTCGAAGTCGTCTCGGAGAAGACCGTCGAGACCGGCCCGGTCGATGTGGCGGCGCTGCGCGAGAACTGGAGCGCCATGACGGATACGCACCAGTTCTTCGGCATGCTGCGCAAGCTGAAGATCGCCCGCCAGGACGCCGTGCGCAGCGTCGGCGAGGATTTCGCCCGCCAGGTGCGCGCCGATGCTGTCAGCGAACTGCTGCGCGCCTCGGCCGAGCGCGACGCCGAGATCATGTGCTTCGCCGGCAATCACGGCACGATCCAGATCCACACCGGCCCGGTGAAGAACATCCAGCCGATGGGTCCCTGGCTCAACGTGATGGATCCCACCTTCCACATGCACCTGCGCACCGACCACATCGTCGAGTGCTGGGTCGTCCGCAAGCCGACCAGCGACGGGCACGTCACCTCGCTCGAAGCCTATGACGCGAGCGGCGAGATGATCGTCCAGTTCTTCGGCAAGCGGAAGGAAGGCATGAGCGAGCGCGCCGACTGGCGCGAGATCCTCGACGGCCTGCCGCGCCCCGACAGCGCCGCCGCCTGAAGACGAGCACCATCAGGGACCACGACCCAAGGATTACGATCATGAGCAAGAGCTTCGATCTGCGCCGCGCCCGCCCGTGGGAAGTGGCCCTCACCGTCTTCGCGCTTTCCGCCCCGCTGCTGGCGACCTTCACCCTGCCCGTCGACGGCGGCTTCGTCCGCAAGGCGGCCGCGCAGGACATGCAGAAGGTCGACACGTCGAAGCTGGTGACGATCGGCGGCGCGGTGACGGAAATCGTCTATGCGCTCGGCGAGGGCGAGCGGATCGTCGCGCGCGATTCCACCAGCATGTATCCCGAAGAGGCGCTGAAGCTGCCGGATGTCGGCTACATGCGCGCCCTCTCGCCGGAAGGCGTCATCGCTGTCAATCCCACCGCGCTCCTCGCGGTGGAAGGCAGCGGCCCGGCCGATGCGCTGGCCGTGCTGAAAAGCGCAGGCATTCCCTTCGAGACCGTGCCGGAAGGCTATGACCGCGCCGCGATCCTCAGGAAGATCGATGTCGTCGGCAATTTCCTCGGCGTGCCGGAAAAGGCGAAGGCGCTGGAAGAGAAGGTCGGCGCCGAACTCGACGGCGCCATCGCCGATGCCGCCAAGCGGCCGGAAAGCGAGCGCAAGCGCGTGCTCTTCATCCTGAGCTTCCAGAACGGCCGCATCATGGCCGCCGGCAACCACACGGCCGCCGACGGCATCATCGGCCTTGCCGGCGCGATCAACGCCACCGAAGGCACCTTCGACGGCTACAAGCCGCTCACCGACGAGGCGGTCATCAACGCCAAGCCCGACGTCGTCATGGTCATGACGCGCCCGGGCGCAGGCAGCACGGACGAGGAAGTGCTCGCCCATCCCGCCATCGCCGTGACGCCGGCCGGCAAGAACAAGACGGTCCTGCGCATGAACAGCCTGCACCTGCTCGGCTTCGGCCCGCGCACCGCCTCGGCCGTCAGCGACCTCAACAAAGAACTCTACGGCAAGCCCGGTAATGTCTCTCAATGACGCCATGCGCGGCCCGGTCGCACGCAGGCCCTTCCTGATGCGCGCCGCCGGCGGGCAGGCGGCCGGTGACCGCACCGCGATCGCCCGCCTCACCCTCTGTCTCCTCGTCATCCTGTCGGTCGCCGCGATCGCACTGTCCATCGCCACCGGCGCGTCGGACGCATCCGCGGTCAATGTCATCGGCGCGCTCCTCACCGGCGCGGAAGACACCGCGCTCAGCATGCGCGACCGCATCATCGTCTTCGACATCCGCATGCCGCGCGCCCTGCTCGGCTTCCTGATCGGCGCGGCGCTCGCCATGTCGGGCGCCGTCATGCAGGGCCTCTTCCGCAATCCGCTCGCCGATCCCGGCCTCGTCGGCATCTCCTCGGGCTCGGCACTCGGCGCGGTGCTGATGATCGTGCTCGGCGGCAGCCTGCCGGCCGGCCTCATGCTGGCGCTCGGCGCCTATGCGCTGCCGCTTGCCGCCTTCCTCGGCGGGCTTCTGACGACGCTGCTGCTCTACCAGATCGCCACGCGCGGCGGGCAGACCTCCGTCGCCACCATGCTGCTCGCCGGCATCGCCATCGCGGCCCTTGCCGGCGCCGTCACCGGCATCCTCATCTACATGGCCGACGACAAGCAGCTGCGCGACGTCACCTTCTGGAGCCTCGGCTCGCTCTCGGGTATGACCTGGACGAAGCTTCTCGCCGCCGGCCCGATCATCCTCGTCGCCCTCCTCGTCGTGCCTTTCCTGTCGCGCGGGCTCAACGCCATCACCCTTGGCGAGGCCGCCGCCTTCCATATGGGCGTCAAGGTGCAGCGGCTGAAATACACCGCGGTCGTCGCCGTGGCGGGCGCCGTCGGCGCCTCGGTCGCCGTCAGCGGCGGCATCGGCTTCGTCGGCATCGTGGTGCCGCACCTGCTGCGCATCGTCATAGGGCCGGACCATCGCTACCTGCTGCCGGCCTCCGCGCTGCTCGGCGGCGTGCTGATGCTCGGGGCGGACATGCTGGCGCGCACCATCGTCGCCCCCGCGGAACTGCCCATCGGCATCATCACGGCGCTGGCCGGCGCGCCCTTCTTCCTCTGGGTGCTGCTGCGCGACCGCACGCGGAACGGCTGGTAGGACGGAAATGATCGCTGCAAGGAACCTCACGGTCAGCCTTTCCGGCAAGACCATCGTTCACGGCGTATCGCTGCAGGCGAAGGCCGGGGAGCTGACCGCGATCGTCGGCCCCAACGGCTCGGGCAAGACGACGATGCTGAAGGCCGTCGCGGGCGAGCTTTCGAGCAAGGGCGACATCACCCTCAACGGCCACGACATCCGCGCGCTCGAGCCCTGGCAGCTCGCCATCAAGCGTGCCGTACTGCCGCAGGCCGCGACCATCGCCTTTCCCTTCACCGTGCGCGAGATCGTCCGCCTCGGCCTGACCGTCGGCCCGAACCGCCATGCCGACCGCATCGACGCCATCACCGCCGAGGCGCTTCGCGCCGTCGACCTCTCGGGCTTTGCCGGGCGGCTCTATCAGGAGCTTTCCGGCGGCGAGCAGCAGCGCGTGCAGCTTGCCCGCGTGCTCTCCCAGATCTGGGAGCCAGTCCTCGACGGCGAGCCTTGCTTCCTAATGCTCGACGAGCCGGTCTCGGCGCTCGACATCCGCCACCAGCTCACCATAATGCAGCTCGCCCGCCGCTATTGCGAAAACGGCGGCGGGGTGATCGCCGTCATGCACGACCTCAACCTCACCGCCATGTTCGCCGACCACATGGTGATGATGAAGGCCGGCCGCATCGAGCGGGCGGGACGCCCGGCCGATGTCATGACGGACGATGCGATGGAAGCCGTCTTCGGCTGCCGCATGCGCATCAACGGCGTGCCCGAAGCGGGCGTGCCCTTCGTGCTGCCCCATACCGCTTCGGCCTGACGTTCCAGCGTCCTGGAGCAGATCCAGGGAACCTTTTGCGACATTGCACGTTTTCTGCCCCGGAAGACCGTTCCGCCAAGGGGGTGGAGCGCAGTTCGGCCCGCGAACACGCGGGCGACCGCAAAGGAGAAACGGCATGGCCAACGGAATGTTTTCATCCCGCAGCAAGAACCTCAAAAACGGGCTCAAGGACGAAGCCCAGGCCGTCGAGGACCAGATCACGGAACTGCGCGAGGAAATCGCCTCGCTCGCCCGCCTGCTCGCCGACGACGCCTCGAAGGGGGCAGGAAACATCCGCAAGAAGGCCCGGGCGGCCAAGGCCGAGATGAGCGATGCCGCGCACGGCCTGAAGGACCGCGCGGAAAGCGACTTCCGCGACATGATCGCCGCCGGCGAGGACATCCTCTCCGAGCTCCAGTCCCGCTACCAGGATTCCGGCCGCATGGCCCGCAAGGCCGTCAAGGAACATCCGCTGACGACGCTCGGCGTTGCCGCCGCCGCCGGCTTCCTGTTGGCCGCACTGCTGCGGCGCTGATCCATCCCTTCACGATCCAGGGACGCGCCTGCGTCCCCCCACTTCCGCGGAGCACACAAGGCATGCTGTCACTGGGGGCCATTCTCGTGCAAAATCTCGTCACCCGCGTCACGGACCGGGTGGAGGAAACGGTGGACAGCGCCCGGCGCAACGCGATTGGCGGCCTGATCGCCGGCGTGCTGCTCGTCACCGCCTATGTGCTGGCCGTCGTCGGCGGCGCGGTGCTGCTGGCCGAGCGCTACGGCACGGCGCCGGCCCTCTTCGGCCTTGCCGGCGGCTTCCTCCTGCTGGCCATCATCGTGCTCGTCGTTGTCGCCGCCCGCAACAGGCGGGAGCGGGAACTGCGCCGCATCCGCCGGCAGCAACTCGCCGCGCGCCGCGACCTGATGGCCGCGGCCGCCAGCGTCGCCACGCAAAAGCCCTTTGCCGCAACGGCTGTGGCGCTTGCCCTCGGCTTCCTGCTCGCGCCGAAATCGCGCCGCGACGACGACTGACGGTCCCCCGAGATTTCCGACAGGAGAACCGTGCGCCCGAACGGGCGCACAATGCCATTGCGTTTCCCTGAAACTACAGCGGCATCCGCACGACGGCGGTCACACCTTTCGGCAGGTATTCGACATGCACGCTGCTGCCGAGGATCTTGTCGAGGCTGCGCTCGATCAGCACGGAGCCGAAGCCGCGGCGCCCGTTCGGATTGACCGGCGGCCCGCCGACCTCGTGCCAGGTCATGTTGAGCACGCGGCGGCCCTCTTCGTTGACGATACGCGCCGTGATCACCACCTTGCCGGTGGCGACCGAGAGCGCCCCGTATTTGCGGGCATTGGTGGCAAGCTCGTGCAGCACGAGGCCGAGGCCGACGGCCTCGTCCGGCCCCAGTTCCACCTCGTCCTTGTGGATCTCGACCTGGCTCTCGTAATCGAGCGCATAGGGCATGATCTGCTTCTGCAGCAGCATCTTGAGATGGATGACGCCCCATTCGTGATCGCTGAGCAGCCCATGCGCCTCGGAAAGCGATTGCAGGCGGCCGGCGAAGGCATCCATGAACTCCACCGGATCGCTCGTCTGGCGAAGGGTCTGGCGGGCGAGCGACTGCAGCATGGCAAGCGTGTTCTTGACGCGATGGTTCAATTCGCGCAGCAGGAGCCGCGTGCGCTCGGAGGCGAGCTGCCCGTCGGTGACGTCGACATTGATGCCGAGGAAGAGGGTCGGCTTGCCTTCCGCGTCCCATTCATGCACCCGGCCGCGGCCGAGCAGCCAGCGGCCCGACTTGGACGCACGGAACAGGCCGTCATATTCCTTGCCGGTGGCGAGCGCATTGCGCAGGCGGTCGATGGTCGTCTTGCGGTCGGCGGGGTGGACCGCGCCGAAGAAGGTGCGTGCGCTCATCGGCCGCGTCGAACGGAAGCCCAGCATGCGGTGGAAGGTCTCGTTACCCGACACGATGCCTGTCGAGAGGTCCCACATCCAGCTCGCCACATTGGCGGCGTCGAGCGCCAGCGCATGGCGCTTCTCGTCACGCGACAGGACCTCGGCGGCCAGCATGCGCCGCCGCGCCTCTTCCTTCTGACGGATCAGGACGCCAGCGAGCGAGGCGAGCCTTGCGAGCTGCGGCAGAAGGGTGTCGGCAGCAGCCGTGCGGGCCTTCCTGTCGGCGACGGCGACCGTGCCGATGGGCTGGCCGTCCATCACGATCGGCGCACCCGCATAGAAGCGGACGTGCGCCTCGCCGCTGACGCTCGGCAGGCTGGAAAAGCGGGGATCCCTGGACGCATCGGCCACCATGAGCGGCGGCGCGCCCTTTTCCGCCAGCATCCGTGCGCAAAAGGTCTCCTGTGAGGGAAAGCGGATCTCCGGCGTGCCGCGGCGCGCCAGGAACCATTGGTCCGTCTGGCCGAGAATGGTGACGAAGGCCATGGGAGTGTCGGCAAGGCCGGCAGCAAGGCCGGCGATGTCGTCGAAATCGGGATCGGGGCCAAGAAAGACCGGCATGGCGGCTTGCAGCGCCGCAAGCCGTTCCGGCGCGCCGAGAACCGCAGCTACACCGGTCGGCAATGGCTGAGCGTTGTCCTTCATGCCCTTTGGTAGGCGATTCCACGTCCGATTTCACCCGCCATGCGAGCAAATGGATGTATTTTCGCCGTTCCCCCTCAATCTTTCCGCCGCCCGCCACGATGACGGGCGGCTTTTGCCATCAGGATGCGAATGCACGAGAGGTGATCGGCGCGGACACGGCGTCCGGACCGTAGTCACTTTCGCCGCTGACCTGCAGAAGCTCCTGCAGGCGCTGGCGGGCACGGTTGACCCGGCTCTTGATCGTGCCGAGGGCGCAGCCGCAGATTTCCGCCGCCTCCTCGTAGGAAAAGCCCGAAGCGCCGACGAGGATGATGGCCTCGCGCTGTTCGTCCGGCAGCTTTTCCAGCGCCTTCTTGAAATCCTGCATGTCCAGCGAGCCGTACTGGGAGGGGTGCTGGGCGAGGTTCTCGGTGAAGATGCCGTCGGAATCCTGCACCTCGCGACCGCGCTTGCGCAGCTTGCTGTAGAGTTCGTTGCGCAGGATCGTGAAGAGCCAGGCCTTCATGTTCGTGCCCATCTCGAACTGCTCCTGCTTCGCCCAGGCTTTCATGATCGTGTCCTGCACGAGATCGTCCGCCTGGTCGTGGCGGCCGATCAGCGAAATGGCGAAGGCACGCAGGCTCGGCAGAACGGCCAGCAGTTCTCGTTTGAAATTGGTCTGGTCCCTGTCCATTGCTTCCTCACTCGGCCCTTTGCACGCTGTTTTCGACAGCATCCAATTTTTCGAGGAGATCCAGGAACCTCTGGGGAAGCGCCTCATCCTGAACCGAATGGTAGAAGGCGCGAAGCTTCATCGCGATCTGCCCGTTCGGATCGTCGGGTTTTCTGGAGGACGTCCCCGCCCTCGTCTGCTTTTCAACACTGTTCACTCTTGGCCACTTTCATCTTTGACGCTCCACGCCCCGGTGAAGATTTCGGCGTGAAAATGCCGCCAGGCGAAAAAAGTTCCCTTCCCCGGAACCTAAATTTGATTGCCGCGTTCAAACCGTCAACTGCCAGTGCAGCAATTCGAGAACAGGGGACAGAATATGCCGATTTCCGACCGCATCGGACCTCATCTTCCGGCGCTTCGCCGTTACGCCCGCGCCCTTACGGGCACCCAGTCCTCCGGCGATGCCTATGTGGCCGCCACTCTGGAAACCATCCTCATCGATCCCTCGACCATGCCGGAAGGCGGAGACGACAAGGCAAGGCTCTTCGGGCTCCTCAGCCGCATCATCGCATCGCTGCCGGTTTCCATGAGCCGGGCCGCCGGCGCCATCGCACCGGGCAAGGAGGCGCCCTTCGATCTTTCCGGCGTGCCGCCGCTCGGCCGGCAGGCCCTGCTGCTCGCGACCGTCGAGGGCTTCTCGGTCGAAAAGACCGCCGATATCCTCGAGGCGGACGCCTCGGACATCCGCGACCTGCTCGACGCCGCCTTCGCGGAAATCGCCGCACAGGCGGAAACGGGCATCATGATCATCGAGGACGAGCCGCTGATCGCGCTCGACCTTGCCCATATGGTCGCCGGCATGGGCCATCGCGTCACCGGCATCGCCCGCACGCAGGCCGAGGCCGAGACGCTGTGGAGCGACAGCCGCCCCGGCCTCGTGCTCGCCGACGTGAAGCTTGCCGACGGTTCCTCCGGCATCGACGCCGTCAACACCATCCTCTCGCGCACGGATATCCCGGTGATCTTCATCACCGCCTACCCGGAGAAGCTCCTGACCGGCGAGCGGCCCGAACCGGCCTTCCTCGTCTCAAAGCCCTTCAATCCCGAACAGGTGAAGGTGCTGATCAACCAGGCTCTCCTCTTTACGCCGCAGACCCGCGCAGCGGCCTGATCTCGCTCCCGGATAGCCGCAGCGGCGGCGCGGCTGGCGGCGGTGGGACGGCACGCCCACCGCCGCCTTTTTTTGCCATGACGACCGTACAGACATGGGCAGGCCCCAAAGAGAAAACAGCCAGCGCCGGGGAGGCACTGGCTGCTTGAGTATCCACGGACCGGAGGGGGACACGGTGTCGTGGTCGTTCACCGGTCGAGGGCCTCGCATTTGGGGGATATGCGCAGACCGGTGACGACCTAGAAACACGCGACGCACGATTTGGTTCCGCCCGGTTGCAAATTTTTCGAGATTTTTTCAGTCGATCGCGTCGAGCTCGGCGCGATGGCGATAGAGCGCCAGGAAGCGCCGGAAATCCCGGTCGTAGCGGGCCTTTCGGGTCGTATCCGGCAGGTATTCCCGCCCGCCCGGATACATGCCGGAGCCCGCCGCCGGCAGGTCCGGATAGAGGCCGCCGGCAACCGCCGCGGCCATCGCCGTGCCGAGCAGCACCGCATCCTGCGTCTGCGGCACGACGAGGCGGCAGCCGGTCACGTCTCGGTAGAGTTCCATCAGCAACGGATTGCGCACATGGCCGCCCGCGACATGGAGCGTATCGAGCGGATAGCCGCCGTCGGCGAGCTTTTCGAGGATATGGCGGATGCCGAGCGCGATGGCGACCGAGGTCCGCCAGTAGAGCCGGCAGAGCCCGTCGAAGGAGGCATCGAGCGCCAGCCCGCTGATCACGCCAAGGGCATGGGGATCGGCGAGCGGCGAACGGTTGCCGTGAAAATCGGGCAGGACATGCAGCCGCTCTGCGAAGGCCTCGCCCTCTTCGGCCCGCAGTTCTCCGATCCGCTCGACGATCCGGGCATGCGTTGCCGCCGTGGGCTCGCCGCCGGCGCTGTGCGTGCCGACGATGTGATCGAGTAGCGCGCCCGCCGCCGACTGGCCGCCCTCCAGCAGCCAGAGGCCCGGCAGGACCGCCTCGTAATAGGGTCCCCACATGCCGTAGCCGAATTTCTTGTCCCGCGCGAAGGCGACGATGCAGCTCGACGTCCCGCCGATCAGCGCAAGCTGCCGCTCCAGCTTTTCCGGCGCGCCGGCGAACGGGCCAAGCACGCCGAAGGCGCCGGCATAGGCATCGATGAGGCCGCTCGCGACCACGCAGTCCGTGTCCAGCCCGAGGTCTTCCGCCGCCCCGGCGGCAAGCCGCCCGACCGCCTCCCCGACGGGCAGGGTCGTTTGCGGCAGCGACCCGCGCTCGCGCACGTCCTCAAGCCCGATCGCGGCGAGGAAATCCTCGCTCCAGGGCCTTTCCGCATGGGAAAGGTAGTTCCATTTGGCCGTCATCGTGCAGCGCGAGCGGGCATTCGAGCCCGTCGCCCGCCAGGTGACGAAATCGGCGAGATCGAAGAAATAGGCGGCCCTCGCCCATTGCCCGGGCCGGTGGCGCTTCAGCCACATGAGCTTCGGCATTTCCATTTCCGGCGACATCACGCGCCCGGAATGGTCAAGCACCGGATGCGCCGTCGCCGTGCAGGCATCGGCCTCCTCCAGCGCCCGGTGGTCGAGCCAGACGATCGTATCCCAGCGCGCGTCATCGCCGGAAACGGCGAGCGGCTTTCCCGCCCCGTCGCGGACGACCAGCGAGCAGGTCGCATCCACGCCAAGCGCGGCGACCCGCGACGGGCGCGCATCCGCCGCCGCGCAGGCACGCCGGACCGCGCCGCAGACGGCGCGCCAGATATCCTCGGAATCGTGTTCGGCATGGTCGGCCGCCGGGCGGCGCATGGCGATCGGATGCTCGGAACGCCCGAGCAGCGCACCGCTCCGGTCGAACACACCGGCGCGGGCACTGCCCGTGCCGATGTCCACCGCAACGATCAGATCGCGCATCAATGCTCTTTCCCGACGTCCTCTTCCTTGCGGACAAACTGTAACAATTCCCGCATGTCGTCAAACAGCGCGTCGGGGCGAAGGTCGAGCAGGGCGTCGCGATGGCGGAGCGTGCGCGCATGGGAGCCGCCGGTGAACGCGACGACCCGCATGCCGGCGGCCTTGGCGGCCATGATGCCGGCGGGGCTGTCCTCCACCACCACGCAGCGCGCGGGGTCCACCCCCATCTCGGCGCTGGCATGCAGGAAGAGATCCGGAGCCGGCTTGCCGTGAACGACCATGCTGGCGCTGAAGATGTTCGGCTCGAAGCGGCCGATGAGGCCGGTCACGGAAAGCGACAGGCGGATGCGCTCGGGCTGGCTGGACGAGGCCACGCAATGGGCGACGCCGAGCGCATCGACGGTCTCGGCGACGCCGGGTATCGGCTGGAGCTCCGAACGGAAGCGCTCGTAGAGCACCTTGCGCATGGCCTCCAGGAAGGCCGCGTCTATCGCAAGGCCGTATTCGTCGTGCAGGATCTCCGACATGCTCTTGAGGCTGCGACCGAGAAAACGCTCGTGCGCCTCCGCCTCGCTCATCGCGACGCCCGCGGCGGCAAGCGCTTCGACAAGAACGGTGATCGAGATGGGTTCGCTGTCGACGAGCACCCCGTCGCAATCGAAGATGACCAGTTCTGTCGCTTTGGCGGCCATGGCGTTCCGTTCCGTTTTCAGGCCCCCGTTGGTACTGTCTGCCCCGCGCGATGAAAAGCCCCGATTGCCGATCTCCTCAATTTGCCAGGCGACCTTCCAGATAGCGCTGCAGCGTCGCGCGCGTTCCCTTTTGCTGGAGGGAGCGGAGCGCATCGGCAAAGCGCTGGCGGAAGAGCTCCGACGTACCGACGGCACCGAAGATGTCCTTCATGTCGAGGAAGGCGAGCGGCTCGTCCCTGGCGGCCGTTGCGGCGGCACGGATGCGGTCGATATTGGGATCGTTGAAGGCGATATCCTTGCCGCTGTCGGTCGTGCCGGCGAGATAATGGCACCAGAGCGCCGAGACCAGCGAGAGGCCGACGACATCCTCGCCGCGCGACAGCCGGTCGGCGGTGGACGGTAGGATGAATTTCGGCTGGCGGTTGGACCCGTCCTGCGCAAGGCGCGGGATGGTGTCGGCGATCTTCGGGTTGGAGAAGCGCCGCTCGATGAGCGCATAATAGTCGTTGAGGTCGGTATCCGGCACGGGCGGGATGACGGGGATGATCTCGTCCCGCTCCAGCTTGGCGAGAAAGGCGCGGATATCCGCATCCTCCATCGCCTCGTGCACGAAATGGATGTCGAGCAGCGCCGCCGGATAGGCGATGGCCGCATGGCCGCCGTTGAGGATGCGGATCTTCATGTGCTCGTAGGGCGCGACATCCGGCACGAACTGCACGCCGGCCTTTTCCAGCGCCGGGCGGCCTTGCGGGAAATGATCCTCCAGCACCCATTGCTTGAATTCCTCGCAGAAGACCGGCCAGGCATCGTCGATACCGTAGTCGTCGGCGGCGATGCCGATCTCGCGCGGTCCGGTGGCGGGCGTGATGCGGTCGACCATGCCGTTCGGGAAGGCGACATTGGCGTCGATCCAGTCGGCGAGCGCCGGATCGGAAAGGCGGGCGAGGCCGGAGACGGCGGCGTGCGTGACCTCGCCATTGCCGGGAATGTTGTCGCAGGACATGACCGTATAGGGCGGGATGCCCTTCTCCCGGCGCGCCTTGAGCCCTGCGAGGATGAGGCCGAAGACGGTCTTCGGATCGCCGGGATTGGCGGCGTCGGCGGCAATCGCCGGATGCGTCGGATCGAAGACGCCGGAGGCCGGATCGATGAAATAGCCGCCCTCGGTGATGGTCAGCGAGACGATGCGGATCGCCGGGTCCGAGAGCTGAGCGATAGTCGCCGTGGCATTGCCGGGGGCGAGGTAGCCGATCATCGCGCCGGTGACGCGAGCGCCGGAGCGGTTGTTGTCCTGCTCGACCACGGTCGTCAGGAAATCCTGGCCCGCGAGCTTGTCGCGCATTGCCGCATCGGAGGGCAGCACGCCAGCGCCGATGATCGCCCAGTCATGGTCGAGGCCGAGATTGAAGAGGTCGTCGAGATAGACCGCCTGATGCGCCCGGTGGAAATTGCCGACGCCGAAATGGACGATGCCGGCCGCAAGGCTGCCGCGCTCATAGGCGGGCACGCTTGCCGTCCTGGCGATTTCCCTGAGATTGGCGAGCGACAGTTTCGTGGTCATGGTCCATTCCTTCCGGTCTGTCCGGTCATCTCTCTTGCCGGGTCCGCGTTCGGCGCGGGCTCAGCTCATCCAGTTGCCGCCATCGACATTGTAGGTCTGGGCGACGACGTAGTTGCTCTCCTGCGAGGCCAGGAAGATCGCCATGCCGGTGAGGTCGTCCGCCGTTCCCATGCGGCCGAAGGGCACTTCGGCGCCGACGAGGCGCTTCTTCTCGCCGAGCGGCCGGTTCTCGTATTTCGCGAAGAGCGCGTCGACGCCGTCCCAGTGCTCGCCGTCGACCACGCCGGGGGCAATGGCATTGACGTTGATGCCGTGCCTGATGAGGTTCAGCCCGGCCGACTGGGTCAGGCTGATGACGGCCGCCTTGGTGGCGCAGTAGATGGCGACGAGCGCCTCGCCGCGCCGGCCGGCCTGGCTCGCCATGTTGACGATCTTGCCGCCGCGGCCCTGCGCAATCATCTGTTTCGCCGCAGCTTGCATTGTGAAAAGCGTGCCGGCGACATTGATCGAGAACAGCCTGTCGTAGCTCTCCCGCGTGATCTCGACGATCGGCGCGAGATCGAAGAGGGCGGCGTTGTTGACGAGGATGTCGAGCCTGCCGGCCTCCTTCACGCAAGCCCCGATGGCCGCGTCGATGGACTCCTGCCGCGTCACGTCCATCTGGATCGCATAGGCCGCGGGGCCGATCTCCTTCGCGGTCGCCTCGGCCCGCTCGATATTGATGTCGGCGATGGCGACGCGCGCGCCCTCCCGGACATAGGCCTCCGCGAAGGCGCGGCCGATACCCCGCGCCGATCCGGTGATCAGCGCGCTCTTGCCTTCCAGTCTGTTCATCGGATCGCCATTCCCTTGTCGTCGAAGCGGTGGATGCGGGTCTCGTCCGGCGTCAGGTAGACGGTGTCGCCATGGGTGACGGGGAAGCCGCCGTCCGCGCGCACCGTCATCGTGCCGACGCCGTCGACATTGACATGCAGGAACGTGTCGGAGCCGAGATGCTCGGCGACGCCGACGACGCCCTTCCATGTGCCGCTCTCCTTGGAGAGCTTCAGGTGCTCCGGACGGATGCCGGCGGTCGGCGCGTTCCAGGGCCTTGCCGCCTCGCCCGTGACGAAGTTCATGCGCGGGGAGCCGATGAAGCCGGCGACGAAGAGGTTGTCCGGCTTGTTGTAGAGATCGAGCGGCGAGCCGACCTGCTCGATATTGCCGGCATTCAGCACCACGATCTTGTCGGCCATAGTCATGGCCTCCACCTGGTCGTGGGTGACGTAGATCATCGTGGTCTTGAGCTGGTGATGAAGCTCGCTGATTTCGAGCCGCATCGTGCCGCGCAGCGCCGCGTCGAGGTTGGACAGCGGCTCGTCGAATAAAAAGGCCGACGGTTCGCGCACGATGGCGCGGCCGATGGCCACGCGCTGGCGCTGACCGCCGGAAAGCTGACCCGGCCGCCGCTCCAGGTAGTTGGTGAGGTTCAGCACGCGGGCTGCTTCCGTCACCTTCCTGTCGATCGCCGCCTGATCCATCTTCGCCATTTTCAGCGGGAAGGCGATGTTCTTGGCGACGCTCATATGCGGATAGAGCGCATAGGACTGGAACACCATGGCGAGCCCGCGCTTGGCGGGGGCGGCGGCGGTGACGTCCTTGCCGTCGATCTCGATTGCGCCGCTCGTCGTGTCCTCCAGGCCCGCGATGAGGCGCAAGAGCGTGGACTTGCCGCAGCCCGACGGGCCGACGAAGACCACGAACTCGCCGTCCTCGATGGTGAGGTCGATGCCCGGAATGACCTGCGTGGCGCCGAAGGACTTGTTGACTTTCTTCAGGATGATCTTGCCCATGAGTTCCCTCCCCTTACTTCACGGCGCCGAAGGTCAGGCCGCGGACAAGCTGTTTCTGGCTGAACCATCCCATGATGAGGATGGGGGCGATGGCGAGCGTGGATGCCGCCGAGAGTTTCGCCCAGAACAACCCTTGCGGACTTGAGAACGAGGCGATGAAGGCCGTGAGCGGCGCGGCGTTGGTCGTCGTCAGGCGGATCGTCCAGAAGGATTCGTTCCAGGCGAGGATGATGTTGAGCAGCAGCGTCGAGGCGATGCCCGGCACCGCCATCGGCGTCAGCACATGCACGATCTCGCCCCAGAGCGTCGCCCCGTCCATGCGTGCCGCTTCCAGGATTTCGCCGGGGATCTCGCGGAAGTAGGTGTAGAGCATCCACACGACGATCGGCAGGTTGATCAGCGTCAGCATGACGGTGAGGCCGAAGCGCGTGTCGAGAAGGCCCGTGTCGCGGAAGATCAGGTAGATCGGCACCAGGACGGCGACGGCCGGCATCATCTTGGTCGAGAGCATCCACATCAGGATGTCCTTGGTCCGGCGCGTCGGCGCGAAGGCCATCGACCAGGCGGCGGGGATGGCGACGATAAGCGCCAGCAGCGTGGACCCGACGGAGATGACCACCGAGTTCATGAAGGGCTTGAGATAGTCGCGCTGGGTCTGCACCATCACGTAGCTTTCCAGCGTGAAGGACGGGATGAGGCTGAAGCCCTTGATCGCCTCCGGCTCCGTCTTCAGCGAGGTGATGACGGTATAGAGGATCGGGAAGAAGATGATCAGCGCGACGATCCAGGCGGCGATCGTGGCCACAACCTTGTGGCGGGTCGAAACGGCTCTTGCCATGGCTTCTCTCCCTACTTGTCCAGGTTCTTGCCGACGGCGCGCATCAGGAAGATGGCGACGATATTGGCGAGGATGACGGCGATGATGCCGCCGGCGGAGGCGCCGCCCACGTCGTAGCCGAGAAGCGCGGTGCGGTAGATCAGGAAGGCGAGGTTCGTCGAGGCATAGCCCGGCCCGCCATTGGTGGTGACGAGGATTTCCGCATAGACGCCGAGCAGGAAGATCGTCTGGATGAGGATGACGACCGTGATGGCACGCGCGAGATGCGGCAGCGTCAGGTAGATGAAGCGCGACACGAAGCCGGCACCGTCCATCTCGGCCGCTTCCTTCTGCTCGCCGTCGAGCGATTGCAGGGCGGTCAGCAGGATGAGCGTCGCAAACGGCAGCCATTGCCAGGCGACGATGATGATGATGGAGAGCAGCGGGAACTGGGCGAACCAGTCGATGGGCTGGAAGCCGAAGGCGCGGTTGATATCCGCAAGCACCCCGTAGCCCGGATGCATGATCATGTTCTTCCAGACGAGCGCCGCCACCGGCGGCATGACGAAGAAGGGCGAGATGATCATGATGCGCACGATCCCCTGCCCCCAGACGGGCTGGTCGAGCAGTAGCGCGATGGCGATCCCGCCGACGACGGTGATGAGCAGCACCCCGCCGACGATCATCAGCGTATTCCAGATCGACTGGAAGAAGGCCGGATCGGTATAGAAGAACTGGTAGTTGAAGAGCCCCGTCCAGCTGACATTCGCCGGGTTCAGCAGGTTGTAGTTCTGGAACGAGAACCACAGCGTCATCGCCAGCGGCACGATCATCCAGATCAGAAGCAAGCCCACAGAGGGCGCCAACATCAGCCGCGCAAGCCCGCGCGTATTCTCCGTCGCCATGATTTCCTCCCGAGGGCCGGTGCGGCCGGCCGATGCTGTCAGATCATATATGCCACGGCAGGGCCGCCCCTCATCCCCCTGCCGGGACCTTCTCCCCGCAAGCGGGGAGAAGGAGGAAAACGGTGAGCCCACCCCTCCTCGCCCCGTTTACGGGGAGAGGATGCCGGCAGGCAGGTGAGGGGCAAATACCGGATGCAGTCCCCGCGTCCTCGGCTGCCCGGAACGCATTCCGGGCAGCCCGTCCTTGGGGAGGAGGTTTACTTGATGTAGCCGGCGCGGGTCATTTCGCGCACGGCCGTCGTCTGGGCCTGTGCCAGCGCGTCGTCCACGGAGGACTGGCCTGCGAGCACGGCCGAGAAGAGCTGGCCGACCGTCGTGCCGAGACCCTGGAATTCCGGGATCGCGACGAACTGGCCACCCGTATAGGGCACCGGCTTGACCGAGGGCTTGGTGATGTCCGCCGCATCCATCGCCGCAAGGGTCGGAGCCGCGAAGGGCGCTGCCTTCTCGTATTCGGCGTTCTTGTAGAGCGAGGTGCGCGTGCCCGGAGGAACGTTCGCCCAGCCTTCCTTGCTGGCGACGAGCTCGGTGTAGCCCTTGCCGGTCGCCCAGGCGATGAACTTCTGCGCGGCTTCCGCCTTGGTCGAGCTTGCCGGAATGGCGAGGTTCCACGACCACAGCCAATGGCCATGGTTGCCGTTACCCGTATCCGGGAAGATCGCGTAGCCGACCTTGTCGGCGACCGTCGAATCCTTCGGGTTGGAAACGAAGGAAGCGGCGACCGTCGCGTCGATCCACATGCCGCACTTGCCCTGCTGGAAGAGCGTCAGGTTCTCGTTGAAGCCGTTGGACGAGGCGCCCTGCGGGCCGGCATCCTTCATCAGGTCGACATAGAACTGGAGGGAGGCCTTCCACTCCGGCTGGTCGAACTGCGGCTGCCACTTCTCGTCGAACCAGCGGCCGCCGAAGGAGTTGTTGAGCGCGGAGAGGAACGCCATGTTCTCGCCCCAGCCGGCCTTGCCGCGAAGGCAGATGCCGTTGATGTCGGCGCTGCGGTCGGTGATCTTGCGGGCGGCATCGCCGATGAATTCCCAGGTCGGGGAATCGGGCATCTTGAGGCCGGCCTTCTCGAACAGGTCCTTGCGGTACATGATCATGGCGGATTCGCCGTAGAACGGCGCGGCATAGAGCTTGCCGTCGACGGAAAGGCCGCCGCGGATCGCCGGCAGGAGGTCGTCGACGTCGTAGTTATCGCCGAGGCCGTCGAGCGCGACCAGCCAGCCCTGCTTCGCCCAGATCGGAACTTCGTAGTTGCCGATCGTGACGATGTCGTACTGGCCGCCCTTCGTCGCGATGTCGGTCGTGACGCGCTCGCGCAGCACGTTTTCCTCGAGCGTCACCCACTCGAGCTGAATGTCCGGATTCTTGGTGGTGAAGTCTTCCGTCAGCCCCTGCATGCGGATCATGTCGCCGTTGTTGACGGTAGCGATCGTGAGGGTTTCGGCATTGGCGAAACCGGCAAGAAGAGCAGCCGAGCAGGTGCCCAGCAGAAGGGTTCTCAAATTCATCATCTTCCTCCCAGAAGGGTTATGAGCATTTGCTTCGCTCATGGGCAATTACTCACACAATGCCGCAGGAAGTCAACGACCATTCGTTGCTGCAATGCACAATGCACGCAGCCATGCCTTGAATCTCATGGAAAATTTCTGCCGGGCGAAAACGCCGTCAGGCCGAAAGCAGGTCGCGCGCCGTCGCTTCGTCGGTGATCACGCCATTGATCATGCGGCCCCTGAGGGCGGCGAGAAGGGCGGCATATTTGCGCTTGCCCTTGGCAAGGCCGATGACCGTGGTCGTCTCGCGCGGCGGCAGCGGCACGGAGGCGACGCGCTCGTTGATGCTGCCGTCGAGCAGCCTGCCATTGCTGTCGAACATCCAGCCGCAGATCTCCCCGGCCGCGCCCTCCTCCATCAGCCGCGCCATCTCTTCCGGATCGAGGAAGCCGTCGAGGCAAAGCGGCGCGTCGGCGCCGAGCTCGCCGATGCCGACGAAGGCGACATCGGCCTCGCGGCCGAGCTGAAGCGTCGACTGCACGAGGCTCTGCCGGTGCAGGAGATCGCGCTCCTCCGTCGAGGAGACGAGGACGGGCAGCGGCATCGGATAGTGCCGGGCCTTCACCGCGTCGGCCATGGAGAAGATGACGTTGTAATAGGCGGCCGAGCCGTCCGGCCCGATATTGCCGGTGAGAGACAGGATACGGTGCTGCGGGCACTCCATCGCCGGAAGCTGGTCGATCGCCGCCTTCAGCGTGCGCCCCGTACCGACGGCGAGCACGATGGGCTCGCTCTTCTTCAGCCAGCGCTCGATCTCCGCCGCCCCCGCCTCGGCGATGCCGATCGTCGTGGAGGTAGAGCCCGGATCGCTCGGTACGATATCGACATGCACGAGGCCGAATTTCCGCTTGAGCGCTTCGCCCAGCTCCAGGCATTCGGCGATGGGATGGTCGAGGCGCACCTTGATCAGCCGCTCGGCGACGGCGAGCGACACGAGGCGCTGCGCCGACTGGCGGGAAATGCCCATGGCCGAGGCGATCTCGTCCTGCGTGCGGCCGGCGACATAGTAGAGCCAGCCGGCCCTTGCCGCATCGTCCAGCCGCCCGGCTGTTTCCGTCCGCTTCGCCATCGTCTACCCCGTTCGTTTCATAAGATTTGCTGCATCTTTTCCCCCGGCCTGTCAAACGCCGCGTGATGGCGCAGGAAAGACAGGCAAGGCCGCACGGCTTTATTGACGTCGCAAAAAGACAACCGGATTACTCATGTTTATTTTCGCTGCAACCATTGAAAAACCAGCATTTCTTTTGAAGTTTTACCGTTTGATAAAAAAATAAAGCTGGGTTACCGTTCTTCTATTCAAAAAGCCCACTCGAATGGGAGATAACTATGGGAACGACGCAATCTGGGATTCATCGGGGGCGTCTTGCGCCGGCCGAATACGAGACGAACTTTTCCGACCTCCACCCGCGCCTCGACGACCATGAGGCGCTGGTCGCAGCCGACCGCTGCTACTTCTGCTACGACGCGCCGTGCATGACGGCCTGTCCCACCTCCATCGACATTCCGCTGTTCATCCGCCAGATCTCGACGGGCAACCCGATCGGTTCGGCGAAGACCATCTTCGACCAGAACATCCTCGGCGGCATGTGCGCCCGCGTCTGTCCCACCGAGACGCTCTGCGAGCAGGCCTGCGTGCGCAACACCGCCGAGCATCGCCCCGTCGAGATCGGTCGTCTCCAGCGCTACGCGACCGACGTCGCGATGACGGAGAACCAGCATTTCTACGAGCGCGCGGCGCACACCGGCAAGGCCGTGGCGGTCGTCGGCGCCGGGCCGGCGGGCCTTGCCTGCGCCCACCGCCTCGCCATGAACGGCCATGACGTCGTGATCTTCGAGGCGCGCGAGAAGGCCGGCGGCCTCAACGAATACGGCATCGCCACCTACAAGGCCGTCGACGATTTCGCCCGGCGCGAGGTCGACTACGTGCTTGCCATCGGCGGCATCGAGGTGAAGAACGGCCTGAAGCTCGGCCGTGACTTCACGCTTGCCGACCTCACCTCCAATTTCGACGCCGTCTTCCTCGGCATGGGCCTTGCCGGCGTCAACGCGCTCGGCGCGGAAGGCGAAAACCTTCCGGGCGTGGTGGATGCCGTCGATTTCATCGCCGAACTGCGGCAGGCCGAAGACAAGGCGAGCGTACCGGTCGGCCGGCGCGTCGTCGTCATCGGCGGCGGCATGACGGCCATCGACGCCGCCGTGCAGGCAAAGCTCCTCGGCGCGGAAGAGGTGACGATCTGCTACCGCCGCGGCAAGGAGCACATGAACGCCTCGCCCTTCGAGCAGGACCTCGCCGCCTCCAAGGGCGTGATGATCCGCCACTGGCTCCAGCCGAAGCGCGTCATCGCCCGCGACGGCCATGTCGCCGGCATCGAGGTGGAATATACCGAGATGCGCGACGGCAGGCTCGTCGGCACCGGCGAGACCGGGGCGCTCGCCGCCGACCAGATCTTCAAGGCCATCGGCCAGACCTTCGAGGCGGCCGGGCTCGGCCTGCTCGCCATGGCCGGCAACCGCATCGCCGTCGATGCCGAGGGCCGCACCTCCGTTCCCAATGTCTGGGCCGGTGGCGACTGCGTGAAGGCCGGCGAGGACCTGACGGTCACCTCTGTCGCGCAAGGGCGCGACGCGGCCGATTCAATCAACCGCATGCTGGCTGCCGGCGCGCAGCCTTCCGTTGCCGTCGCTTGAGGGAGATGAGACATGGCTGATCTTCGCAACAACTTCGTCGGCATCAAGTCGCCCAATCCGTTCTGGCTGGCCTCCGCGCCGCCGACCGACAAGGCCTACAATGTCGAGCGCGCCTTCAAGGCGGGCTGGGGCGGCGTGGTCTGGAAGACGCTCGGCGAGGAAGGCCCGCCGGTCGTCAACGTCAACGGCCCGCGCTACGGCGCGATCTGGGGCGCCGACCGCCGCCTCCTCGGCCTCAACAATATCGAGCTCATCACCGACCGCGATCTCTACACGAACCTGATCGAGATGAAGCAGGTCAAGATGAACTGGCCGGACCGGGCGCTGATCGCCTCGATCATGGTGCCCTGCGAGGAGGAGAGCTGGAAGGCGATCCTGCCACTGGTGGAAGAGACCGGCGCCGACGGCATCGAGCTGAACTTCGGCTGTCCGCACGGCATGTCCGAGCGCGGCATGGGCGCGGCGGTCGGGCAGGTGCCGGAATATATCGAGATGGTCGTGCGCTGGTGCAAGCAGTACACCCGCATGCCCGTCATCACCAAGCTGACGCCCAACATCACCGACATCCGCAAGCCCGCCCGCGCGGCCAAAGCCGGCGGCACCGACGCCGTGTCGCTGATCAACACGATCAACTCCATCGTGTCGGTCGATCTCGACAGCTTCGCCCCGAACCCGACGGTCGGCGGCAAGGGCACCCATGGCGGCTATTGCGGCCCGGCGGTCAAGCCCATCGCGCTCAACATGGTGGCCGAGATCGCCCGCGACCCGGAAACCTACGGCCTGCCGATCTCCGGCATCGGCGGCGTGACGACCTGGCGGGACGCCGCCGAGTTCCTGGCGCTCGGTGCAGGCAACGTGCAGGTCTGCACGGCAGCCATGACCTACGGCTTCAAGATCGTCCAAGAGATGATCTCAGGCCTTTCCGACTGGATGGACGCCAAGGGCCACCGCAGCCTCGACGACATCTGCGGCCGCGCCGTGCCGAACGTCACGGACTGGCAGTATCTCAACCTCAACTACATCGCCAAAGCCCATATCGACCAGGATGCCTGCATCAAGTGCGGCCGCTGCCACATCGCCTGCGAGGACACCTCGCACCAGGCGATCACCCAGTTCGTCGAGGGCGTCCGGCATTTCGAGGTGATGGAGGACGAGTGCGTCGGCTGCAATCTCTGCGTCAACGTCTGCCCGGTCGAGAACTGCATCACCATGGTCGGCCTTGAACCCGGCACGCTCGACCAGCGCACCGGCAAGCCGGTCGACCCGAACTACGCCAACTGGACGACCCATCCGAACAACCCGGCGGCCCGCCAGGCAGCGGAGTAAGCCAACCCGCCGGGGCCTCAGGCCCCGGCGAACTGGTCGTAGGCGCGCATGGCATCGGCCGCATACATCAGTGCCGGCCCGCCCCCCATATAGACGCACATCACCATCACCTCTGCGACCTCCTGTCGGCTGGCGCCCAGCTCGCGCAGCGCCTTGGCATGGAAGCCGATGCAGCCGTCGCAGCGCTGCGTCACGCCAATGGCGAGCGCGATCAATTCCTTCGTCTTCCTGTCCAGCGCGCCTTCGGCGCCCGCGCCCTTCGCGAGCGCCGAGAAGCCCTGCATCGCTTCCGGCGCAAGCTTGCGCAGCTCGCCCATATAGGCCGAGATATCCCTTGTGATCGCCTTGTAGTCCTTCGTCATGCTCGCTCCTTGCGGCTTTACATTTTATATTTTCTTGATATCATAAAAATATAAATCATAAAGAGATGCCCGTGACGATTACCGAAGAGATGCCGGCGAAGGCCGAGACGGTGGCGAATTTCCTGAAGGGACTCGCCAGTTCCCACCGCCTCCTGATCCTGTGTGCGCTGGCGAATGGCGAGCGCAACGTGACCGAGCTGATCGAGGAGACGGGCATTGCCCAGACCTCGATGTCGCAGCACCTCGCCAAATTGAAGGAGGAAGGGATCGTGCGCTTCCGGCGCGATCACCGCACTCTTTTCTACGCCATCGACCATCCGGCCGTGATGGAGATCATGGCCGTGCTCTACGCCCGCTTCTGCGCAAAGGACTGACCATGACCGCATCCGTGTCCCCGAAAGACGCCGCCCTGTGGCTCGCCTCCGGCGAGGCCGTGCTGGTCGACGTGCGCGAACCGGACGAGTTCCGTGCCGAGCACATCGCCTGCGCCGCCTCGATCCCGCTTTCTTCGCTCGGCCACACGCTTGCCGGCGCGCAGATACCTGCCGACCGCAAGATGATCTTCCAGTGCCTGAAAGGCGCGCGCGGCGAAGCGGCCTGCCGGACGGCCGAAGCGGCCGGCGCAGGCCATGCGGTTTACAATCTCGAAGGCGGTATTGCCGCATGGAAGGAAGCCGGCCTGCCCGTCGTCGGCGGTGCCCGGTCGGCGGCGATCCCGCTCTTCCGGCAGGTCCAGATCGCGGTCGGCATCCTGATCGCCGCTCTGGTGGCGCTGGGCTTTTCCGGCCTGACCGCCGCCTTCGCCCTTGCCGGCGTCATCGGCATCATGTTGGTCTTCGCCGGCACCACGGGCTGGTGTGGCATGGCGATGTTGCTGGCGCGCATGCCCTGGAACCGGCAGCCGGCCTGATGCCCCTTACCCGAAGATGTTGAAGCTCTGCCCCGCGCTATAGGCGAGGAAGGCGAGCGCCGTGAAATAGACGATGGTCAGCGCCACCATCGCGTGGCCGGCGAGCACCACCAGCCCGTCGCGCTGCGAGATGCCGGCGGCGAGCAGCAGGATGGCGACGCCCGGCAGCGTGTTGGAAAAGGGAATGAGCCCGAGCGGCGCCATCAGCAGCAGCCCCGCCCCCATCAGCGCCAGCCCGTTGATCCGGTTCATGACGGCGCCGGTCGTCACCGAGGCGAAGCGCGGCTTGAAGAAGCGGTCGATCCGGCGCAGGAACGTCACGCCGCGCTGGAGCACCGGCCGCAGCCGGCCGCTTTCCAGCCGCCGGTCGGCGACCTTTTCCGGCAGCCAGGGCAGCCGGTTCAGCGTGATCGCCGCGCTGATCAGCACGATGCCCGCGCCGAAGACGGTGGAGACGCCGGGGATCGACACGGGAAAGAGGAAGGGCAGCGACAGGAAGGCGCAGAGCAGAAGGAGACCGCTTTCCCCCATCATCGTGAGAAGATCGCGCAGTGTGATGTGCTCGCCCCGGATCGAATGGAGGATGTCCTCGAGCAGTTCGCTCGTCTTGCGGTCGGTATCCTTGAAGCCGATGGCTGCCGTCATGAATTGTCCTTTGCCGTGCCGCGTGTCTGTGGGCGGGGAATGCGGCTTTCCTATGGGCTCTGGCGCATCCTCTCGCCCGAGGCTATGAGCAACGGGGCGGGAGGCGGGCAAGCCGCGCCGCAGACGATAGGATGATTTTCTTGACGAAGCGTATGCCGGCCCCGGCGGGCCTTTCCACCCACGCCAGGGGCCATGAGAAGCTGAAGGGCCATCTCGCCATGCTGCTCTTCGCCGTGCTGATCGCCGGCTCCTTCTCCTTCGGCGGGCTCGCGGCCCGCTACATGAAGGCCGAGCCGCTGATGCTCTGGCGCTATATCCTGACCATCGTCGTCATGGCTGTGCTCGCTTTCGGCGTCTTCCGCGTGCCCACGGCCCTGCCGAAACAGGCGTGGCGCTTCCTGCTGCTCGGCGGCCTTATCGCGGCCTATATGCTGACCATGTTCATGGCGCTGGAATTCACCAGCCCCGTCGCCACCGGCGCGGTCTTCACCCTGATGCCGCTGCTGAGTGCCGCCTTCGCACTGCCGGTGCTCGGCCAGCACACCAGGCCGGGCGTGCTGGCGGGCCTCATCATCGCTGCCGCGGGCGCGGTTTGGGTGATCTTCCGCGGCAATGTCGATGCGATCCTCTCCTTCGATGTCGGCACCGGCGAGATGATCTTCTTCGTCGGCGTCATCTGCCATGCGCTCTATGTGCCGCTGATCCGCCGCTTCGACCGGGGCGAGCATGCCGTCGCCTTCGGCTTCTGGGTCACGGTGGGCGCGACGCTCTGGCTGATACCGCCCGGCATAAGAGGCCTCGTCCAGACCGACTTCTCGGCCCTCCCCCTCACCGTCTACGCCGCCGTCGCCTATCTCGCGGTCGTCACCACGGCCCTCACCTTCCTGCTGCTGCAATATGCCTCGATGCGCCTGCCGGCCTCCAAGCTGCTCGGCTACGGCTACCTGACGCCGAGCTTCATCATCCTGCTGGAAGGCCTGCTCGGCCATGGCTGGGCGAGCCTGCCCGTTCTGGCCGGCGCGCTGGTCACGGCCTGCGGCCTCGCACTGATGGCTTTCCTGCCCGACTGATTTTTTTCGGAACGATCCGCCGCTTCATGCGTTCCGGGCCTGTTGGGGCGCACCTTGAGCAGCGACGGAGTGCGCATTTTGAAGCGATTTGAGATCATCGATGGCATGCGGGGCTATTTCCTCGTCTTCATGCTCATCAACCACCTGATATTCGTCGGCGGCTACTGGATGATGGAGGTGAACCACCGTCAGTTCGCCTTCGTGGAGGACGCGCAGGGCTTCGTCTTCCTCTCGGGCCTGCTGATCGGCATGGTCTATGCCCGCAAGATGCTGAAATACGGCTACGACACCGGGCGCCAGCTCATCCGCAACCGCGCCTTCGAGCTCTACCGCTATGCCATGGGAACGGTGATGGCGGTGCTCGTCGTGCAGATGTTCCTGCCCGATGCCTACCGGCTCTGGTACAACTGGCTCGGCACCACGAATTTCGACGTGCCGCTGCGGCTGGCGGCCATCGCCACCTTCCTCTTCCAGCCGACCTTCATGGATATCCTGCCGCAATATATCGTCTACATGATCTTCGCGCCGCCGCTTGTCTGGCTGTGCCTGCAGGGCAAGTGGGCGCATGTGCTCGCCGGGTCGCTGATCGCCTGGATGGCCGCGCAGCTCGGCCTGCAGCGCTTCGCCACCGAGCCGCTGAACGCCCTCGTCACCGGCGCCGACGGCCAGGGCATCCGCGCCAGCTTCAATATGCTCGGCTGGCAGATCGTCTTCTTCTCCGCCATGGTGATCGGCGTCCTCACCGCGCAGAAGAAGATCGACTGGCAGGCCATCTTCTCGCCGGAGAAGACATTGCTGCCCAAGGCCGCGCTCGCCATCTGCCTGTTCTTCCTGCCGCTGCGCATCGTCACGGCCTGGGACCTGTTGCCGCAAGCAGTGCTGGACAAGTTCGCGACGATGGAGATCCGCGCCGATTTCGGCCCGGTCTACCTCCTCAACTTCGCCGCCGTCGCAACGGGCCTCGCCTGGCTGCTGATCGCCGGTCCGAAGCACCACAATGCCTTCGTCCGTGCGCTCGCCCGCGGCGTGACGGCGGTCTTCACGCTGCGCTTCCTGCGCCTGCTCGGCCGCCATTCGCTGCAGGTCTATGTCTGGCACGTCGCCATCGTCTATGCGGTTTATTATGCGGATGGCCGCACGCCCGCGCTTTCGCAGCTCACCAAGACGACGATCGCGCTGGTGTGCATCGCGCTGCTTCCCCTGCCCGCCCTCTGGCGCGAACGCGAGCAGATCGCCGCCGGCCTCTTCGGCCAGCCGAAGGCCGAACCGGTGGAAACGAAGTCTAGATCTGCTGCTCGCTGATATTGAGCCCGGCGACGAAAAGCTGTTCGAGGAAGCGCGCCGCATCCTCGAACCGCCCCTCGCCGGACTGCCCCTGCCCGAGCACCGCGCGCACCTGCACGTCGAAGTCGGCATAGTGCTGCGTGGTGGACCAGATGGAGAAGATGAGGTGATAGGGATCGCATTTGGCGATCTTGCCGGCCTTCGCCCAGCTGCGGATGACCTCCGCCTTCTCGTCGACCAGCGCCTTCAGCGGCCCCTTCAGCTCGTCCTCGATATTGGGCGCGCCCTGCAGGATTTCGTTGGCGAAAAGCCGGCTCTCGCGCGGGAAATCCCGCGCCATCTCCAGCTTGCGGCGGATATAGCTGCGGATCTCCGAGACCGGATTGCCGCCCGCGTCGAACTCGCGCAGCGGATCGAGCCAGGTGTCGAGGACGCGGGTGATCAGCGCCCGGTGCATCGCCTCCTTGGTGCGGAAATAATAGAGGAGGTTCGGCTTGGACATGCCGGCGACCTCGGCGATCTGGTCCACCGTCGCGCCGCGGAAGCCGTGCAGCGAAAAGACCTCCAGCGCCGCTTCGAGAATCTGCTCTTCCTTGGCTTCCTGGATGCGCGTGCGCCGCTGTGTCCTCGCCGCCCTCGGTAGTGCCATCGTGCCCCCTCGGCGTCCTCCGCCGCGCGGAAAAGTGCCGTCAAATTCACCAGTTTAACCAGCCGCCATTTTCTTGGCGCTCACCAAAGGTTTTTGGTTTTTCGGCTTGAGTGCCGCAACGGAAGCTGTAATGTTTACCAACCGGTCAAATTATCAGACAGTTATCAAGTAAAGGCAACTGCTCTGAACGGACGGCGCAAAAACAACAATCGCGCTGCCGGCCGGTGGGAACAAAATGGGGCCTCAAAGAGCCCGAAGACGTGGGAGCATACGACATGGCCGCACCCGGCGAGAACATGCGTGTCAACGCGGACCGCCTGTGGGATTCCCTCATGGACATGGCGAAGATCGGCCCCGGCATCGCCGGCGGCAACAATCGCCAGACGCTGACCGATTCAGACGCCGAGGGCCGGCGCCTCTTCCAGACATGGTGTGACGACGCGGGCCTGACCATGGGCGTCGACACGATGGGCAACATGTTCATGACGCGCGCCGGCACCGATCCGGACGCCCTGCCCGTCTATGTCGGCTCGCATCTCGATACACAGCCGACGGGCGGCAAATATGACGGCGTGCTCGGCGTGCTCGCGGGCCTGGAGGTCGTGCGCTCGCTGAACGACCTCGGCATCGAAACGAAGCACCCGATCGTCGTCACCAACTGGACGAACGAGGAAGGCGCCCGCTTCGCCCCCGCCATGCTCGCCTCCGGCGTCTTTGCCGGCGTCCACACGCAGGACTACGCCTATGGCCGCAAGGACCCGGAAGGAAAGACCTTCGGCGACGAACTGAAGCGCATCGGCTGGGTCGGCGACGAAGAGGTCGGCGCGCGCAAGATGCACGCCTATTTCGAATACCACATCGAGCAGGGACCGATCCTCGAGGCGGAGAAGAAGGAGATCGGCGTCGTCACCCACTGTCAGGGCCTGTGGTGGCTGGAATTCACGCTGACCGGCCGCGAGGCGCATACCGGCTCGACGCCGATGGCAATGCGCGTCAATGCCGGCCTTGCCATGGCGCGCATCCTCGAAATGGTGCAGACCGTCGCCATGGAGAACCAGCCGGGCGCCGTCGGCGGCGTCGGCCAGGTGTTCTTCTCGCCGAATTCGCGCAACGTGCTGCCCGGCAAGGTCGTCTTCACCGTCGACATCCGCTCGCCCGACCAGAACAAGCTCGACGGCATGCGCGCCCGCATCGAGGCCGAAGCGCCGAAGATCTGCGAGGCGCTCGGCGTGGGCTGTTCCGTCGAGGCGGTCGGCCATTTCGACCCCGTCACTTTCGACCCGACCCTCGTCGCCACCGTCCGCAAGGCCGCCGAAGACCTCGGCTACAGCCACATGAACCTCATCTCCGGCGCGGGCCATGACGCCTGCTGGGCCGCGAAGGTCGCCCCCGCCACGATGATCATGTGCCCCTGCGTCGGCGGCCTCTCGCACAACGAGGCGGAGGACATCTCGAAGGAATGGGCCGCCGCCGGCGCGGACGTGCTGCTCCATGCGGTGATCGAGACGGCGGGCATCGCCGAGTGATCCTCAGCCGCCCGGCCAGCCGGGCGGCTCCACGCGTTGCGTGCACGAAAATCAAGACAGGGAACGGACCAACATGAGCACAGTCATCAAGGGCGGTACCATTGTCACCGCCGACCTGACCTACAAGGCGGACGTCAAGATCGAGGGCGGGAAGATCGTCGAGATCGGCCCGGACCTTTCCGGCGACGAGGTGCTGGATGCGGCGGGCTGTTATGTCATGCCGGGCGGCATCGATCCGCACGTCCATCTCGAAATGCCCTTCATGGGCACCTATTCGGCCGACGATTTCGAAAGCGGCACGCGGGCCGGCCTTACCGGCGGCACGACCATGGTGGTCGATTTCTGCCTGCCCGATCCCGGCCAGTCGCTGCTCGACGCCTTGAAGCGCTGGGACAACAAGTCGACCCGCGCCAATTGCGACTATTCCTTCCACATGTCCGTGACCTGGTGGGGCGAGCAGGTCTTCGACGAGATGAAGACCGTCGTCGAGGAAAAGGGCATCAACACCTTCAAGCACTTCATGGCCTACAAGGGCGCGCTGATGGTGAACGACGACGAGATGTTCGCCTCGTTCCAGCGCTGCGCCGCGCTCGGCGCGCTGCCGCTCGTCCATGCGGAGAACGGCGACGTCGTCGCCGCCATGCAGCAGAAGCTGATGGACGAAGGCAACAACGGGCCGGAAGGCCACGCCTATTCCCGCCCGCCCTCCGTCGAGGGCGAGGCGACGAACCGCGCCATCATCATCGCCGACATGGCAGGTGCCCCGCTCTATGTCGTGCACACCTCTTGCGAGCAGTCGCACGAGGCGATCCGCCGCGCCCGGCAGAACGGTATGCGCGTCTATGGCGAGCCGCTGATCCAGCACCTGACGCTCGACGAGAGCGAATATTTCGACAAGGACTGGGACCACGCCGCCCGCCGCGTCATGAGCCCGCCCTTCCGCAACAGGCAGCACCAGGATTCGCTCTGGGCCGGCCTAGCCAGCGGCTCGCTGCAGGTGGTGGCGACCGACCACTGCGCCTTCACGACCGAGCAGAAGCGCACCGGCATCGGCGATTTCCGCAAGATCCCGAACGGCACCGGGGGCCTGGAAGACCGCATGCCCATGCTCTGGACGCACGGCGTCAACACCGGCCGCCTCACCATGAACGAGTTCGTGGCCGTCACCTCCACCAATATCGCGAAGATCCTCAACGTCTATCCGCGCAAGGGCGCGATCCTTGTCGGCGCCGATGCCGATATCGTCATCTGGGACCCGAAGCGCAGCAAGACCATCTCGGCCAAGAACCAGCAATCCTCCATCGAATACAATGTCTTCGAGGGCAAGGAAGTGACCGGCCTGCCGCGCTACACGCTGACGCGCGGCGTCGTCGCCGTCGAGGAGAGCACGGTCAAGACCCGCGAGGGCCACGGCCAGTTCGTCAGGCGCGAGCCCTTCACGGCGGTCAACAAGGCGCTCTCCACCTGGAAGGAGATCACCGCGCCGCGCAAGGTGGAGCGTACCGGCATTCCGGCGAGCGGCGTCTGATGGGCGCCGGCCGTTCGCTTCCCGCTCTTTTCCTCGGCATCCTCCTCGCCGGTCCGGCGGGGGCGGCGGCCGTGGTCGACGGCAACTATGGCGACAAGGAAGGCTGCCTCTATTCCGAAACCGGCGAATCTTCGGGCAGTGACATCTTCTTCCTTCTCAACAGGGAAGGCGTGACCACCGCCGTTTCCTACTGCGCGTTCAAGGGCGACGGCCGGAAGGTGGGCGGCGCGACGGTAGTGTCGGCCGAATGCCACGAGGAGGGCTCGACCGAGGCGACGCCCTACGAGATGACGCTGACGCCGGACCATGGCGGCTACACGGTCGGCTTTGCCGACGGCACGCGCTGGGGGCCGCTGATGCGGTGCAAGAAGTGACGGGTGGGCATCCGGCATATAGACGCCTACGCGGGAACCAGCGCATCGAGATGTGGCAGAAGCACCACGCTCTCCTGCTCGTGGGGATCTGTCCGGGCGACGACGGCACAGACCGGCGCGTCGGAGAGATTGGCGGGAAGATGCGGCACGCCGGCGGGGATGTAAAACATCTCGCCCGCCCTGACGACGACATGGTTCTCAAGCCGCGCGCCATACCAGGTATGCGCCTCGCCGGAGAGCACGTAGATCGCCGTTTCGTGGCTCTCGTGCAGATGCGCCTTCGCCCGGCCGCCGGGCGGGATCGTCAGCAGATGCATGCAGATGCCGGAGGCGCCGACCGTCTCGCGGGCGATGCCCTCGAAATAGCTGAACCCCTGCTTTCCATCATAGGTTCCGCCCGGGCGCACCACCCGGCATTCGGCCGTCGTTTCCACCGCCATCATCTCCTCCACCGATCCCAGCGTGAGAATTCCGTGCCTAAAGTGATACCGCAGACAATGCCGATTGCAATGCCGGGAACGGACATGCAGTCTGCCGAAAACCGCGCCCTTGCAGGTGCCGAAAGATGACCCGTATGTCCTCGTCCGATACCGTCGTCTCCGCGAAAGATCTCGGCCTGACCTTCCAGACGGCCGACGGCCCCGTCACGGCGCTTTCCGACGTAAACCTTTCCGTCGAGAAGGGCGATTTCGTCTCCTTCATCGGCCCGTCCGGCTGCGGCAAGACGACGTTCCTGCGCGTCATCGCCGATCTCGAGAAGCCGACGTCCGGGGCGATCACCGTCAACGGCATGACGCCGGAGGAAGCCCGCCGGCACCGTGCTTACGGCTATGTCTTCCAGGCCGCCGCGCTCTATCCCTGGCGCACCATCGAGAACAACGTCGCCCTGCCGCTCGAGATCATGGGCTATTCGAAGGAGGACCGGAAGGCACGCATCGAGCGTACCCTCGATCTCGTCAACCTTTCGGGCTTCGGCAAGAAATATCCCTGGCAGCTCTCCGGCGGCATGCAGCAGCGCGCCTCCATCGCCCGTGCGCTCGCCTTCGACGCCGACCTCCTCCTGATGGACGAACCCTTCGGCGCGCTCGACGAGATCGTCCGCGACCACCTCAACGAACAGCTCCTGAAACTCTGGGCCGCGACGCGGAAGACCATCTGCTTCGTCACCCACTCCATCCCCGAGGCCGTCTATCTCTCGACGAAGATCGTCGTCATGAGCCCCCGCCCCGGCCGCGTCACCGACGTGATCGAATCCCCGCTGCCCAAGGACCGCCCCCTCGGCATCCGCGAGACACCGGAATTCCTGGAGATCGCGCATCGGGTGCGGGAAGGTTTGAGATCGGGGCATAGCTATGAGGAGTGAGGTCGCGTTCGTGATGAAGACCCCTCCCCAACCCCTCCCCACAAGGGGGAGGGACTTACGATGCCGCGCCGGCTGTGGTTCTTCAATAAGGCTGCTGCAAGTAGAAACGGCGCGAAAGTGCAAAGCGGATCGGCAGATTAAGTCCCTCCCCCTTGTGGGGAGGGGTTGGGGAGGGGTCTTCGCAATGCCGCACTCGAACATTCCGGCAAGGACAAGAACACGTGCCCAGACGCTCCGCCACGAACGAACGAAGGCAGAGCAGGCGATGTGGGACATCCTGCGCGATTTCCGCCCACGCGGCGCCCGCTTTCGCCGTGAAACGCCGATCGGTCCATATATCGCGGACTTCGCATGGCTTTCGGCCAAGATCGTCGTCGAGGTCGACGGCGACAGCCACGAAACGGAAAGCGGCCGGAAGCACGACGCACGCCGCGATGCCTTCCTTCAATCTCAAGGTTTCACTGTCCTACGTTTCGACAATGATCAAGTTCTCGATGGTCCGGACCACGTCACCGTAACGATCGAAGGCAGGATAGCCTCACATCTGAGGAAGGAGACCGCCTGATGCCCCTATCCTCCCCGTCGCGGAGCTGACCCATGGAACAGGCAAGTTTTCTTCGCGACCGCCTGCTTCCGATAGGCACCGTCCTTATCGCCCTCATCGCGCTCTGGTATGTCTTCTCCGCCGTGCTCAATGCGCCCTTCGAGCGCGATACGGCGGCGCGGGCCGGCGGGACGATCGGCTTCATGGAGCTGCTGCCGAAGACCATGGCGCAGGAGCGGCCGGTGCTGCCGGCGCCGCATCAGGTCTTCGCCGAGCTCTGGGACACCACCGTCAACAAGGCGATCACCTCCAAGCGCAGCCTCGTCTATCATGCCTGGGTCACGCTGTCGGCGACGCTGCTCGGCTTTGCCATGGGGGCCCTGCTCGGCATCCTGCTCGCCATCGCCATCGTGCATAACCGCGCCATGGACCGCTCGCTGATGCCCTGGGTCATCGCCAGCCAGACGATCCCCATCCTCGCCATCGCGCCGATGATCATCGTCGTGCTGAATGCCATCGGCATATCGGGCCTGATGCCGAAGGCGCTGATCTCGACCTACCTTTCGTTCTTCCCCATCGTCGTCGGCATGGTGAAGGGGCTGCGCAGCCCCGAGCAGATCCAGCTCGACCTGATGCACACCTACAATGCCTCCCCGGCACAGACTTTCTGGAAGCTGCGCTGGCCCGCCTCCATGCCCTATCTCTTCACCTCGCTGAAGGTGGCGGTCGCGATCTCGCTGGTCGGCGCCATCGTCGGGGAGCTGCCGACGGGCGCCGTCGCCGGCCTCGGCGCGCGCCTCCTCGCCGGCTCCTATTACGGCCAGACGGTGCAGATCTGGGCGGCGCTCTTCATGGCGGCGGGCGTTGCGGCGCTGCTCGTCATCATCGTCGGCATCGCGCACAATCTCGTCCTCAAGCGCATGGGGGCACGGGCATGAATGCATCGATCCTGATCGCCGCCGTCGTCTTCTGGCTCGCCGCCTGGGCGTTCAACGAATGGCTGGTGCGCCGGAAATTCCTGAGTCCCGCCGCCGACCGCGCCGCACGCCTTGCCGTGCCGCTGATCTTCGGCGCCACCATCCTCGTGCTCTGGGAAGGCATCGTCCGGAGCTTCAACGTCCCCTCCGTCCTGCTGCCGCCGCCGAGCATGATCTGGACGCGGCTCATCGGCTCCGTGCCGACGCTCTGGGCGGATTTCCGCCAGACCTTCCTGAAATCCGTGCTGGTCGGCTACGCGCTCGGCTGCGGCCTCGGTTTCCTCGTCGCCATCCTCATCGACCGCTCGCCCTTCCTGCAGAAGGGCCTGCTGCCGCTCGGCAATTTCGTGTCGGCTTTGCCGGTCATCGGCGTCGCACCGATCATGGTCATGTGGTTCGGCTTCGACTGGCAGTCGAAGGTCGCCGTCGTCGTCATCATGACCTTCTTCCCCATGCTGGTGAACACCGTTTCCGGCCTTGCCGCGACGAGCCACATGGAGCGCGACCTGATGCGCACCTATGCCGCCGACTGGTTCCAGACGCTGGTGAAACTGCGCCTGCCGGCCGCCTGGCCCTTCATCTTCAATGCCCTCAAGATCAATTCCACGCTGGCCCTCATCGGCGCCATCGTGGCCGAGTTCTTCGGAACGCCCATCGTCGGCATGGGTTTCCGGATCTCCACGGAAGTGGGCCGCATGAATGTCGACATGGTCTGGGCCGAAATCGCGGTCGCCGCGGTGGCTGGCTCCGTCTTCTACGGGATCGTCGCGCTTGTCGAGCGGGTCGTCACGTTCTGGCATCCGTCTGTCCGCGGTGGACAGGCTTAACAAGAAGAAAGAGGGAACTGACATGAAAACGAAGATCGCATCGCTGCTTGTGGCAAGCGCCTTCTCGCTTGCCGCGTTCCAGGCCGGGGCCGCCGACAAGGTGACGCTCCAGCTCAAATGGGTTACCCAGGCCCAGTTCGGCGGCTACTATGTCGCGAAAGACAAGGGCTTCTACGAGGAAGAGGGCCTCGACGTCGAGATCAAGCCGGGCGGCCCGGACATCGCCCCCGCGCAGGTGATCGCCGGCGGCGGCGCCGATGTCATCGTCGACTGGATGCCCTCGGCGCTGGCAACGCGCGAGAAGGGCGTGCCGCTCGTCAACATCGCCCAGCCCTTCAAGTCCTCGGGCATGATGCTGACCTGTCTGAAGGAATCCGGCGTCAAGGGCCCGGACGACTTCAAGGGCAAGACGCTCGGCGTCTGGTTCTTCGGCAACGAATATCCCTTCCTCTCCTGGATGAGCCACCTGAAGATCCCGACCGAGGGCGGGCCGGACGGCGTGACCGTCCTCAAGCAGGGCTTCAACGTCGATCCGCTGATCCAGAAGCAGGCCGCCTGCATCTCGACCATGACCTACAACGAATACGGCCAGGTCCTCGATGCCGGCATCAAGCCGGAAGACCTCGTCACCTTCAAATATGAGGACCAGGGCGTCGCGACGCTGGAGGATGGCCTCTACGTGCTGGAGGACAAGCTCAAGGACCCGGCCTTCAAGGAGAAGATGGTCAAGTTCGTGCGCGCCTCCATGAAGGGCTGGAAATATGCCGAGGAGCATCCGGACGAGGCCGCCGAGATCGTTCTGGAGAACGACTCGACCGGCGCGCAGACCGAAGCGCACCAGAAGTTCATGATGGGCGAGGTCGCCAAGCTGACCGCCGGCTCCAACGGCGCGCTCGACGAGGCCGACTACAAGCGCACCGTCGAATCGCTGCTCGCCGGCGGTTCCGATCCGGTCATCTCCAAGGAGCCGCAGGGCGCCTGGACGCACGAGATCACCGACGAAGCGCTCAAGTAATCAGTGACTTGCCGGATACTTGCGACGTGCGGGGCCCTGCGCCCCGCACGTTTCGTTTTGAGGTATCGTCCCGGCATCCTTCCGCCGCCATGGAAATGCCAAACACCTAAAATAATGAGGCACCATTTCGTTACCCCTTGTAAGCGCTGGAAACGCCGATTACATAGACCGCGCAGTTGGAACCTGGAGAGGCCGGAAGCCGTTCCGCGTCCGCCATACTGGCAGGAATAAGTCCGGCATAATCAAAAGAAGAGCGCCCGGACCAAGATCATAAAGTCATGCTTTTGGGAAAGTTCGGCCTATGGCTTCTGGACACAGGACAGTTCTCTCTTTTTCCGTCGCTGCATTCATGATGGCCGCGCCTGCCCTCGCCTTTGCCGCCGATGCGTCGACGGGCGATGCCGCCGGGCAGGAACAGACGCAAAATCTTCCGGCAATCGTCGTCACCGCCGCTGAAAAGCGCCCCGTCGTCGACCGCGTGATCGCCACCGGCACCGTCCAGGCGGTGGAGGAGGTCTATGTGACGCCGCTCGTCGATGGCCTTTCCATCCGCACGCTCGCCGCCGATGTCGGCGACCGGGTGGAGGCGAACGGCACGCTGGCGACGCTCAACGACGACGCGCTCGTCCTGCAGAAAAGCCAGACCGAGGCCTCGCTTGCCAAGGCGAACGCCGCCCTCGCGCAGATCAAGGCCCAGCTCGTCGAGGCGAAGGCCAATGCGGACGAGGCCGTGCGCGCCCGCGACCGCGCCCAGCGCCTCGTCAAGTCCGGCTCACAGTCACAGGCGAATGCCGATCAGACCGTTGCCACGGCCGATGCCGCGCTCGCCCGCGTCAATTCCGCCGAACAGGCGATCGCTGTTTCCGAAGCCGACATCAAGGTGGCGCAGTCGCAGATCGACGACATCGACCTGAAGCTTGCCCGCACCGCCGTCAAGTCGCCGGTCGCCGGCGTGGTTTCCGCCCGCACGGCCAAGATCGGCGCAATCGCCAGCGGCGCCTCCTCCCCCCTCTTCACCGTCATCCGCGACGGGGCCATCGAACTGAAGGCCGATGTCTCGGAAGACGCGATCCTCAAGCTCGCGCCGGGGCAGAAGGCGACCGTCACGCTCGCCGGCGGCGCGGCGAAGCTCAAGGGCGACGTGCGCCTCGTCGAGCCGACGCTCGACGCGCAAAGCCGGCTCGGCCGCGTCTATATCCGCTTCGACGAGCCGGGCAAGGCGCGCGCCGGCATGTTCGCGAGCGCGGAGATCGTCATCGAGGAACGGCAGGGCATCGTCCTGCCGCTTTCCGCCATCACGACCGCGGACGGCAAGACGGTGGCCCGCAGGGTCGAGAACGGCGTGGTGAAACTGGTCCCGGTGGAAACCGGCATTCAGGACGGCCAGGTGATCGAGATCGTCAGCGGTCTTGCGGCGGGTGACGAGGTGGTCGCGAAGGCCGGCGCTTATGTGCGCGACGGCGACCGTATCAACCCGGTCCATGCCGAGGAAGCCTCGGCCACGAAATGACGGGAGGCCCCGCCGGTCGCGGGGCTGCGATGCCGGGCTGGGGCGCCCGGCGGCATGACGGACGGTCCGGGGCGGATCGCTCCGAGGGAACGTCCGGTCTCGCAAAGAGGATTTTGGGGACATGAATTTTTCAGCCTGGTCCATTCGCAACCCGATTGCGCCGCTGCTCGCGTTTTTCCTGCTGCTCTATGTCGGCATCCAGTCATTCTATTCGCTGCCGATCACGCGGTTCCCCAATATCGACGTGCCCGTCGTCGCCATTTCCGTGACCCAGAGCGGCGCCGCACCGGCCGAGCTCGAGGTGCAGGTCACCAAGGAGATCGAGGACGCGGTCGCCGGCATCGAGGGCGTCAAGGACATCATGTCCACCGTCACCGACGGCAGCTCCGTCACCTCGGTGCTCTTCGAAATCGAGAAGCCGACCAACCAGGCGCTGCAGGACGTCAAGGACGCGATCGACCGCATCCGCAGCGACCTGCCGGCCTCCATCGAGGAGCCGGTCGTCACCAAGATCGACGTCGAGGGCCAGGCGATCCAGACCTTCGCCGTCTCCTCGCCCAACATGACGCTGGAAGAGCTGTCCTGGTTCGTCGACGACAAGGTCAAGCGCGCACTGCAGGGCCAGCCCGGCATCGGCAAGATCGACCGCTTCGGCGGCGCCGACCGCGAGGTGCGCGTCGACCTCAACCCCGACAAGCTGGAATCCTTCGGCGTCTCCGCCGCCGACGTGAACCGGCAGATCCGCAGCATGAATGCGGATGCCGGCTCCGGTCGCGGCCAGATCGCCGGCGCCGAACAGGCGATCCGCACGCTGGGCGACGCCCGCTCGGTGGAAAAGCTCACCAACACGATGATCGCGCTGCCGAACGGCCGCTTCGTGCGGCTCTCCGAGCTCGGCAAGATCACCGACACCTATGAGGAACCCCGTTCCTTCTCGCGCTTCAACGGCACCCCGGTCGTGACCTTCGCGGTCTTCCGCTCCAAGGGCGCCAGCGAGGTGACGGTGGCCGAATCCGTCGCCAAATCGCTCGAAAAGGTGCGCACGCAATATCCGAACGTCTCCATCGAGATGGTCGACGATTCCGTCTACTTCACCTACGGCAACTACGAGGCGGCGCTTCACACGCTGATGGAGGGCGCGCTGCTCGCCGTCATCGTGGTGTTCCTCTTCCTGCGCAACTGGCGGGCGACGCTGATTTCCGCGGTGGCGCTGCCGCTGTCGGCGATCCCCACCTTCTTCGTCATGGACCTGCTCGGCTTCTCGCTGAACCTCGTCTCGTTCCTGGCGCTGACGCTGGCGACCGGCATCCTCGTCGACGACGCCATCGTGGAGATCGAGAACATCGCACGGCATATCCGCATGGGCAAGACGCCCTACCGGGCCGCCATCGAGGCCGCCGACGAGATCGGCCTTGCCGTCATCGCGACGACCTTCACCATCATCGCGGTCTTCGTGCCGGTCTCCTTCATGCCGGGCATTCCGGGCCAGTATTTCATCCAGTTCGGCCTGACGGTCGCCGTCGCCGTGTTCTTCTCGCTCATGGTGGCGCGCCTCATCACGCCCGTCATGGCGGCCTATCTCATGCGCTCCGGCGATGCGGACGGCCACGGCGAGGAGAAGGAAGGCGCCTTCATGCGCTTCTACACCTGGCTCGTCAGCAAGACGACGAGCAGGTGGTATGCCCGCTATGCGACGCTGCTTGCGGCCATCGCCTTCCTCGTCGCCTCCGTCGCCCTGCTCTCCACCGTGCCCGGCAGCTTCCTGCCGCCGGAAGACGCCTCGCGCGTCGTGCTCTCGGTCGAGCTTCCGCCCGATGCCATGCTGGACGACACCGACCGCACCACGACGCAGATCTACGACCGCATCAAGAACATCGACGGGGTGCAGAGCGTCTTCGTGCTCGGCGGCTCCTCGCCGAAGGGCGACCTGGAACTGCGCCGCGCCTCCGTCACCGTCATCCTCGACAAGCTGGAACATTCGCTCACCCACAAACTGGTGAACGACGTGCTGGGCCGCATCCCCTTCATCGGCCCGTACCTGCCGAAGATGGAGGCCAAGGGCCGGCTGCGGCCGCAGTGGGATATCGAGAAGGAGCTCTTCGCGACCCTGCACGACATACCAGACGTGCGCATCATCAAGCTCAACGACCGCGGCGAGCGCGACCTTGCCTTCAACCTGCTCTCCAACGACGAGGCAGCCCTCAACGACACCGTCGCGGTGCTGGAATCCAGGCTGCGCGCCGATCCGCTGCTCGCCAATATCAGCTCGGAAGGCTCGCTGCCGCGGCCGGAGCTGCAGATCCGCCCGCGCGACGACCAGATGGCCCGCTTCGGCATCACCACGGCGCAGATCGCCGAGATCGTGCGCGTCGCCACCATCGGCGATATCGACTCCCAGCTCAGCAAGGTCTCGCTCGACGACCGCCTCATTCCGATCCGCGTTCAGGTCGACCGCAGCTTCCGCACCGACCTCGCCGCCATCCGCAACCTGAAGATCCAGACGGCGGCCGGCCAGTTCGTGCCGCTCTCCTCGGTCGCCGATATCGACTATTCGGAAGGCCCGAGCTCGGTGAAGCGGCATGACCGCAACCGCGTCGTCTCCATCGGCTCCGACCTCAGGCAG
Source organism: Shinella zoogloeoides (assembly GCF_033705735.1). Lineage (NCBI taxonomy): Bacteria > Pseudomonadati > Pseudomonadota > Alphaproteobacteria > Hyphomicrobiales > Rhizobiaceae > Shinella > Shinella zoogloeoides. The sequence continues at coordinate 2,256,450 of NZ_CP131130.1, forward strand.
GGCGTCGCCCTCGACACGGCGACCGCCCGCTTCAAGGAGATCGCCTCCGGCATCGACATGCCGCCGACCGTCCAGTTCGCCGAAAGCGGCGATGCGGAGGTGCAGGCGGAGATGCAGCAGTCCTTCGGCAACGCCATGCTGCTCGGCCTGCTCCTGGTGCTGATGGTGCTGATCCTGCTCTTCAAGGACGTGATCCAGCCCTTCACCATCATCCTCTCGCTGCCGCTCGCCATCGGCGGCGTGGCGGCGGGCCTCATCCTGACGCAGAACGCGCTTTCCATGCCCGTCCTCATCGGCATCCTGATGCTGATGGGCATCGTGACGAAGAACGCCATCCTGCTGGTCGACTTCGCCATCGAGATGATGCACCACGGCATGGAGCGCGTGCACGCGATGATCGAGGCCGGCCGCAAGCGCGCCCGTCCGATCGTCATGACCTCCATCGCCATGTCGGCGGGCATGCTGCCCTCGGCGCTCGGCGTCGGCGAAGGCGGCTCGTTCCGCTCGCCCATGGCGATCGCGGTGATCGGCGGCATCATCGTCTCGACCGTGCTCTCGCTCGTCGTCGTGCCATCCTTCTTCCTCATCATGGACGACGTCTCGCGCTTCCTCGGCTGGCTCTTCGGCCGCTTCGTCGGCCGGAAGGACGACGAGCAGCTCGCCATGAAGCCGGAAGACCTCACCCGCCTTGCCGACCAGACCGCCCGCGACGTCGCCGATCTCGAAAAGCGGATCGACACGCTCGAAAGGAAGAACGGCGAGCGCAAACCCTTCAGCGTGGTGCATCACTCGCCGCTCGCGGCCGAATAGGCGCCACCCATCGAAATAAAACGGCCGGCCCTCGCAAAAGCGGGCCGGCCGTTTTCGTTGTTTGATCGAAATCAAGCAAGCCTGGCCGATCCTCGACTATCGTTCTTCCATCCAAGACCACAGGATGCCTGCGGGAGCCCGGAGTGAGATCGATGAACAGGCTGATGAAACCCGGTGCACGGGAACGCGAAACGCTGCTGAACGCCGGCCTTCTTTCCATGCTCGGCGTGGAGAGCGTCGCGGCGATGATGGAGATCGCGGTGATCGGCAACCTGCCGGCGCGCCAGATGCTGTTCCGCGAGGGCGAGCCCGCCGACATGCTGCATTGCGTGCTCTCGGGCTATATCCGCGTCTACAAGCTCGACCCCGACGGGCGTGAGGCCGACGTGGAGCTCTACGGTCCCGGCGACGTGGTGGGCGCCAGCGTCGTGCTGGAAGGCGGACGCTATCCGGCCACCGCGCAGGCGGCGGAACCGTCGCTCATCGCCCGCTTCGACCTGAAGCGCGTGCGCGACATTGCCGCCCGCCGGCCCGATCTTGCCATGGCGCTGGCCACAACCCTTTCCAGCCAGCTCGGCCGGGCCTTCGCAAGCCTTTCCGACGACCGGCTGCACACCGCGCCGCAACGCGTCGCGCGCTACCTGCTCTCCCATTGCTCGGTGGACGGCAAGCCTTCCAGCTTCCGCCTGCCCTACCAGAAGAGCCTGCTTGCCGGAAAGCTCGGCCTCGCGCCGGAAGCGCTTTCCCGCGCCTTCTCGCTGCTGCGCGGCCACGGCGTCAGCGTGCGCGGCCGCCTCGTCCATATAGGCGATCCCGAGGCATTGCGCCGCGTCTGATCAGAGCCCGCCCTCGACCCTGAGGACATCGACGATCCAGTCGACCGTCTCTGCGCTTCATGTCGAATTAGACGAAGAGGCGCACGCGCATGTGCCCGGCATCCTATAGACGGGATCAACTTCTCCAGCAGGCGGAGGGAGGATCGAGACGGTCGAGGCGGCCGGCGGCGATGCGGGCGTCCACCCAGCGCCGCTCGGCGGCGAAGGGATGCCACATCCAGCCCTCATGGCCGAAACCGGCAAGGGATACATGGTCGCCGGCCCCGGCCACGTTGTCGAGCACATGGGCGATGACGATAAGCCCGGAACTCGGCACCACATAGGGCGCCGGATCGAAGGCCCGGAGCGAGGCGACGACCGCGTGATGCACGGCGGCGGGGACGACCTTCAGGCGCCGGCCCGTCATCTCGGCGAAAGTGCGGAAACCGTCGGTATGGTCGTCGCAGAAATCGTCGAGGTCCGGGTGGCTTTCGGCAAGCGGCGCACGTAGCGCGGCGAAGACCTCCGAGGCGCGCACGCACCAGATTTCCCCGGTCTGCCGCACGGTCTCGCTCGCCTTCCATCGTCCGCCGGCAAGCATCTCCATCGCCGGGCGGCCGGTATTGCACACGGCGACGACGTCGGTCTTGCGGCCGCCGCGCCCCGCCGAGCGGCACCCGTTGAAGCGGATCACCATATCCGCGGCGTCGATCGTTCCGGCCACCCCGTCCGGAATGTCGCCGTTGCCGACGATGACGATCCTGCGCGACACCGATGCCCCCTCAGTTTTCCTGCTCGTAGACGGCTTTCAGTTCCTCGGTGCGCTTGCGCGTGAGGTCGGCAAGACAACCGAAAACCAGCAGCGGCTCCATGGAGCCGCCGCGCGCCTCGAAACCGGCAAGCTCGCACTGGCCGTCGCGATAGCCGATCCATGCGCGCTGGGCGCTCTTCAGCGCGTTGACGGCGCCGACATATTGCTCGCCCATGCCGCGGGCGTCCGCGTCCATCGTCTGCGCCGCGGCCGTCGCCTTGCGATAGGCGACGTTGAGCGCCTTGTCGGCCTCCTCATAGTCGCGCCGGGCGCAAATGTTCATATCCGCCTGGGTCATGGCGTTGTCGCAATCGACCTCGGGCTCTTCCGCCTGCGCCATGGCGAAGGCGGATGAAAGGAGGAGTGCCGCGGACGCGAGAAGAAGGTGGCGACGCATCTCAGGGCCTCCCCATCATGCATGGACGCAAACCATGGATTTCCCGATTGCCGACAAAGGGGATGAGCCCGACCCTGCCGGTCCGGAGGAGATTGGAATGGTAGTGGCTGCCGACCTGGCCCGGCCGGTCGCCTTCGGCGGCGATGATTTCCCTCGGGATCATGTTTTCCTCATGCAGCTTCTGCCGGCCCGCAGCCTTCGGCTTTCAGGACCCGCTTGGTGGATGCCGGATATTTCGCAAGAAGCGCCGCCGGCCGGATCGGCCGGGGGACGAACTCGCCGCCGCAATTCGGGCAGACGCCGCCGAGGACACCCGCAACGCAATCCGCGCAGAACGTGCATTCGAAGGTGCAGATCATCGCCTCGCGGCTCTCCGGCGGAAGGTCGCGGTCACAGCATTCGCAGTTCGGTCTGATCTCGAGCATGGGCCTACCGTATCGGTTCGTGGACGGTCACGCGCTTCGTGCCGCCGAAAAAGGTCGCTTTCACCTGGACGTCGTGGATCATTCCGGGGATTCGCTCCATGGCCCGGTCGTGCGTCAGGACATGCGCACCCGCCTCGATCGGCAGTTCGTCCTTTTCACGGGATGTCAGGTTCATCGGCGACCCGTCGATTGTCCTCTAGAGATTCCCGATTTTCGGCACGCCAACGCCATCAAGCAAGTGCGAAATGCGGGGATGCAGCTTTTTCCGAGGACGAAGCCATCTTCGGCGATGACAGCACCATGTGCTTGTCCCGCCGGCTGCCGGAACCGATGCGGCGGCTCGCGCAAGTGACGGGGCACGCGCCCGGCCCCTCCGCCCACGAAAAAGCCCGGCGCGAAGGCCGGGCCGAAATCGAAGCGGTCGGGCGGCGTGCATGCGCCGCCCGTTCCGGAACGAGGACTATTCGTTCTGGGAGTAGGTGTACTTGCCGTCTTCACCCTTCTTCCAGGTGTACAGGACGTAGTCCGGACGGGTGATGTCACCCTTCTCGTCGAAGCTCAGTTCGCCGATGACGGTCTTGAACGGACCCTTCGACTTCAGGGCTTCGGCCACGGCCTGCGGGTCGTTGCCGCCGGCTGCCGCTGCGGCCTGCGCGATGACCTGAACGGCCGCGTAAGCGTAGAGCGTGTAGGCTTCCGGCTCGAAACCGGCAGCGCGGAACTTCTCGACGAGCTCCTTGGCGGCGGGGTTCTTGCGCGGGTCCGGAGCGAAGGTCATCAGTGTGCCGTCGACGGCGTCGCCGGCGATCGAAGCCAGTTCGTTCGAAACGATACCGTCGCCCGAGATGAACTGGGCCTTCAGGCCCTGGTCGGCCGACTGGCGCTCGATAAGGCCGAACTCGGTGTGCAGGCCGCCCCAGTAGACGACCGTCACGCCGGCTTCCTTCATCTTGGCGATGAGGGCCGAGAAGTCCTTGTCGCCGACATTGACGCCTTCATAGAGGGTCTCCGTGACGCCGGCTTCGTTCATGAACTTCTTGGTTTCGTCGGCAAGGCCCTGACCGTAAGGCGTCTTGTCGTGCAGAACGGCAACCTTGGCGTCCTTGAAGTTGGCCGCGATGAAGGAGCCTGCCACGGAGCCCTGCTGGTCGTCACGACCGCAGGTACGGAACGTGTTCCACAGGCCGCGCTCCGTATAGGTCGGGCTGGTGGCCGCCGGCGAGACTTCCAGGATGCCGTTTTCGGCATAGACTTCCGAAGCCGGGATGGAAACGCCCGAGTTGAAGTGGCCGACAACGAACTTCACGCCGTCAGCGACGAACTTGTTGGCGACCGAAACGCCCTGCTTGGCGTCCGACACGTCGTCGCCGATCGAGACCTTGATCTGTTCGCCGTTGATGCCGCCGGCTGCGTTGAGGTCTGCGACCGCCTGCTCGGCGCCCTTCTGGATCTGCGCGCCGAAAGCGGCGTTGGGGCCCGTGATCGGAGCACCGATACCCAAAAGCACATCGGCCCAGGCGCTGCCGCTGAAAGCGACCATTGCAGCCAAAGCAACAGCCGACATGAGAGACTTCTTCATATTATTACTCCCAATTTGAAGCGGGTTGATTTCGACCGGGCGCAACACCCGCATTCATTGCGCCGGTATTTATTCCGCCGCCGAAGCCGGCTGCGGGGTTCCCTCTGATTATTTGGCTTTCCAGGAGAAGGGCGAGGCCTTTTCATAGAGCCAGTAGTAGTTGTTGGTCATCTGCCGCGTACGGTAGTAGCGGTAGCCGAGCGTAGCAAACAGCAAAAGCACGACGGTGTCCACGGCATAGTATTGCGGCGTGAGCATGGTGCCGTGGAAGAGCGCGTGGTGGATGAAGCGGATGCCGGCGCCGAGCAGCAGCACGTAGATGACGAGCGTGCCGTAGCTCTGCCAGTTCTCCGCAACGCTCTTGCCGGTGCGCCAGGCGGTCCAGCCGCCCATGATGACGGTGATGAAGAGGAACTGCCAGATCGACGGTTCTTCGTAGAGAATTCCCTGCATTGTCCTGTCTCCCCTGCCGGACCCGTCTAGTGCCTACCGCCTTCGAGATAGGCGGCGCGCACTTCCGGATTGGCCAGCAGTTCCTTGCCCGAACCGCTCATCGTCACCTGGCCGTTGACCATCACATAGGCCCGGTCGGAGAGCTTGAGGGCGGCGAAAGCGTTCTGCTCGACGAGGAACACGGTCAGGCCCTGTTCCTGGTTCAGCACCTTGATGGCGTCGAAGATGCCCTTGACGATCAGCGGCGCGAGGCCGAGCGAGGGTTCGTCGAGAAGCAGCAGCTTCGGACGGGCCATCAGCGCGCGGCCGATGGACAGCATCTGCTGCTCGCCGCCCGAAAGCGTGCCGCCGCGCTGGGCCTGGCGTTCCTTGAGGCGCGGGAAGAGCGTGAAGATCTTCTCCACGTCCTCGTTGAAATATTTCAGGTTGTCGAGGCTCGCCCCCATCTGGAGGTTCTCGAACACCGTCATGCGCGGGAAGATGCGGCGGCCTTCCGGCGACTGGGCGATGCGGCGGCGGGCGATCAGGTGCGTCGGCAGGCGCGTGATGTCCTCGCCGTCGAAGGTGACCGTACCGGCGCGGGCCTGCGGGCTGCCGCAGATCGTCATCATCAGGGTCGACTTGCCGGCGCCGTTGGCGCCGATCAGCGAGACGATCTCGCCCTTGTTGACCTCGACGTCGACACCGGCCAGTGCGCGGATATTGCCGTAATAGGTCTCCACGCCCTTCACGCTGAGAAGCGTATCGCTCATTCCTGCGATCCTCCCTCAGTGCTTTCGATCTCTTCGATTTCCTCGATCACCTCTTCGACCTCATCATCTTCGACACCGAGATAGGCCGCGATAACCTTCGGATCGTTCTTCACATGCTCCGGCGTGCCGTCGGAGATCTTCTGCCCGTATTCGAGCACGACCACATGGTCGGAGATCTCCATGACGACCGACATGTCGTGCTCGATGAGCAGGATCGACGTGCCGCTGTCCTTGCGGATGGAGCGCAGCAGTTCGTTGAGCGCGAGGGATTCGCGCGGGTTGAGGCCGGCCGCCGGCTCGTCGAGGCACAGGAACTCCGGCCCCGTGCACATGGCGCGGGCGATTTCCAGGCGCCGCTGCGCGCCATAGGGCAGGTCCCCCGCCGGGTCGTCGGCGCGCTCGATGAGGTCCGCCTTCTCCAGCCAGTGCTTGGCGACATCGATCGATTCCGCCGAAGCCTTCTTATAGGCCGGCAGGCCGAGGAGGCCGAGGATCGTGTAGCCCGAGGCCTTCATCAGCTTGTTGTGCTGGGCGACGAGCAGGTTCTCCAGCACGGTCAGGCCCGAGAAGAGCCGGATGTTCTGGAAGGTGCGCGCCACCTTGGCATCACGCGTGATCTCGAAATCCGCCATGCGCTCGAGGAGAAATTCCCTGCCCCCCTTCTGGCGCATGGTGATCATGCCCATGGTCGGCTTGTAGAAGCCGGTGACGCAGTTGAACACCGTGGTCTTGCCCGCGCCGTTGGGACCGATCAGCGCGGTGATCTCGCCGCGCTCGGCCTCGAAGGAGAAGTCGTTGATGGCCATCAGGCCGCCGAAGCGCATCGACAGATGCTCGACCTTGAGAATGGGATCTTTCGTCATCGTATGGGTCGCTGTATCCGTTCCGGGCGCCATCAGCCGTGCCCTTCCTTGGTGAAGCTGCCGGAGACGGCCTTGCGCTCCTTGAGGAAGGCGGTCGGCTCACGGCTTCCGACGAAGCCGCGCGGCTTCCAGACCATGACGGTGACCATGGCGAGGCCGAAGATCAGCATGCGGTAGAGTTCCGGGGTAAAGTCGGGCCCGAAGACCTGCTTGAGGAACTGCATCTCGCGCAGGAGTTCCGTGCCCCCGACCATCAGCGCCGCGGCGACGGCGATGCCGACCAGCGAGCCCATGCCGCCGAGAACCACGATGGCGAGGATGATCGCCGATTCGAGGAAGACGAAGCTTTCCGGCGAGACGAAGCCCTGGCGCACGGCGAAGAACGAGCCGGCGATACCGCCGAACATGGCGCCCGTGGCAAAGGCCGTCAGCTTGGTCGTCACCGTGTTGATGCCGAGCGAGCGGCAGGCGATCTCGTCCTCGCGCAGCGCTTCCCAGGCCCTGCCGATCGGCATGCGGCGCAGGCGGATCGTCACATAGGCGGTGAGCAGCGCCAGCGCCAGGATGAGATAGAACAGGAAGATCTTGTAATAGGCCGAGGACATCGGCAGACCGAAGGCCTTGGTGAAGTTGTTCGGCGCGGAAACGTCGAAGGACCAGATGCCGAAGACCGAGGCCTTGGGAATGCCCGAGACGCCGAAGGTGCCCTTGGTGACTTCCGTCCAGTTGATGAGGACGAGGCGGATGATCTCGCCGAAGGCGAGCGTCACGATGGCGAGGTAATCGCCCTTCAGGCGCAGCACCGGGAAGCCGAGGATTATGCCCCAGAAGGCCGCAAGGATGCCGGCCAGCGGCAGCAGGACCCAGAAGGACAGGCCGAAATACTGCGACAGCAGCGCATAGGAATAGGCGCCGACCGCATAGAAGGCGACGTAGCCGAGGTCGAGCAGGCCGGCGAGGCCGACGACGATGTTGAGGCCCCAGGCGAGCATCACGTAGATCAGGATCTGGATGCCGAAGTTATCGACCCATTTCAGCGAGCCCTGCACGCCGAAGATCGATATGGCGAGGAAAGGATAGATCAGCAGGAACGCAATGGCGATCTTGCTGAAGTTGCGCTTGAAGAAGCTCTCTTCGGCCTCCACGGCCGGCTTTGCCGCGGCGGCGGCCTTGCGGGCGGCCATCCAGGGACGCAGATAGGCGACGGTGAGGAAGCGGCCGACGGCGGCGACGATCACGAAGATCGCCAGCAGTCCCCAGCGCTGGTTGAGAACCAGCTCGTTGCGGATGTTCTGGGTGGTCTCGAGGCCGACGAAGAGGACGAAGAGGCCGAGCGAGACGAGGCCGGCGAAAAAGCCCTCGCGCAGAGCCCGCGCCGTCAGGTTCCCGCCGGCGCTCTCATTGGTATTCGAAATGTTGGACATGGATCAAACCTTCTCGACTTCCGGTCGTCCGAGAATGCCGGACGGCTTGAAGATCAGGACGATGGCGAGGATGGAGAACGTCGCGACGTCCTTGTAGTCGATGGTGAAGTATGCGGACCACAGGCTCTCGATGAGGCCGATCAGCATGCCGCCAAGCACGGCGCCCGGCAACGAGCCGATGCCACCCAGAACAGCAGCCGTGAAGGCCTTGACGCCCGGGATGAAGCCGTCGGTGAAGACGGTCACGCCATAATACATCAGGTACATGGTGCCGGCGACGGCGGCCAGCGACGCGCCCATGATGAAGGTTACGGAGATCGTCCGGTCGACGTCGATGCCGAGCAGCGCCGCCATCTTGCGGTCCTGCTCCGTGGCGCGCTGGGCGCGGCCGAGCGAGGTCTTGTTGACGATGTACCAGAAGGTCGTCAGCAGCACGATCGTCAGCACCATGATGATGATCTGCTTGAGCGAGATCGCGATGCCGAAGACGTTGTAGACCGAGGAAACCAGCGGCGGGATCGGCTTGTTGCGCGGACCCTGCGTGACCTGGATGAAGTTCGACAGCGCGATCGACATGCCGATCGCCGTGATCAGCGGCGCAAGGCGGAACGAGCCGCGCAGCGGCCGGTAGGCCACCTTCTCGATCGTCCAGTTCCACAGCGACGCCGTCAGCATCGCCGCGGCGATCATCACCAGCAGCAGGATGACGACCGGAAGGCCGGCGAACACGCTGGTCAGGATCAGGAAGGTGATGAGAGCGGCAAATCCGCCGAGCATGAAGATATCGCCATGGGCGAAGTTGATCATGCCGATGATGCCGTAAACCATGGTATAGCCAATGGCTATAAGCCCGTAGATCGAGCCAAGAGTCAGCCCGTTGACGAGCTGCTGCACGAAGTATTCCATATATATAATCCCCCGGATGCGGTTCCTGAAGGGCCGCATCTCTTTTTCTTACCGCTCATTTTAGAGCTTGTTCGACAAGGGGATTCCATACCGCTTTCGAGACAAAAGGGAAGCCCAAAATGCCCGGATCGACAATTTCTTTGGCCGGAAGCGTTAAATGGCGCGTTTAACGCCACGAAAACCAAAAATTCGGCAGCGAAATCGGCATTTTGCCCTCAAGGATGCGCAGAATCACGAGACGCCCGTTCCAATGTGGAACAGGCAACTCATCGCGTCGCGAAATCCACCGACAGATCGTGGCTGCGTGCCATGATCTTGAGATCGTCCACCAGCGCCCCGGCGAAGCTGCGCATCGCCACGAGATCGAAACGCGTCTCTCCGGTGCGGGCGAGATTGACGGAGAGGTGGTTGCACAGGACGTTCGCCGCGCGCCCGACAGGAAACGCGTCGATATGCAGATCGATGCCAATACCGTTTGCCAGGATGCGCGCGGCATCGGGACCCGAAAGCGTCACGGCCATCCGGCCGTGGCTCTGGTCGACGACATGGGCATGATCGCCGAGCCGGACGGCAAGCTCGGCGGCCAGCGTTTCCGGCGCATGCGCCTCCGACAGGACCAACCATTCGCCGGGGCCGGCAAAGCGTGCTTCGAACGCGCCGTCGGCGACGAGGATGCCGGCCGCCTCCGCCTTGCGGCCGGGCGCCGCCAGCACCACGGCAATCGCGAGCGCCCGGTGGACGGCGAGATGGTTGGCGCGCCGCGCGGAGATCGCGCCGATCGTGCCGTCGAGCGGATGAACCGCCTGATAATCGTAAGCCATCGCCCCTACCTCACGCCATCAGCTTCGCATTGCCCGGATCGACGAAGACCGGATCGCAAACTTCCGCCATGGTCTCGGCACCGCGCAACTGGTCCCACACCACGATCTTCTCGCCGTAGCGCTCGCGCCCCGATTTCAGGAAGGCGAGCGCGATGGGCCCGCCCACCGTCGGCGAGAAGCAGGCGGAGCTGACCCAGCCCTGGTCGTTGAGCGTCGAGGGCTTGGCACCATCCTTCAGGAGATGCGCCCCGGCGCGGATATCCTTGTCGGCCTCCAGCGCGCGCAGTCCGACGAGTTGCGCGCGATCAGCCGCCGTCAGGCCGAAGCGGGTGGAGAGCCGCTTGCCGATGAAGTCCGGCTTGCCGCCCGCCAGCATCCGGCCGAGGCCTGCATCGTCGGGCGTGACGCGGCCGTCGAGCTCGGCATGGGTGACATGGCCCTTCTCGATGCGCAGCACGTTGAGCGTCTCGACGCCATAGGCGCAGATGCCGTGCGGCGCGCCCGCCCGCATGAGCGCATCCGCCACCGCCTCGCCGTAGCCGGCCGGCACCGCCAGCTCGTAGGCCAGTTCCCCCGAGAAGGAGATACGGAAGAGCCGCGCCCTGAGATTTCCCTTGAGGCGCACCTCGCGGGCGGCAAGGAACGGGAAGGCCGCGCTGGAAATGTCATCCTCGACCAGCGCCTGGAGGATCGTCCGCGCCTTGGGCCCGGCTATCGACATCTGCGCCCACTGGTCGGAAACGGACAGGAAGCGCACACGAAGCTCCGGCCACAGAGCCTGCGCGGCGAATTCCATATGCGTCAGCACGCCGCCGGCCATGGCCGTCGTGGTGGTGATCAGGAAATGCTCCTCGCCCAGCCGGCTCACCGTGCCGTCGTCGAAGACCATGCCGTCCTCGCGCAGCATGAGGCCATAGCGGGCCTTGCCGACGGGCAGCCGGAGCATGGGGTTGCAGTAGAGCCGATTGAGGAATTCGGCGGCATCGGGCCCGAAGACCTCGATCTTGCCGAGCGTCGAGACATCGCAGAGGCCGGCGCTCTCGCGCACGGTGCGCACCTCGCGGTCGACGCTCTCGCGCCAGGCCGTCTCCCCCGCTCTCGGGAACCAGGCCGGGCGATACCAGAGCCCCACATCGATAAAGACCGCGCCGTTGCGCGCCGCCCAGCCATGCAGCGGCGAGCGGCGGACCGGCATGGCATGCTCGCCCGCCGACGTTCCCGCAAGCGCGCCGAAGGAAACCGGCGTGTAGAAGGGCCGGAAGGTCGTGGTGCCGACCTCCGCCGGGCTGACGCCGCGCATACCCGCCAGGATACCGACGGCGTTGATGTTGCCGAGCTTGCCCTGGTCGGTCGCCATGCCGCTCGTCGTATAGCGCTTGGCATGCTCGACATGGCCGAAGCCCTCGCGCACGGCAAGGCCGAGATCCCCGGTATGGACGTCGTTCTGGAAATCGACGAAGGCCTTGGATTTCGCGCCGGGCACATGCCAGAGCGCCTTGAAGGACGGATCCGCCTCCTCGCCGACGACAGGCGGCGCGAATGCGGCAGCGGGCCGTCCGAGCGCCTCGGCAATGGCCGCTGCCTTGCGCGCGCCGTCCTCGAAGCATTCCGAAAGGCGGTAGTGCCCCGCCGCGGCACCGGCCGTGATCAGCCCCGGGCCGGCATCCGGCGCCAGGAACGCCTGCAGCGCCTCCGACCAGACGGGCTTGCCGCCGCGCTGGCAGGCAAGGTGGATCACCGGGCTCCAGCCACCGGACATGGCCACGGCATCGCAGGCGATCAGCTCCTCGAAGCCGCCGCGGTCGCTGACGACGGCACGCACCCGCTGCCGGCCTTTCGTATCGACGACGGAAGCGCCGCGAATGAGCCGCACGCCTTCCGGCGCCGCATCCGGAGCGTCGGTGCGCGTATCGATGAGCGCGGCGACCTCGATGCCCTGCGCCGAGAGGTCTGCGGCCGTGCGGTAGCCGGACGAGCCGTTGGTGAAGACCGCGACGGATTTGCCGACGGCGACGCCGAAGCGGTTGGCATAGATGCGCGCGGCGTCCGCCATCAGGACGCCCGGCCGGTCGTTGCCGCCGAAGACCAGCGGCCGCTCTTCCGCGCCGGTGGCGAGGATCGCGTGCTTCGTCACGATGCGCCACAGGCACTCGACGGGCCTTGCGGCGTCGATTGCAGCCCCATGCTTCTGCACGCGCTCGAGGGCGCCGAAGACATTGTCGTCGTACCAGCCGAAGACGGTGGTGCGCGGCAGGAGCGTGACGTTCGGGCTGTTATGCAGTTCGTCGACCGCATGACGGGCGAAGAGGAAGGGCGCCTCGCCATTAAGCCGCGTCGTCTCGCCGAGCAAGGCGCCGCCGAACACGAAATCCTGCTCGGCGAGGATAACCCGCAGCCCCGCGCGCGCCGCGACCAGCGCGGCCGCAAGGCCCGCAGGCCCCGAGCCGACCACAAGCAGGTCGCAATGCGCCCAGCTCTTCTCGTAGGCGTCCGGGTCACGCGGCAGCTTGGTGCGGCCGAGGCCCGCCGCCCGGCGGATCAGCGGCTCGTAGACCTTCTCCCAGAAGGCCGCCGGCCACATGAAGGTCTTGTAGTAGAACCCTGCCGACAGGAAGCGCGACATCAGGTCGTTCACCGCGCCGATATCGCGGGCAAGGCTCGGCCAGCGGTTCTGGCTGTTGGCGACGAGGCCGTCATGAAGCTCGGCGACGGTCGCCCTGGTGTTCGGGTCGCGCCGCGCGCCGCTGCCGACGGTGACGAGCGCATTCGGCTCGGAGGGGCCGGCCGTCACGATGCCGCGCGGGCGGTGATACTTGAAGCTGCGGCCGACGAGCAGCCTGTCATTGGCCAGCAAGGCCGAGGCGAGCGTGTCGCCGGCATGGCCGGCAAGGCTTGCGCCGTCGAAGGAGAAGCGCACCGCATGGCTGCGGTCGATGAGGCCGCCGGAGGTAAGGCGATAGCCGGTCATGCCGCGCCCTCCTTCTGCGCTGCCGCATCGGTTACCGCAAAGACTTCATGGGTGAAATTGTCCCGCTCCACCACCAGCCAGCGCCGGCAGCCGGCCGCATGATGCCAGTGCTCGTGGATGCGCCCACGCGGATTGGCGCGCACATGCACATAGTCGTGCCAGGCCTCGTCATCGGCGAGTGGCGCGGGACGGACGGGCGTCGCATCGCCGCGAATGTAGAATTCTTCCTTGGGGCGCGTGCCGCAATGCGGACAGGAAATCAGGCTCGCCATGCTGGCCTCAATGCAGGTTCGGCTGGGTGCCGGCGCCCAGCTCGTCGATGGGGAACCCGCGCTGGAAGCGGTCGAGACGCAGCGCCCGCGCGACGTGATGGCTCTCCTCCTTCGCGATCAGATGCGCGAAGCAGAAGCCGGACGCCGGCGTCGCCTTGAAGCCGCCATAGCACCAGCCGCAGTTGAGATAGAGGTTCTCGACGGGCGTGCGGTCGATGATCGGCGAGCCGTCCATAGACATGTCCATGACGCCGCCCCAGGCGCGCAGCACGCGCACGCGGGAAAGACCGGGGATCATCGCCACCCCCTCCTCCATCACATGCTCCACGGTCGCAAGGTTGCCGCGCTGGGCATAGGAGGAATAGCCATCCAGCTCCGCGCCGAAGACCAGCCCACCCTTGTCGGACTGGGAAATGTAGAAATGGCCCGCGCCATAGGTGACGACATGGTCGAGGCAGGGCTTCAGCCCCTCGGTGACGAAGGCCTGCAGGACATGGGTCTCGATCGGCAGCTTCAGCCCGGCCATCTCGCCGACGCGGGAGGAATTGCCGGCGGCGGCGAGCGCCAGCTTGTTGCAGCCGATAAAACCCTTCGTCGTCTCGACGCCGGTGACAATACCATTCTCGCGGCGGATGCCCGTGACCTCGCAGTTCTGGATGAGGTCGACGCCGAGCCGGTCCGCGCCGCGCGCAAAGCCCCAGGCGACGGCATCGTGCCGCGCCGTGCCCGCGCGCCGCTGCAAAAGACCGCCCATGATGGGGAAGCGGGCATGGTCGAAGTTCAGGAAAGGCATCATTTTCTTCAGCGTCTCGCGGTCGAGAAGCTCGGCCGCGACGCCCTCCATCATCATGGCATTGCCGCGCCGGACATACCGGTCGCGCTGCCCGTCATTGTGATAGAGGTTGATGACGCCGCGCTGCGAGAACATCACATTGTAGTTGAGTTCCCGCTCCAGCCCTTCCCAGAGCTTCAGGGAGAATTCGTAGAACGGCTCGTTGCCGGGCAGCATGTAGTTCGAGCGCACGATGGTCGTGTTGCGGCCGACATTGCCGGAGCCGAGATAGCCCTTCTCCACCACCGCGACATTGCGGATGCCGAATTCCTTCGCAAGGTAATAGGCCGTCGCGAGCCCGTGCCCGCCACCCCCGACGATGATCACGTCGTAATGCGGCTTCGGCTGCGGCTCCCGCCAGGCGGGCTTCCAGCCGAGGTTTCCGGCAAAGGCTTGTTTCAGGATGGAAAAGGCGGAGTAGCGCATGCGAAATCCCGGATCAGTCGACACACATTCGCATATGCAGCACAAACGGCAAGACGGGAGAGCGTCGCAGCCCCTGTCGCACGGTTCTTTCCACATGGTTGCAGCGATGCGCCACATTGCTTTCGCCCCATGCGGGAGCTAAGCCATGAGCCATGCAGAGCGACCTCGAAGAGTTGAGACAGGTGATGGAAGACGCGGCGCTCGCCGCGGGCCGCGCCATCATGACGATCCGCGGCAGCGGAGCGGACGTGCATTACAAGCCCGACAGCTCCCCGGTGACGGAAGCCGACGAGGAGGCCGAGCGGCTGATCCTCGCCGCCCTGCGGCAACACTTTCCCGCCATCCCCGTCGTGGCGGAAGAAGCGGTCGCAGCCGGGCTGGTGCCTGATATTTCCGGCGGTCTCTTCTTCCTCGTCGATCCGCTCGACGGCACGAAGGAATTCGTCGCCGGACGCAGCGAATTCACCGTCAACATCGCCCTCGTCGAAAACGGCGCGCCCATCGCCGGCATCGTCTACGCGCCGGCGCTGTCGAACGGCTTCACCGCCGTCGACGGGCGCGCCGAGCGCTTCACGGTCGACGGCGGCGCGATCGTCGAACGCCGGCCCATCGGCTGCCGCGGCCGCGGCGGCGCGCTGACGGCCGTCGCCAGCCGCTCGCACGACACGCCCGAGACGGCGCGCTTCCTCGACGACCACGGCATCGACGCCTGCACCGCCATCGGGTCGTCGCTGAAATTCTGCCTCGTCGCCGAGGGCCTCGCCGACGTCTATCCCCGCTTCAGCCGGACGATGGAATGGGATACGGCCGCCGGCGACGCCGTGCTGCGCGCCGCCGGCGGCGAAACACGCATGCTCGACGGCACGCCGCTCACCTACGGCAAGCGCAACCAGCCCCACGACGCGGATTTCGCCAATCCGAACTTCATCGCCGCACGGACGGGGTGGAGCGCCGGCCGGGGAAATTGACCGATTCCCAATCCCGACGTCATCCTCGGGCTTGACCCGAGGATTCATGCTCCATCCGCTGCGTGTGGATGCTCGGATCAAGCCCGAGCACGACCGAGGAGAGGGCGCGGGTGACAGCTTGAACGTCGCGACGCAAGCCGCACGTCACGCCCTGAAAGCTACGCTGCGCAAATCACACCGCACATCTCACACTGCCGGAAGCGGCTCGACGGGTTCGGGCTCGGGCGCAGGCACCTCCCCGTCCCGGTCCTCCGGCTTGATGCGGAACCAGGCGATGTAGAGCGCCGGCAGGAAGAGCAGCGTCAGCACCGTGCCGACGATGATGCCGCCCATCATGGCATAGGCCATCGGCCCCCAGAACACTTCGCGCGAAATGGGGATGAGCGCAAGGCTGGCCGCCGCCGCCGTCAGCATGATCGGCCGCATGCGATGCTCCGTCGCCTCGCGCACGGCATCCCAGGCATGCATGCCCTCGCGCCTCAGGTCCTCGATCTGCACGACGAGGATGACCGAGTTGCGGATCAGGATGCCGATGAGCGCCAGCACCCCGAGGATCGCCACGAAGCCGAGCGGCGCCCCGCTGCCTAGCAGCGCGATGACCACCCCGATGAGCGCCAGCGGCGCCACCGCGAAGACGAGGAAGAGCCGCGAAAAGCTCTGGAGCTGGAGCATCAGGATCGTCGCCATGGCGAAGAGCATCAGCGGCACGACGGCGACGATGGGCGCCTGGCTGTTGGCGCTTTCCTCCACTGTGCCGCCGACGGCGACCTCGTAGCCGGAGGGCATGGCCTGCCGGAAGCTCGCGACGTCCTTGTCCATCTGCGAGACGATGGTGGCCGGCTGCACGCCGCCGGTGACGCTCGCCTTGACGGTGATGGTGGGCTGGCGCGAGCGGCGCCAGACGACCGGCTGCTCCATCTCGTAGCGGAAGTTCGCGACGGCCGCGAGCGGCACGGACGTCCCGTTCGCCGTCGGGAGCTGGAGCTGGCGCAGCGTCTCGATGGACTGGCGCTCGTCCGCCCGCGCCCGGCCGATGACGTCGATCAGGTAGACGTCGTCGCGGATCTGGGTGACGGTCGTGCCGCCGACGACGCCGTTCAGCGCCGAGGAGATGTCCTGCGAGGTCACGCCGAGCTGGCGGGCCTTGTCCTGCAGCACATCGACCTTCACGACGCGGGCCGGCTCGTTCCAGTCGTAGACGATGTCGCCGAGATGGTCGTTCTTGCCGATGAGTTCGCCGAAGGCGAGCGCCTGCTTGCGCACTTCCTGGATGTCCGGCCCGCTGACGCGGTACTGGATCGGCCGGCCGACCGGCGGGCCGATGTCGAGGAGCTTCACAAGCGCATCCGTGCCGACGAAGGTCTTGCGCAGGTAATCCTGCAGGTCCGCCTTGAGACGGTCGCGCGCCTTCAGGTCCTTGCTGACGATGACCGTCTGGCCGAAGGCCGGCGACGGCGGCTGCACGTCGAAGGAGAGCAGGAAGCGCACCGCGCCCTCGCCGACATAGGAGGACCAGCGCTCGATATCCGGATTGCCCTTGAGCTTTTCCTCCTCGAGTTTCGCGATCTGCGCATTGGTGTCGGCGATCGAGGCGTTCTGCGGCAGGCCCCAGTCGATCACCAGTTCCGGCCGGTCCGAGGACGGGAAGAACTGCTCCTGCACGAAGCGCATGCCGAAGACCGAGACGAAGAAGATGAGCACCGTCGCGACGATGGTCGTCCACTTCCAGCGCATGCAGGTGTCGAGGATGCGCGCGAAGGTGCGGGCGAACCAGCCCTTCTCGTCGTGATGCTTCTTCATGCTCTTCGGCAGGATGGTGACGCCGAGCAGCGGCGTGAAGATCACCGCGACCACCCAGGAGACGACGAGCGAGATCGCGATGACGACGAAGAGGCTGAAGGTGAATTCGCCAGCCGCGCTGTTGTTGAGGCCGATCGGGATGAAGCCCGCGACCGTCACCAGCGTGCCGGTCAGCATCGGGAAGGCGGTGGAGGTGTAGACATAGGTCGCCGCCTTGCGCAGCGAATCCCCCGCCTCCAGCCGCGCCACCATCATCTCCACCGCGATCATGGCGTCGTCGACGAGAAGGCCGAGCGCGATGATGAGCGCCCCGAGCGACACACGCTGCAGGGATATGCCGTCATAATACATGAAGACGAAGGTGATGCCGAGCGTCAGCGGGATGGAGAGTGCCACGACGAGCCCGGCGCGAAGGCCGAGGCTGACGAAGCTGACGACGAGAACGATGGCGACCGCCTCGAAGAGCGCGCGGGTAAAGCCGGAAACGGCCTCCTCCACCACCTTCGGCTGGTCGGAAACGAGATGCACGTCGACGCCCACCGGCAGCTCGTGCGAAAGCTGCTCGATCTCCTTCTCGACGGCCGCGCCGAATTCCAGGAGGTTCGAGCCCTGCTTCATGCCGATGGCAAGGCCGATGGCCGGCTCGCCATTGAAGCGGAAGAGCGACGACGGCGGGTCCTGGTAGCCGCGGGTGATGGTGGCGATGTCGCTGAGGCGGAAGAAGCGGTTGTTGACGCGAAGGTTCACCTCGCGAAGGCTTTCCTGCGAGGTGAACTGCCCGCCGACGCGCACGGCGACGCGCTCGCCGTCACCCTGCACCACGCCGGAGGGCGAAATCGCGTTCTGCGCCTGCAGCGTGGCGACCACCTGCTGGGTGGAGATGCCGAGCGCGGCAAGCTGGCGCGTCGAGAATTCGAGATAGATGACCTCGTCCTGCGCGCCGATGAGGTCGACCTTGCCGATATTCGGCACGGTGAGCACGCGGCGGCGGGCGTCCTCCACATAGTCGCGAAGCTGGCGGGAGGTCAGGCCGTCGGCGGTGAAGGCATAGATATTGCCGAAGACGTCACCGAACCGGTCGTTGAAGGCGGGGCCGACGACGCCAGAGGGAAACTCACCGCGAATGTCGTTGATCATGTTGCGGACGGTCAGCCAGGTCGGCGCGACGTCGCGCGCGCGGGTCGTCGGCTTCAGGTTGACGAAGACGAGCGTCTGGCCGGGCGTCGTGATGCTGCGGCTGAAATCGAGCGATTCCAGCTCTTCCAGCTTGCGCTCGATGCGCTCGGTCACCTGCCGCGTCGTCTCTTCGACGGAGGCGCCGGGCCAGGCCGCGCTGATCGTCATCGTCTTGATGACGAAGGACGGATCCTCCTCGCGGCCGAGATTCTGGTAGGTGAAGAAACCGAGCAGCGCGAAGACGATCATGAAGTACCAGACGAGCGAAGCATGTTCGAGCGCCCAGTCCGAAAGGTTGAACTTCTTCATAGGCTTGCCTCGTCCTCGATCTTCACTTTCTGGCCTTCTTCAAGGCTGTGCACGCCGGCGGTGACGACACGGTCGCCCTCCTTGATGCCGCTCGTCACGGCAAGGGAGCGCCCGGCAATCATGCCCGTCTCGACGGGCACGAGATGCACCTCGCCCTTTGCCGCATCGACCAGCCAGACATGCGGCTTGCCGTCCTTGGTGAGCACCGCGCTTTCCGGCACCATGAGGGCGGTGAGATCCGGCCCTTCGAGTTCGGCGGTGATCGTCGTGCCGAGCCGCACCGTGTCCGGCGGGTTCTCCAGCGCGATCTTGACGCGCCGCGTGCGGGTCGCGGCATCGGCGGAGGGAGCGACCTCGCGCACCACGCCCTTGACGGTGACGGCGGGATTGATCTGCAGCGACACCTCGAAACGGCTGCCGACGGCAACGCCGCCGGAAGTTTCCGGAATGTCGACGACCGCATCGCGCTCGTCCGGCCGCGCGACGGTGACGATGGCTTCGCCCGGCGAGACCGTCTGGCCGACTTCCGCGCCCGTCGCGACCACGACACCGTCGAATTCGGCTAGGATGCGGGTATAGGAAAGCTGCTCTTCCGCCTTCACCAGCGCCGTGCGCGCCCGCGTCACGCCGGCATCGGCCGCCTCGCGGGACTGCTCGGCGCTCTCGACGGCCGCCTTGGCGGCGGCATTCGACTGGAGCAGCGTCTTCTGCCGCTCCTGGTTGGCGACGGCGCTCGCAAGCGTCGCCTCCGCGCTGGAAAGCTCGGCGCGCGCCGAGCGGACGGCGAGCTCATAGGCCGTGGCGTCGAGCACGGCGAGCACGTCGCCCTTCTGCACGAGATCGCCGACATGGACGCTGCGCGAGACGAGGCGGCCGGCGACGCGCGAGCCGAGCGCGGCCTGGACCTTCGCCTGCACCGTGCCGGCAAAACGCGTGCCGGGCAGCGCGGAGGGCGCGACGACCAGCGACAGCACCGGCCGGGGCGGCGCGGCCGCCTCCTCTTCCTTCTTGCAGCCGGCAAGCGCCAGCGTGGCGATAACAGCGATGGCCAGCGGAACGGACATCCTCATTGGGCGCCTCCTTCGAGGGCAGTGACGGTCTGGCCGGGCCGCAGGAGCTTCGTGCCGTCGGCGACATAGGTCTCGCCTTCCTCGATGCCGCCCGAAACGAGCGCCGAGCCGGTCTCGAAGGAAAGCACCTCGACCGGGCGAAGGCTGACGGTGTTGTTCGCCTTGTCGACGATCCAGAGCGCCGGCCTGCTGCCGACGACGGAAAGCGCCTGCCACGGCACGACCGCGACGCGGCGGGGCGCGAGCGAGCCGACGCCGACGACGGACGCGCCGAGCGTCATTTCCGGCGGCGTCTGGTCCATGGCGATCTTGACGCGCACGGTGCCGGTCTGCGTGTCGATGGTCGGGGAGACCTCGCGCACATGGCCGGTCGTGCGGACCTTGCCGTCGCGGAGCAGCGTGACGATCACGCCGTCCTTGGACGGCTGCTCGAAGAAGAGCGATTCGTAGACGTTGAAGACGGCGTCGCGCGGGCCGGTATCGGCGATGGTGAACATGGTCTGCGCGGCCTGCGCCACCTGCCCCGCCTCGGCGAGGCGGGCGGTCACGATGCCGTCCGCCGGGGCGCGCAGCTCGGTATAGGAAAGGAGTTCCTTCGCCGTGTCGCTCTGGGCGATAGCAGCTTCGCGGGCGCTTTCGGCCGTGCGCAGCGCGGTCTCCGCGTCGTCGAAGTCGCGCCGCGTGCTGATGCCGTCATTGAGGAGGGATTTCTGGCGGTCGAAATTGGCGCGGGCGAGCTTGAGCTGGGCCTCGGCGGCGCGGACGCCGGCCTCCCCGGCCTCCACATCCGCCTTCTGTTCCTCGGGATCGAGGCGCGCCAGGACCTGGCCTTCCTTCACCGCGTCGCCCACATCGACGAACCACCCGGTGATGCGCCCGCCGACGCGGAAGGAGAGATCCGTCTCCACCCGCGCCACCACCTCGCCGGTGATGGTGACGGTCTGCTCGCGTTCCTCGAAGTGGACCGGTGCCGTGCGCACCGGACGCGACGCGCCATCGGCAAGCGCCGGCATGGCCGTGGCGGACAGCAGCAGCGCTGCCAGCATCATTCTGCCCGATCGGGTCATCGTCGTCTCCACCGTTGCAGACACCCCATTTAATGTGGGTCCTCATTATATCGCGAAGAGCAGACTGGCAAGCCTTCACACCATCGGGCGTTGAGCGTGCCGGGGCAGAGTGTGGCGAAGTCTTTCCGAAAAGCCAATCGGGGAACGTGCTGCGGTGAAAAATAGAAGAAGTCATTCGCCTCAGGGACGTAGCCGTCGCCCGTCCCTCAAGACGAGAAAGCCGCCGGGCAGCCCGGAAACGTTGGTGTTTCTCTGCGGCTGCACGGCGGCTTTCTCGGAGCGCCGTTTTCCAGCGCTTCTATCGGTCCCCTCTGGACCTTCCCGAAGGAAAGCAGGAAGCGTGCCAATCGCGGAAGGCGACACACAGACATGTAAATTCAATGGCTTGACGATTACCCATCGCGGCAGGGCGGCGGGCGCGTCAACCCGATCTGTTCAAAAGCTGGGCAAAGTACAAATCCCGAGCGCAAAAGAAGGGCGGCCCTTGGCGGACCGCCCCTCTCCCCAGCCCCGGTTCCGTTCCCGGCGGCTATCTCAGAATTCTTCCCAGTCCTGCGCCGCAGCGCCCACCGCGGTCGGCTGTCCGCCACCACCGAAGGCGCGGGCGAGCTTGCTGCCGAGAGCCCGCGCACCGGATGCGACCGGGCGATGCTCGGCGGACGAAGCCACGGCGGGCCGTGCATCGGTGGCGCCCATTCCGAGACGGAACTGCGCGAGCAGCGTGTTGAGGGCCGAGGCCTCGGTCGCCAGCGCATGGCTTGCCGCCGTCTGCTCCTCCACCATGGCCGCATTCTTCTGCGTGCCCTGGTCGATGGAATTGACCGCCGAACTGATCTCGTTGAGACCCGTCGACTGCTCGCGTGCCGAGCGCACGATCGCCGCGACGTTCTGGTCGATCTCCTGCACCTGATCGACGATCTCGGAGAGCGCCGAGCCGGTCTCGCCGACGAGCGCGACACCGAGATTCACCTGCTCGCCCGACTTGGTGATGAGCGCCTTGATCTCCTTGGCGGCATTGGCCGAGCGCTGGGCGAGCTCGCGCACTTCCTGCGCGACGACGGCAAAACCCTTGCCGGCCTCCCCTGCCCGCGCCGCTTCCACGCCGGCATTGAGGGCGAGAAGGTTGGTCTGGAAGGCGATCTCGTCGATGACCCCGATAATGTTGGAGATTTCGCGCGAGGAAGCCTCGATGCCGCTCATCGCACCCACTGCCCGGCGCACGACGTCGCCGGACTTTTCCGCGCTGGCACGGGTACGCTCGACGAGATGGCCGGCATCTTCCGCCCGGCGCGTCGCGTCCTTGAGCGAGGTGGTGATCTCCTCCAGCGCCGCCGCCGTCTCCTCGACGGAAGCCGCCTGCTGCTCGGTGCGCTTGGCAAGGTCGTCGGAAGCCGTGCGGATTTCCGCCGAGCCGGCCTGGATGGCATTGGCATTGCTGCCGACCGAGCGAAGGGCCGATTGCAGCTTCTCGACGGAGATGTTGAAGTCGTGGCGGACCTGGTCGAGCGAGCCGGCGAAGGCCTGTTCGATCCGGTGCGTCATGTCGCCGTCGGCAAGCTTCTGCAACCCTTCGGCAAGCGCCTCGACGGCCATGCGGGTCTGGCGCTCGCGCTCGGCGGCCTCCTCGGCGCGCTGGCGGCGTTCGTCCTCGGAAAGCGCGCGGTTCTGCTCCGCCTCGCCTTCGAGGCGGATCTTGGCGAGCGTCGCATCGCGCAGCACGGCCAGCGACCGGGCCATTTCACCGATCTCGTCCTGGCGGCCGGATTCGGAAAGATCGACATCCGTGCGGCCGGCGGCGATCTCGCTGGTGGCGACGATGACCTTGTCGAGCCGCTTGCGGAAGCGAGCCGCCAGCAGCCAGCCGATCGCCACCATCAGCCCGGCGGCGATGGCGATGACGGCCGTCGAGGTAAGCGCCAGCGCGGAAAGATGCGAGAACAGCACCGACTTCGGCACGGAGACGACGGTGAACCACGTGGTGCCCGGCACCAGCGGCACCGGCACGGCGACGGCGATGGACGAAACACCACCGACATCCTTGATTTCCATCGCCTTTTCGGGATTGGCGAGCAGCGCCTTCCAGACCTCGGCATCGAGGCCGGAATCGCCGAGCGTCTTGCCGAGCGCGGCCTGGTCGGGATGACTGATGATGCTGCCGCCCTGGCTGAGCAGCGCGACATAGCCCTCGCCCAGCGGCTTCAGCCGCGCCATGTCGGCGGCAAGCGAATCGAGCGCGATGTCGACGCCCGTCTCGCCCTTGAATTCGCCGTCGAACAGGAGCGGCACCATGAAGGAGGTCATCAGCACGTTCTTGCCGCCGATGACATAGCTGTAGGGCTCGGTCAGGAAGTCCTTCCCGGTCGCCTTGGGCACCTGATAGTAGTCGCCGGGGCCGGGCTTGTCGTAGTCGACCAGCGCCTCCATGCCGACCTTGCCCTCGTTGCGCACGAAATAGGGAATGTAGCGGCCCGTCGCGTCGTGGCCCGGCTTATTCCTGTATTCCTCGTCCTTGCCGTCGAAGGCATTCGCCTCCCAGCCGGTGCTGACGCCGAGCGCATAGGGATTGTCCGCCATCAGGCGGTCGAAGATGCTGTTCATCGTCTCGCGGCTCGGCGTACCCGTCGCCTTCACCGCATAGAGGGTGGAGCGCATGTTCCAGCTCAGCGCCTTGACCTTGGCGAAATAGGTTTCGACCTTGCCGGCGCTCGCCTCGGCCGCGTTCACCATTTCCGAGATCGACCGTTCCTCCACCGCCCGGTAGGACAGCCAGAGCAGAACGCCCGCGGTCGCGACGGTGGTGGCAACGCCGGCCGCCACGATGGCGAACATGTTCCGGGCAGTCGCAGTCTTTGGCAGCATGAAACGTCTCCTTGCATCCGGGCGTGCAGGCACGCACCGGCATTCGTCGGGAAATGGCGGAAACATGCCGGCGGACGCGGCGAAACAGAGACGAAGTCATTTCGCAGACCCGGAGCGTAAGCGCGTACTGGTTTATGAAACGATAAAATTCGAATGAACGATATTCGGAACGGAATGCCGGCTGGTGCGCTTTTCCCGAAGGCCGGTTTTTCAGGGCATCGGAGCGCATTTCGCGGCTGCGGCGCCCTCGGGAGGACCGTTCGGAAAAAGTGAACAATGCGTTCGCCCGGCCCGGCCTTCCGGCAGGCGGCGCAAAGGGCGATATTCGCCTCAATGCAAGGCGCCGAAACCGACGCCGCACCCGAACATCCCGGACGGTTCCGGGGAGGAGTTATCATGACCCTTAAGCTCACAGGCATCCATCACCTGACGGCAATCACCGCGAACGCCGCGGAGAACCTGCATTTCTATACGCAGGTGCTCGGCCTGCGCCTCGTCAAGAAGACGGTGAACCAGGACGACACGACCGCCTACCACCTCTTCTACGCCGACGGCCTCGCCTCGCCCGGCACGGACCTCACCTTCTTCGACTGGCCGGTCGGCCATGAGCGCCGCGGCACGCACAGCGTCTCGCGCACGGGCCTTCGCGTCGCACGTCTCGACACGCTCGAATGGTGGAAGGCCCGCCTTGCCGACCTGAAGGTCAAGGCCGGCGAGATCCGCGATGTCGGCGGCCGCGCCACGCTCGATTTCGAGGATGGCGAAGGCCAGCGCTTCCGCCTGACCGTGGACAATGCCGGCGCGCCTTCCAATCCCTGGGAGAAGAGCCCCGTTCCGGCCGAACACCAGATCAAGGGCCTCGGCCCCATCACGCTCAGCGTGCCCGATCTCCGCAACACGGAAATCGTGCTGACCGAGGTGATGAACATGGCGGAGACCTCGACCTATCCGAACCCGGATGGGGCGGGCGAGGTTCATGTCTTCTCGATGGGCGACGGCGGGCCGGCGGCCGAACTGCATGTCGCCGTCGAGCCGGACCTGCCGGTCGCCCACCAGGGCGCGGGCGCCGTGCACCATGTCGCCTTCCGCGCCCCGGACATCGAGGCGCTCCATGCCTGGACGGAGCGGCTGCGCGGCTTCCGCGTTCCTTCCAGCGGCGAGGTCGAGCGCTTCTACTTCCGCTCGCTCTATTTCCGCGAGCCGAACGGCATCCTGTTCGAGATCGCGACGGACGGCCCCGGCTTCGCCGTGGACGAGCCGCTCGAAACCCTCGGCGAGAGCCTGTCGCTGCCGCCCTTCCTCGAGCCGCGCCGCGCGCAGATCGAGGCCCGGCTGAAGCCGCTCGCCTGACCCCAACCGAAACCCCGGCGTGGCTGAGCCCCCGCCGGGGTTTTTGCACCCTCACAGCGGAGAAAAGACATGACCAGACTGGTGGCAATCTCGGGCAGCCTGCGCAAGGGCTCCTTCAACACGGCGCTGCTGCGCGCCGCCCTCGACATGGCGCCGGAGGGCGTCGAGATCGTCGAGGGCACCATCCGCGGCATTCCGCTCTACGATGCGGACGTGGAGGCCTCCGACGGCATCCCGCAGGCGGTCGCCCGCCTCAAGGACCAGGTGGCCGAAGCCGATGGCGTGATCCTCTTCACGCCGGAATACAACAACGGCATTCCCGGCGTCTTCAAGAACGCCATCGACTGGATGAGCCGCCCGCCGGCCGATATTCCCCGCGTGTTCGGCGGCAAGCCCTTCGCCATCGCCGGCGCCTCGCCCGGCAATTTCGGCACGCTGCTCTCGCAGGAAGCCTGGCTTCCCACCATGCGCACACTCGGCACCGTGCCGTGGTTCGGCGCCAAGCTGATGGTCTCGCGCGCCGCCACCGTCATCGAGGACGGCCGGATCGTCGACGAGGCGACCGAAAGGAAATTGCGCGACTTCATCGCCGGCTTCGCCGCCTTCGTCGCCAACTTCAAGGACTGACCGAAAAAAAGGGGCGCGCCTTGCGGCGCGCCCCTTTTTTATATTGTGTCGCCGCAGGCCTCAGCCGACGACGCGTTCCTTGTAGGCTTTCGCCAGGTCCAGATCGGCGATGCCGATATCGTGGCCGGCGGCGAGCAGCTTGTGCTCCACCGTCGCGCCGGCTGCCGCAAGATGCGCCTCAAGGTCGCCGGCATAGCGGCCGTAGGGATCCGCCTCGCCACTCACCATCAGCACGTTCGCGCCGGAAAGATCGGCGGCGGGCACCGTCTCCAGAACGTTCATGCCGCGCAGCAGCACGGCGTTGCGGATGACGCCCGGATGCAGCAGCATCACCGCGCCGATCATGTTCGCGCCGTTGGAATAGCCGACGAACAGCGTCTTTTCCGGATCGAGCCCATAGGCAGCGTTCGCCCCTTCCATGAAAGCCGCGAAGGCCTCCGCCTCGCTGGCGAGCTCCTTCTGGTCGAAGGTGACGGCCGTCAGGCGGCGGAAGAAGCGCGGATAGCCCTCGTCCATGCTGCGGCCGCGCGGACTGAGCAGCACCGCATTAGGCGCAAGCCGCGCGCCGAACGGCAACAGGCTGGTCTCGTTGCCGCCGGTGCCGTGCAGCAGCACGACCGCGGTGCCATCGGGATTTTCCGGGCGATGCACCCGGTGGATGAAGGGCAGGTCCCGTTCGCTCATTCTTTCTTCTCCGGGCAGGGAAAATTGCGGAAGCCGGGCACGGACATCGTCCGGATCGGCGCGGAAATGCCGGGGAACGAACAGCCTGGCGCCGAGCGTTTCCAGCGGCTCGTCGACCGTCATGCCGGGCGCGTCCGTCGCATATTCGACGAGCGAGCCGCCCGGCTCGCGGACATAGAGCGAGTAGAAATAGGTGCGGTCGTGCATGTTCGTATCGCCCGCATCCTCGGCGGCAAGCCGGCCTGCCGCCGCTTCCACGGCCGCCCGGTCCGGCGCCCGCAATGCGACATGGTCGATCGTGCCCGTGCCGGGCGCCGAGGTCCAGAAGCCGCTCGCATCGCGGATGTCGAGCACGTCGCCCGCATCGCCGGCGAGCCGCACGATGCCGTCCGCCTCGGCCGCCCTGCGGAAGCCGAAATGCCCGCCGATGAAGGCGGCGGTCTCTGCCGGCCTCTCCGACAGGATCGTCGCGCCGCGGATGCGCTGGATGGCATCGCCCGCCGCTATGTCCTTCGTGACATGCGGCGCCGGGCCTTCCACATCCGCCTCGCCGACAAGCTTGACGATGATGCCGTCGGGGTCCTTCAGCCGGAGCACGGGCTCGCCGAACTCCTGCGCCGGTCCCGTCATCGCGATGTTCTGCGTCAGGGCGCGCGTCAGCCAGAAGCCGATGGCTTCCGGCCGGATGGCGAAGGCGATCTCCGACGGCTGGCCGAGCCCGACCCGCCCCGGGGAACCGTCTTCCCAGGCAAGGAAGGTGACCAGCGAGCCGGGGCTTGCCGCCGCGTCGCCATAGAAGAGATGGAGCTGGTCGGCGTCCTCGTAGCCGGCCGTCCGCTTGACGAGCCTGAGGCCGAGGAAGCCCGCATAGAAATCGACGTTCGCCTGGATCTTCCGGGTAATGCCCGTGATGTGATGGATGCCGCTTGTCATGGGGCACCTCCTTTCGCGAGCACCCAATCAGGATTTGGCCATCCGCGCCAGCCGGCGCCCGGTGAATGCACTGTCCACAAAACAAGACCGGCCCCGCTGATGGCGAGGCCGGCCGATGCCGGCGCGATTGCGCCGGAGCGTCTGGAATTTGGTTCAGGCGGCCGCGATATGGGCCGGCGACATCGCCCGCGTCGAGGCGGACGGATCGTTGAGGAGACGGCGGATCGCGGCGCGCACCTCGTCTGCCGAGGAGAAACGCTGGGAATCCAGGTCCCACACGGAATATTTGACGGCGACGAACTTCAGCCGATCCTCGTCGGGAACGACGACGCCGACAGCCTCACCACCGATTTCGATAACCTGCTTTTGCATAACAACTCCTGCCGCGCCTAAAGGCACAGCCAATTCAATTTGCGCTTATTCGACGGAGGGGACTTCAGTTCACATTCGGCGGAGGGCCGTATGCACTTTCCCTTTGATCGTTTCACGACAGGAGCACGCCACACGCACGGAGGCGATGCAGTTGATATCGTACATGACACACTCCCTCTGGTTGGCGCTGACGCTGAAAAAAGGACGCGTCAGAGACGGACCGAAACAGACGCATGCGGTCCTCATGCGATGCTCCAACACATAAGCGGCTCTCCTTTCCTTGTCAAGGAAATCCGTAGAATTTTGGAAAAAATTACTGCCGGATTTGTGTGACAATTCGAATCGCAAAATAGTTTTCGCGCTTGCAGCATA
Source organism: Shinella zoogloeoides (assembly GCF_033705735.1). Classification (NCBI taxonomy): domain Bacteria; kingdom Pseudomonadati; phylum Pseudomonadota; class Alphaproteobacteria; order Hyphomicrobiales; family Rhizobiaceae; genus Shinella; species Shinella zoogloeoides. The sequence continues at coordinate 2,284,591 of NZ_CP131130.1, forward strand.
TTCCAGGAAAATATGTCGCCAAGACGGACATTCCGGGGAAAAGCCGTGACGCAACCCTGCGGCGGCGCAGAAATGCCATCACCTCACCCTATGGGCGAAGATCACCGCATTGGGCAAATGCTCCAGTTGCCCATGGGACACACACCCGAAACGAAGCGGGGAAAAAACGCTGTGGGACCATTCTTTTTCGCGATGGAGGCTCGATCTTCCGGTGAAACATGAATAAAGAGTGAATCGCGATTTTGTTGTGTTAATTAAGCCGCAGTGACCGGCAGGGTATGAACATGAATTTCACACGGACGCTTTTCCCTCTGAGCATGCTCCTCCTGTCGGGCTGCGTGGTCGGCCCAGATTACCAGAAGCCCGACACCGCGCTTCCGGCCAAATTCACCGAGAGCAAGACATCGAGCGCCGAGAACGTGACGCTCAATCCGTGGTGGGAATCCTTCCGCGACAAGCGGCTGAACGACCTCGTGCATCAGGGCCTCGGTGAAAACCTTTCGGTCATGACCGCGCTCGAGCGCATCGAGGCTGCCCAGGCGAACGTCATCATCGCCGGCGCCGGCGGCCTGCCGGATCTTGGCGTCGGAGCGAATGCGACGGCACAGGGCGGTCACAACTCGGCCTCCAAGAAGACGCTGAGCACCGGGGCGGACGCCTCGTGGCTGCTCGATTTCTTCGGCCAGTATCGCCGTGCCAAGGAAGCGGCGAATGCCTCGCTCGATGCCGCTTATGACGACGTCAACGTGGCGCGCCTCGCCTACCTTTCCGATCTTGCGTCGAGCTACGTGAACGCACGTTATTATCAGGAAGCGCTTGCCCTCAACCGCAAGAACCTGGAATCGCGCCGCGAGACCCTGAAGCTGACGAACGAGATCAAGGAAGCCGGCGCGGCTTCGAGCCTCGACGTGCTGCAGGCCGAAGGTCTCGTCAACCAGACGCTGGCGGATCTGCCCGCGCTCGAAACCGGCTTCCTGCAGTCGGCCAACCATATCGCCACGCTGCTCGGCGTGCCGGCCGGCACGATCACCGGAAGCCTCACGAAGGGTTCGGCCCAGCCCATGCCGCGTTACAAGACGCGCACCGGCGTTCCGGCCGACCTCATCCGCAACCGCCCCGACATCCGCGCGGCCGAGCGTCGCCTGCAGGCCGCAACGGCAGAGATCGGTGTCAACGAGGCGAACCTGTATCCGAGCATCCAGCTCAGCGGCTCGATCAACGCGTCGCGCGTCTTCACCAATCCCGGCGTGACCAACGGCACGCTCTGGTCGTTCGGTCCGTCCCTCTCGCTGCCGATCTTCAACGGCGGTGAACTGAAGGCTCGGGTGAAGGTTGCCCGCTCGGAAGCCGAGCAGCAGTATCTGGCCTGGAAGTCGACGGTGCTGAACGCGGTGGAAGAAGTCGAGAACGCCCAGAGCGCGCTGATCCGCGACGGCCAGACGGTCGCCGCCCTGCGCAAGGTCGTGCAGTCCTACGAGCAGACGCTTAACCTCGCCCGCGAAAGCTATCGCGGCGGTGCCAGCACGATCCTCGACGTACTCGATGCAGAACGCAACGTCGCCTCGGCCCGCCTGTCGCTTGCTTCGGCGATCCGCCAGCTGGCCCGCGACTATGTCTCGCTCAACGTCGCGATCGGCGGTGGCGCGGAGATCGGCTCGCCGACCGTCGCCAGCCGGTAAGCAGTCGGATGGTCGCCGGGTGCTTCATCCGGCGGCATATATATAATGAGAGAATTCGAAGCGGCGGTCCGGCCTAGGCGGGACCGCCGCTTTCGGTTTCGAAGAACGTGTCGAGCGCGGCGGCCGTGCGGCCGTAATGCTCGCGCAGAGCCGCCGCCGCGCCCTCCCCGTCGCGCGCGAGCGCCAGCTCCATCAGCCGGCGATGCTCGCCCTCGACATCGCGCGCCCCGCCGGAGAGGCTGATCGACATGCGCCGGTAGCGGTCGGCCCGCGAGAACAGCTTCTCGCAGATTTCCAGAAGGATCGGCGACCCGCAGGCCGAGATCAGCGCCGCATGGAAGGCGGCGTGCCGCTCCTCCCAGTCCTCCCGGATCGCCGAGGGAATGTCCTCGCGCACCTGCGGGATGCGCGCGAGAAGGTGGTGGGCGGCGATCACCCGCGCCTCCCAGTCCGCATCCCCCTTTTCCACCGCCAGCCGCAGCGCCTCACTTTCGCAAAGCTGCCGGGCCGCCGTGATATCGCGGAGCTCTTCCAGCGACAGCGTCGCGACGCTGTAGCCGCGATGATCGTCGAGGACCGTGAAGCCTTCCGCCGTCAGCCGCGCCAGCGCCTCGCGCACCGGCGTCACGCTCATGCCGCAGAGCGCCTGCAGATCGGCGAAGCGCAGCCGGTCGCCGGGCTTGAACCGCGTCGAGCGGATCGCCTGCCGGATCGCCTCGTAGGCATCGCCCGCCAGCGTCCGCCCGCCTGCCCGCTTCTGGTCCGTCTGACTGCGCATCTTATAAACTCGCAAGGATTTTCGAAAATCATTGACTTCATGTAAAACCGGATGGAAGGTACGCGCAACCGAAATCGGCAAGGCCGGCACTCAACGGAGGATACTATGAAGCTGGTGCGCTTTGGCGCGGCGGGCGCGGAAAAGCCCGGACTGATCGACGCGGACGGCAAGATCCGCGACCTTTCCGGCGTGGTGCCGGACATTGCGGGCGAGGTTCTCGGCCGCGCCGGGCTGGAGCGCCTGCGCGCCATCGACCCGAACAGCCTGCCGCTCGCCCCGGAAGGCAGCCGCTACGGCGCCTGCATCGGCCGCGTCGGCAATTTCATCGCCGTCGGCCTCAACTATGCCGACCACGCCGCCGAAAGCGGCATGGCCGTTCCGAGCGAGCCGGTGCTCTTCAACAAGGCTCCGTCCTGCATCGTCGGTCCGGACGACACGGTCCTCATTCCCCGCGGCTCGGAAAAGACCGACTGGGAAGTCGAGCTGGCCGTCGTCATCGGCGAGCGCGCCTCCTATGTCTCGGAAGCCGAGGCACTGGACTATGTCGCCGGCTACTGCGTCTGCAACGACGTTTCCGAGCGCGCCTACCAGATCGAGCGCGGCGGCCAGTGGACCAAGGGCAAGGGCTGCCCGACCTTCGGCCCGATCGGCCCCTGGCTGGTCACGAAGGACGAGGTGGACACGAGCGATCTCGCCATGAAGCTCAGCGTCAACGGCGAACTGGTGCAGAACGGTTCTTCGAACACCATGGTCTTCAAGGTGCCCTTCCTCGTGCACTACATCTCGCAGTTCATGATCCTGGAACCCGGCGACATCATCACCACCGGCACGCCGCCCGGCGTCGGCATGGGCATGAAGCCCCCGCGCTACCTCAAGCCCGGCGACCGCATGGAAGTCTCCATTGCCGGCCTCGGCGTCCAGCGCCAGGCCGTGGCGGCCGGCTGACCGGCCGGAATGCGTAAGACAGATGGATAAAGCGAGAGGGGCCTTGAAGGCCCCTCTTTCGTCTCAGCGATCAGTGCACCGTGGCGGGCGACATGTCCTCGTCGAGGATGCGGAAGGCCTCATCCAGCGCGGCCACCAGGATGTCCGTCAGTTCGTCGGCATCGTTTTCGAGAAGGAAGAGCGCAACCGTTGCATTGTCCGGATCGCTGTAGCGCTCGAGGTCGTTCGACATGTCATTGTCCCCTTTCCAGCCGGCACCATCCCGGTTAACGGAAAGCTTAAGGACGCAGGCTTGCGTCTGGCTTGTGCCGGAAAGACACAAGGTCTGCAAGGTCAAAACGTCAGCCGCACCAGGATTGGTGCCGCCCCGCCCAGGGCCGGGCAAAGCCTTCGCGCACCAGCCTCTGGCCGATGGACTGGCCGCCGCGCATCACGATATGCGGCGCCGCTCCCGCCTTGCCGGCGGCGCGGCTCCTTGCCGCCACCAGCGAGATGTCGCCCTCGTTGAGGATCTCGCGCAGCCGCAGCTTGGCGTCCCCGCCCCGCGAGCGCTCGGCGTCGCAGCGCGCATCGGAAATCGACGGCGCATCGATATCGGCCAGCCGCACCTTGCGCCCGGCATAGAGGATCGTGCTGCCGTCCAGCACGCAATAATCGGTCTGCGTCGTGCAGATGAACCATTTCCCCGCAAAAGGCGGCAGCTTCTCGGCCGCCGGCAGCTTCTGCTCCACCCGTTCGGCGGGCGTCGGCATGGCGCGCGCCAGCGCGGTCTCGCGAGCGGGCTTCTTCTCCCTGCGCTCGATGGAGGCGGTGCGGATCGCCGCCGCGCCCTTTTCCGGGCCGGGCGTCCAGTTGTCCATGTAGAGAATGCCGCCGACAAGCGCCGCGCCCAGCACATACCAGTGCGCCATGCCGCCGCCGCGCCGCGCGCCGGAGCGCTTCGCTCCCGAGGCCTTCTTTCGCCGGGTCGTCTTCTTCGCCATCGTCTGTCTCCTGCACGGGACATTGCGACGATCTCTTGAAGATATGGTTACCGATCGGCGACCGGCCGGGATGCGGCCGCCATACACGAAAAATTGTCATCCGCTTTGTTGCCGCGCGCGCCAGACTTGATAGAAGCCGGCTGCAATCTGACAGGAGATTTCAGTGAAGCTCTACTACAAGGCAGGCGCCTGCTCCCTCGCGCCGCATATCGTCCTCAGCGAAGCCGGCTCTTCCTATACGCTCGAAGCCGTCGACCTGAAGGCCAAGAAGACCGAGCACGATGCCGACTATTTCGGGATCAATCCGCGCGGCGCCGTCCCGGCGCTGGAAGTGGAGCCCGGCGTCGTCATCACGCAGAACGCCGCGATCCTCCAGTATATCGGCGATCGTTCCGACGTTCCCGCCTTCAAGCCCGCCTACGGCACGCTGGAGCGCGCCCGGCTGCAGGAAGCCCTCGGCTTCTGCTCCGACCTGCACGGCGCCTATGGCGGTCTCTTCGCACCCAACCTTTCGGACGAGGCAAAGGCCGGCGTGATCGCCAACATCAACCGTCGCATGGGCCAGTTCGAGGCGATGCTGTCGGACGACAAGCCCTACTGGCTCGGCGATTTCACCCAGGCCGATGCCTATGCCTCCGTCATCATCGGCTGGGGCGTCGGCCTCAAGCTCGACCTCGGCGCCTATCCGAAGGCCCTGAAGCTGCGCGAACGCGTCATGGCGCGCCCGAAGGCACAGGCCGCCCTGAAGGAAGAAGGCCTCCTCTGATATCCGCGGACCGGAGGCTTCGGCCTCCGGTCCCGCTTCCGGCCCAAACAGCCGATACCCTGGGCGAATGCCCGAAGCTCCCCCAAAGAAGCTTTTGAATTTAAAGCTGGCGGTACGAGCCGAACGCTTCGGCCGCTGCACATACCCCCTTTCCCTCACTTCAAAAAAGACCGGCATTTCACTCGCCGTGACGACGCACGGGGCTTGACTCTTTGTAATTTGATGCTTGTTATAACACTCGACAGATTGTTGGAGTGAACTAGGAACTTTCATCCATGACCGTGCACCAAATTACGCGTCACGCCCTTATCGGGCGTCTGGCGGACCCTTCCCTGTTGCGTCATCAGGCCTATATCGACGGCCAGTGGGTGAATGCCGATGGCGGCGATACGGTCACCGTGACCGACCCGGCAACGGGCATCGAGATCGGCACGGTGCCGAACATGGGCGCCGCCGAGACCCGCCGCGCCATCGAAGCGGCAGAGGAAGCCCGTCATGACTGGGCAGCGCTCGCCGCCAAGGATCGCGCTGTCGTGCTGCGCCGCTGGTTCGACCTGATCGTCGCAAACCTTCCCGATCTCGCGGCCATCATGACCGCCGAGCAGGGCAAGCCGCTGGCCGAGAGCCAGGGCGAAATCCGCTACGCCGCCTCCTTCGCCGAATGGTTCTCGGAGGAGGCCAAGCGCGCCTATGGCGACCTGATCCCCGCCCCGCGCGCCCAGTCGCGCATCATGGTGCTGAAGCAGCCCATCGGCGTCGTCGCCGCCATCACGCCGTGGAACTTCCCCTCGGCCATGATCACCCGCAAATGCGCCCCGGCCTTCGCCGCCGGCTGCTCCGTCGTGGTCAAGCCCTCGGAATTCACGCCCTATTCGGCGCTGGCGCTCGCCGAGCTTGCCGAACGCGCCGGCATTCCCAAGGGCGTCTTCAACATCGTCACGGGTGACGCGACAGCGATCGGCGGCGAGATGACCTCCAGCCCGATCGTGCGCAAGATCAGCTTCACCGGCTCCACCCGCGTCGGCAAGCTGCTGATGGAACAGTCGGCCAGCACCGTGAAGAAGGTGGCGATGGAGCTCGGCGGCAATGCCCCGCTCATCGTCTTCGAGGACGCCGATCTTGACGTCGCAGTACAGGGCGTCATCAACGCGAAGTTCCGCAACACCGGACAGACCTGCATCTGCCCGAACCGCATCTATGTGCATGAAAGCGTCCACGACGCCTTCGTTACACGCCTTTCGGCAGCCGTCGGCGCGCTGAAGGTCGGCGACGGTTTCGTCGACGGCGTGCAGCAGGGCCCGCTGATCAACGAAGCAGCTCTCACGAAGGTCGAACGCCATGTGGCGGACGCACTCGGCAAGGGCGCCAAGGTCGCCACCGGCGGCAAGCGCCACGGCCTCGGCCAGACCTTCTTCGAGCCGACCGTGCTGACGGATGTCGATGCCACCATGCTCTTCGAGAGCGAGGAGACCTTCGGCCCCGTCGCCCCGGTCCAGCGCTTCTCCGATGAGAAGAGCGTCATCAAGGCCGCGAATGCTACCTCCTCCGGCCTTGCCGCCTACATCTTCACCCGCGATCTCGACCGCATGTGGCGGGTCGCCGAGCAGATCGAGTCCGGCATCGTCGGCGTCAACGAGGGCCTGGTGTCGAACGAGGTCGCGCCCTTCGGCGGCGTGAAGGAATCCGGCATCGGCCGCGAGGGCTCCAAATACGGAATCGAGGAGTTCCTCGAGCTCAAATACGTCTGCATCACCCAATCGGCAGCCTGATGGCCCGCCGGAAATGCAGCCCGCCGGCAATGGTGCCTGCGGGCCTCACCTGAATGCGCATGAAAAGGGGAAATACATGAAACTTGCGAATTCACTGAAACTGGGAGTTCTCGCCTGCGCGACCGCGCTGATGGGCGCCATGTCCTTCGCCGGCACTGCCGAGGCCGGTGCCGCGCTCGACGCCATCAAGGCCCGCGGCAACCTCGTCTGCGGCGTCGGCCAGGCCGTTCCGGGCTTTTCCGCGCCTGCTGCCAATGGCGAGCTCGCCGGCATCGACGTCGACTATTGCAAGTCCATGGCTGCCGCCATTCTCGGCGACGCCTCCAAGGTGACCTACCGCCAGACCTCCTATTCCGAGCGTTTCGTCCTGCTCTCCTCGGGCGAGATCGACGTGCTGGCCCACGACACGACGACCACGCTCAACCGCGAAGGCGCCCAGAGCGCGCGCTTCGCCTCGCCGAACTATTTCGACGGCTACACCTTCATGGTGCCGAAGTCGCTCGGCGTCGACAGCCCGGACCAGCTTGCTGACGCCACCGTCTGCATCCTGCAGGGCTCGACCTTCGAAGTGAACACCGAGAACTTCTTCAAGTCGCGCGGCCTCAACTACACGCCGCTCGTCCTCAGCGCCTGGGAACAGCTCGACGCGGCCTTCTTCGGCGGTCGTTGCGACGCCTTCGGCGGCAACTACGGCAACCTCGCCGGCTCGCGCGCGGGCAACGGCAATGTCGACGACTACATCATCTTCCCGAACTTCATCACACTGGAGCCCTATGCACCGGCCGTGAAGAGCGGTGACGAAGAACTCTTCCTCGTCGCACGCTGGGTCATGTTCGCGCTCGTCGAAACCGAACGTCTCGGCATCACGCAGGCCAATGTCGCGGACCTCGCCAAGAACTCTCCGGATCCGGAAGTCAAGCAGCTGCTCGGCACGACCCCGGGCAACGGCAAGGACCTCGGCCTCTCGGAAGACTGGGTCGTCAAGATCGTCTCGTCCGTCGGCAACTACGGCGAGAGCTTCGAACGCAATCTCGGCAAGGCCTCGCCCCTCAAGCTCGACCGCGGTCTCAACGACCTGTGGACGAAGGGCGGTCTCATGTATGCGGCCCCGTTGCGTTGATGCGTAGCGAGCGCCTTCAAAACGCGCTGTTTGTCGCGGCAGCCATCGCAGTTCTTGCGTGGCTGTCGCACAATCTTGCGTCCAACCTCGCCGCCCGCGGCATCAGCATCGACTACGGCTTCCTGTGGAGCGCCACGTCGTTCCCGATCGGCGAGTCGCTGATCTCCTTCGGGTCGGGCGACACCTATTTCCGGGCGCTGCTGGTCGGATTGCTCAACACGGTCAAGCTGGCGCTTGCCGCCATCGTGCTCTCCACCCTGCTCGGCATCCTGATCGGCCTTGCGGGGCGCACCGCCCATCCGCAGCTCCGCGCCCTCGCGAAAGCCTATATCGAGGTGACGCGCAACACGCCGCTGCTGCTCATCCTCGTCGTCTGCGCCACCGCCGTCCGCGTTCTACCGCCACCGCGCCAGGCCTGGACCTTCGGGGAATCCATCTTCATTTCCAGCCGCGGCCTCTATATCCCGACGGTGCTCGTCGGCGACGCAGGCCCGATCCTTGCCGCCGTCGCCGTGCTGGCCCTCGCCTGCGGCTTCCTCTTCTGGCGCGCCATGGTGCGCGGCCGCAACGAGACGGGTCACTTCCCGCGGCCCGCGACCGGTGGCCTGTTCCTCTCGGCTGCCGCGCTTATCGGCGTCATCGTCTATGCGCTCGGCTGGGGCGAGATCCAGAAGCCGACGCTGACGGGCTTCAACTTCCGCGGCGGCATGGGCATGACGCCGGAATATCTTGCGATGCTGGTGGGGCTCTCGTTCTATACGTCCGGCTTCATCGCCGAGATCGTGCGCGGCAGCCTCGCCGCCCTTCCGAAGGGCCAGTCGGAGGCCGCCCATTCGCTCGGTCTCAGCCCCATCCTAACGCTCTATCTGGTGCTGGCCCCGCAGGCGCTACGGCTCATGCTGCCGCCGCTCGCCAACCAGTATCTCAACGCCATCAAGAACACGACGCTCGCCGTTCTCATCGGTTATCCGGACCTGGTTTCCGTCGGCAACACCGCGCTCAACCAGACCGGCCGGGCCATCGAGACCGTGTCCATCTACCTTCTGATCTACCTGTCGCTCAGCCTCGTGACCTCCGCGGTCATCCGCTGGCTGGAAAAGCGCGCGCAACTGGTGAAGTCATGAGCGAAATTACCGCCGCACTCCCCCGCCCCTCCAATGGCGGCCTCGCCGGCTGGCTGCGCCCCTATTTTAATCCGTGGCCGCATGCCCTGCTGACGGTGGCGATCACCGGCAGCCTCCTCTACGTCCTCGCGCGCTTCTACCGCTGGGCCGTCACCGATGCGGTGTTCGGACAAGCCTCGCCCGACGCTTGCCGCGCGGCAGCGGGCGCCTGCTGGGCCTTCCTGCACGAGCGCTACCACATCATCCTCTTCGGCAGCTATCCGGCCGACCAGTACTGGCGCCCGACACTTGCCGTGGTGCTGGTGCTCGCCATCCTCATCCTCAGCGGCTTCCGCCGCTTCTGGAAGCCGGCGCTGGCGCTCGCCTGGATCGCCGTCATGGTGATCAGCCTCGTCCTGATGGGCGGCGGCATCCTCGGCCTGCCTTCGGTTTCCACCAGCCGCTGGGGCGGCCTGCCGCTCACCGTCGGCCTTTCCGCCTTCGGCATCGTGCTCGCCCTGCCGCTCTCGGTCTTCATCGTGCTCGGCCGGCGCTCCAAGGCCGCCGTCATCCGCCGCTTCTGCTCGCTCTATGTGGAGATCGTGCGCGGCCTGCCGCTGATCGCGGTGCTGTTCATCGCCTCGACCATGCTGCCCTTCCTGCTGCCCGGCGGCAACCTGATCGACAATATCCTGCGCGCGCAGGTGGCGCTGATCCTCTTCCAGGCGGCCTATCTGGCAGAAGCGATCCGCGGCGGTCTCGAGGCCGTGCCACGCGGCCAGTCGGAGGCCGGCCACAGCCTCGGGCTTTCCAGCGGCCTGATCTCCCGTCTCATCGTGCTGCCGCAGGCCTTCCGCATCGCGCTGCCGGCGATCATCAATACCTTCATCGAGTCCATCAAGGACACGACGCTGATCAGCATCATCGGCCTCATCGACGTGCTTGGCGGAGCACGCGGGGCGATCGCCGACGGCGCATGGCTGGGCTTCTACCGCGAGGCCTACCTTGTCGTCGGCGGCGCCTTCTTCGTCTTCTGCTTCATCCTCTCCCTCCATTCCCGCCGCCTCGAGCGGGAATTCTCCAGCGAGAAGCACTAGGCATGGACAGGAAGGAAATCGCGCTGGCGGACGGCAGCTCCATGCCCACCTACCGGACGCTCGTCCAGGATACCCTCAACGAGCAGATCTACCAGCAGATCAAGGAAAAGCTGATCATCGGGGAATTCCGCCCCGGCGACCGGCTGGTCCTCCGAAACCTCGCGGCCGCCCTCGGAACGAGCGTGGTGCCCGTGCGCGACGCCCTGCAGAAGCTCGAAAGCCTCGGGGCCCTGCGCCTCGAACGCACCTTCATCGTGCCGCTGCTGACCATCGCCGAACTCACCGAAATCCGCGATATCCGCGTGGCGCTGGAAGGCCTTTCCGCCGCCCGCGCGGCCCGGGCGGCAACGCCCGAGAGCCTCGCGGGCCTGCGCGTCCATTTCGACGCCATGGCGGAAGCGGCCCATGCCAACGACACCAGCCGGTTCCTGCGCGCCAATGCCCGCTTCCACCTGCATATCGCCGACATGAGCAATTCACCGATCCTGCGCGACATGATCGAGCCGCTCTGGCTGCGCATGGGGCCTTCGGTGCGTCTCGCCAAGGCCGAGCCCGGCAAGCTGACCGATGCCATTCCCGACCACGAGACGGCCTTCGCGGCCATCGCCGCGAATGACGCCGCGGCCGCGCGCAGGGCCGTCGTCTCCGATGTCGTCAACTGCTTCGGCATCCTCGCGGATTCCTTCCAGGGGGCGGACGAATGACGGCGCGGCTCGATACCGCGAAGGCCGAAGCCCTCACCCTCCGCCATTTCGGCGTCGATGGCCGCGCGACGGAGCTAGGGGGCGAGCGCACCCAGAATTTTCGCATCCGCACGGCCGAGGGCGTTACCTTCACACTGAAGGTCTCGGACCCCGCAGAAAGCGCCGACGGCACGATGCTCGAAAGCGCCGCGCTTCTCCACATCGCGCGCACCGCCCCTGATATCGCAGCCCCGCGCATCGTGCCCGCCCTCACCGGTGAAGAGGCCATCCTCCTCGGCGCTGCAGATGGCCGCTACCTGCGCCTGCTGACCTATCTCGAAGGCACGCCGTTTTCCCTCATCGAGGCGCCGACGTTGGCGCTGCGCCACGCCATTGGAGACGCCGTCGCCCGCCTCGACATGGCGCTGGCGAGCTTCGACCATCCCTTTTCGCGCGAGCGCGATCTCATCTGGGACGTCAAGCCTATCGCCAGCCTGCGTCCTTCCCTGACGCTGATCGACGAGGCGCGTCGGCCGCTCGCCGAAGCCATGCTCGACCGCTTTGAGCAGGTCGCGGGGCCGCATATGGTCGCGCTGCCCGCGCAAGCCGTCCATAGCGACATGAACGGCCAGAACATCCTCGTCGACAGCGATGCGACGGACCGCCTTGCCGGCTTTCTCGATTTCGGTGATCTCGTCCACGCGCCCCGTCTCGTCGATCTGGCCGGCGCGGCGCTGCTGCAGGTTCGCGGCGGCGAGAATGATCTACGAGATGCCGCCGATGTCATCAGCGCCTATCACCGGGCCTCGCCGCTGGATGCGCTGGAGATCGAGCTTCTGCCGGAATTCATGATCGCACGCTGCGTGATCAATGTCGTGGTCACGGAGATCCTCGCGGACCGCGACCCGGTCAACCGCACCTATATCATGAAGAACAATCCCGCCTCCTGGATGCGGCTGGAGCGGCTGTCGTCGTTTCCGCAAAATCCATTCAGGACCGCCCTCTAGAGAACGAAGGTGCATGCCATGAGCGTACCCGTGATGATCAACGCGTTCGACAGCAGGAACGCCGCAAACCTCGACGAGCGCACGCGCGACCTCGTGGAGCGCCGCCAGCGCGTCCTCGGCCAGCCCTACCGCATGTTCTACGAGGAGCCGGTGCATTTCGACTGGGCAAGCGGCGTGCGCCTCTACGATGCTGCGGGCAATGCCTATCTCGACGCCTATAACAACGTGCCCTGCGTCGGCCATTGCCACCCGCGCGTCGTTGCGGCCATCGCCGAGCAGGCCGCACGGCTCAACGTGCACACACGCTATCTCGACGAGAGCATCGTCGGCTATGCCGAGCGGCTGCTTGCCCATTTCCCCGCCGAGACCAACCGCCTGATGCTGACCTGCACCGGCAGCGAGGCCAACGACCTTGCCCTGCGCATCGCCCGCAACCACACCGGCGGCACCGGCTTCATCGTCACCGCCAATGCCTATCACGGCATCAGCCACGCGATTGCCGCCATGTCCCCGTCCCTCGGCCTGAACGTGCCGCTGGCCGTGGACGTACGCACCGTCGCGGCGCCCGATCCGCGCCTTGCCGGTTCGCCGGAAGCCGTCGGTGCCTTCTTCGAGCGCGAGGTGCGGGCCGCCATCGCCGACATGCAGCGCCACGGCATCCGCCCCGCCGCGCTGCTGGTCGACACGATCTTCTCCAGCGACGGCGTCTTTTCCGAGCCGGCCGGCTTCCTTGCCGGCGCGGTCGCCGCGATCCGCGAGGCAGGCGGCCTCTTCATCGCCGACGAGGTTCAGGCCGGCTTCGGCCGCATGGGCTCGCATATGTGGGGCTTCCAGCGTCATGGCCTGGTGCCCGACCTCGTCACCATGGGCAAGCCCATGGGCAACGGCTATCCCATCGCCGGCGTCGTCGCGCGCGAGGAGGTGCTGGAACGCTTCGCCCGCGAGGCGCGCTACTTCAACACCTTCGGCGGCAACCCTGTCGCCTGCGCCGCAGCCACAGCGGTTCTCGATATCCTCCGGGACGAGGACCTGCTGGCGAATGCGTCGAAGGTCGGCGCGCATATGAAGGCCGGCTTCGAGGCGCTTTCAAAGCGCCATGACGCCATCGGCGATGTCCGCGGCCAGGGCCTCTTCCTCGGCGTCGACATTCTCGGCGCCGACGGCGCGCCCTCTCCTGGCGTCGCGGGCGACCTCGTCAATGCGCTTCGCCGCCGCCGCGTGCTCATCAGCGCATCCGGGCCGCTCGGCCATGTGCTGAAGATCCGGCCGCCGCTGCCCTTCTCCATCGCCGACGCGGACGAGCTTTTGCAGGTCTGCGACGAGGTGCTGGCCACTCTCTAACGATCAACCGCGCCGCCGAGGAGGCAAGGCGCAGCAATGCAGGAGGATGCTCGATGGCGGGCGAAAATGTAGTACGTGCCGATGATCTCGATGCCGACACGACAAAAATGCGGGTCTCCGCGACAGACGTCGCCGTCGAGATCACCAACATGAACAAGTGGTACGGCGAGTTCCACGTGCTGCGTGACATCAACCTGAAGGTCATGAAGGGCGAGCGCATCGTCATCGCCGGTCCCTCGGGTTCCGGCAAGTCCACGATGATCCGCTGCATCAACCGTCTCGAAGAGCACCAGAAGGGCCAGATCGTCGTCGACGGCATCGAGCTGACTAACGATCTGAAGAAGATCGACGAGGTGCGCCGCGAGGTCGGCATGGTGTTCCAGCACTTCAACCTCTTCCCGCATCTGACGATCCTGGAAAACTGCACGCTCGCGCCGATCTGGGTGCGCAAGATGCCGAAGAAGGACGCCGAGGAAGTGGCGATGCACTACCTCAAGCGCGTCAAGATCCCGGAACAGGCGCACAAGTATCCGGGCCAGCTCTCGGGCGGCCAGCAGCAGCGCGTGGCGATCGCCCGCTCGCTGTGCATGAAGCCGAAGATCATGCTGTTCGACGAGCCGACCTCGGCGCTCGATCCGGAAATGGTCAAGGAAGTGCTCGATACGATGGTGTCGCTGGCGGAAGAAGGCATGACCATGCTGTGCGTGACGCACGAAATGGGCTTTGCCCGCCAGGTCGCCAACCGCGTCATCTTCATGGACCAGGGACAGATCGTCGAGCAGAACTCGCCGGCCGAGTTCTTCGACAACCCGCAGCACGAGCGCACACGGCTCTTCCTCAGCCAGATCCTGCACTGAACAGGTCGCGAGACAGCCGCGAAGGAGAAACCATGCAACGCTACCGGTACACGGACCTCATGCACTTCTCCACGCGGCTGCTCGAACGCGCCGGCCTTGCGCGCGAGCGGGCGGAAACCGTCGGCTCGCTCTTCCTCGAAGCCGACCTTCTCGGTTATTCGACCCACGGCATGCAGCGCCTGCCGACGAATGTCGAATGGCTGCTGAGCGGCGAGACACGCCGAGAGGGCGACCATACGGTCCTCAGCGCATCCCGCAGCAGCGAGGTCTGGGATGCCGAATTCCTGCCTGGCCCGTGGATCACGGCAAGGGCGGTGGACCGCGCCTGCGACATCGCGAAGACCGAGGGAACCGGCACCGTCGTCGTGCGCCGGGCGCAGCACATCGCGTGCCTTGCGAGCTACCTGGAGCGCGCGACCCGGCGCGGCATCATGGTGATGATCACCGCCAGCACGCCGACCGAGGCCGTGGTGGTGCCGCATGGCGGATTGAGCCGCGTCTTCTCCTGCAATCCGATCGCCGCCGGCATCCCGACGGACCGGGACCCCATCCTCATCGACACGACGGCCGCAATGTCCGCGCTAGGCCCGCTCAACCGCAGCTACCGGCTCGGGCAGACGCTGCCGGCGCCCCTGATCGTCGCGCAGGATGGCACAGTCACGGACGATCCCGCCGAATTCGTCGAGCGGGGCGGCGGCATCCTGCCTATCGGCGGCACCGAACAAGGCTACAAGGGCTTCAGCCTCGCCCTCCTCACCGAAGCGCTCTCCGGCGCACTAGGTGGCTTCGGCCGCGGTTCGCAGACCGGCGACAGCGAGGCCAACGGTGTCTTCGTGCAGGCCATCGACCCCGAACATTTCGCCGGGCGCGCGACCTTCGAGCAGGAGATGGGACGGCTTGCCGAGCAATGCAGGGCGAGCACGGTCGCGCCGGGGCATGATCCGGTGCGCATTCCCGGAGATCGCTCGCTTGCCCGCAAGCGCGACCAGCTCGAAAACGGCGTGGGACTGATCGATACCATCGTCGGCGACATCCGCCCGTGGACGGTCAAGCTGGACTGCCCCTTCCCCGACCCGATCTGAACCGCCTCCGCCCATTCAGGCGGAGGCGGCATTCCATTTCAGTCGAGCGCCGCAATCACGGCGGCGGCAATCGCATCCGTCCTGTCCTTGCCCGGCTTGACGCCGATGCCGCGCGCGGTGGTGCGCTCAATGGCGGTCATGACGCGGGCGGCGGCTTCGCGTTCGCCGAGATGATCGAGCATCATCGCACCGGACCAGATGGCGGCGATGGGATTGGCGATGCCGAGATGGGCGATGTCGGGCGCCGAGCCATGCACCGGTTCGAACATCGAGGGCGCGCTGCGGTCGGGATTGATATTGGCGGAGGCGGCAAAGCCGAGGCCGCCCTGGATCGCCGCGCCGAGATCCGTCAGAATATCGCCGAAGAGGTTGGAGGCGACGACCACGTCGAGGCTTTCCGGCGCCATCACCATGCGGGCGGCCATGGCGTCGATGTGATAGCTGGTGACCTCGACGTCGGGATATTCGGCCGCAAGCTGCCGGGTGATCTCGTCCCAGAACACCATCGAATATTTCTGCGCATTGGACTTGGTGACGGAGGCGAGCCTGCCGCTGCGAGCGCGCGCCTGCTCGAAGCCGAAGCGAAGGATGCGCTCGACGCCCGTGCGCGTAAAGATGGAAGTCTCCACCGCCACCTCGTCCGCCGTGCCCTGATGGACGCGGCCGCCGGCGCCGGAATATTCGCCTTCCGTGTTCTCGCGGATGCACAGGATGTCGAAACCTTCCGCACGCAGCGGGCCTTCGACGCCCGGCAGCAGGCGGTGCGGGCGGATATTGGCATATTGCACGAAGGCCTTGCGGATCGGCAGCAGCAGGCCGTGCAAGGAAACGGAATCGGGAACCTCCGCCGGCCAGCCGACCGCGCCGAGCAGGATGGCGTCGAAGCCGCGCAGCGACGCAATACCGTCCTGCGGCATCATCGCCCCGGTTTCCTTGTAGAAGGCGCAGGACCACGGGAAGGTCGTGCCTGAGAGCTTGAAGGTGCCGGAAGCCGCCTTTTCGAGAACCGCCCATGCGGCTTCGGTTACGGCCGTGCCGATGCCATCGCCCGGGATGAACGCGATCGAATAGGTCTTCATGGGATGGGTCTCCAGATCAGCCGGAAGGCAGAAAGAAGGGGCGCCGCGATCGACGCGGCGCCCTTTGCCGTCTCAGTTCAGGTTTTCTTCGGCGCGCCACTTGGCGGTGTCGTCAAGCGCCTTGCGCAGGCGGTTCACCGTCTCGTGCACCTGCTCCTCGGTGATGATGAGCGGCGGGCAGAGGGCAACGACGTCACCGATAGCGCGGACGATGAGGCCATGTTCATGGCCGGCGGCGAAGGCGCGGGCGCCCGCCTTGCCGGCAGCGGCGAAGGGACGGCGGGTCTCCTTGTCGGCCACCATCTCGATGCCGGCGATGAGGCCGGCACCGCGCACTTCCCCGACCAGCGGATGATCGACCAGTTCCGCCAGGCGCGCCTGGAAGATTGCGCCCATGCGGGCGGCGTTGCCGATGAGGTCGCGCTCCTCGATGATCTTGAGGTTCTCGAGGCCGACGGCGGTCGCGACCGGGTGGCCGGAAGCGGTGAAGCCATGGCCGAAGGTGCCGATCTTCGCCGTGTTGTCGGCAATCGCGTTATAGACCGCCTCGGAGAAGACGACGGCCGCAAGCGGCATGTAGGACGAGGTCAGCTGCTTGGACATGACCATGATATCGGGCGTGAAGCCGTAATGCTCGCAGCCGAAGCTCGTGCCGAGGCGGCCGAAGCCGCAGATCACCTCGTCGGCGATGAGCAGGATATCGTATTTGCGGCAGAGCGCCTCGATGCCCTTCCAGTAGCCGGCCGGCGGCGGCATGACGCCACCTGCGGCCATCAGCGGCTCGCCGATGAAGCCGGCAATGGTTTCGGGGCCTTCCTCGAGGATAACGGCTTCGGCTTCGGCGATCAGGCGTGCGGTGAACTGCGCCTCGCTCTCGCCGGGCTGGCCGAAGCGATAGAAGTGAGGGCAGGTCAGGTGACGGACCGGGATCGCCGGCAGGTCGAAGTCGCGATGGTTGTTCGGCAGGCCCGTCAGGCTGCCCGAAGCGATCGTGATGCCGTGATAGGCGCGGGTGCGGGCGAGGAACTTCTTCTTCTGCGGGCGGCCGAGCGCATTGTTCATGTACCACACCATCTTGATCATGGTGTCGTTGGCTTCCGAACCGGAGCTGGTGAAGAAGACGCGGGTCAGCGGCTCCGGCGTCATCTCGACGATCTTCTCCGACAGGCGGATGGAAGGCTCGTGCGCCTTGTGGCTGAAGGTGTGGTAGTAGGGTAGCTTGGCCATCTGATCGGCCGCGGCCTTCACGAGGCGCGGTTCGTCGAAGCCGATGGCGACCGACCAGAGGCCCGCAAGGCCCTCGATATATTCCTTGCCGGCGTCGTCGTAGATATAGATGCCCTTGCCGTGGTCGATGATCATCGGGCCCTGGCGCTCATGGGCGCGGGCATCCGTATAGGGATGCAGGGTCGTCGTGATATCCGCATGGGCCAGCGAATTGGAGAGCGTGCCGCTCATGGTCTGTTCCTCCTTCGGGCTTTTCCGACAGCGCGGAACCCCGGCGGCGGATGCAAGGCGTCCGCCGCATGCATATGTCTCGGCATCCTCGGGATGGCCGTTCGAAAACCGGAGGCGGCGCGCCGGGCGCCCGCCTCCGGCGGTGGCAGTGACACGCCGCACGCTCACCCGTCAACGCCCGCGAATCCGGTGCGGGAGCGTCATCGAGCCCGACAGAGGGCGTTTGCGACAGATGGAGCCTGAACGCGACCACGATTTCGACAACACGCGTCTGGATTGTGGTTTTGTCCCGCCCTAGAATGGATCGCTTCCGGCGAAAGAAGGCGCTGTCCTTTCTTCTGTCTAGTGTTATAACACATTCAACATGCCGTCCGATGTTTTTGGTGTCAAGCCATCTGTTGGGTGTTATGACGAGTTGCGCACAAGGGGAGAGCCTATTTGACGATCCGTGACATCCCAGATGCTGGGGCGAACGCGCCGGAACTGTCGCCGGTATCCCGGGACATGCTTCACGAGCAGATCTACGACATGCTGAAGCGCAACCTGATGATGGGCCGCTTCACTCCCGGGCAGAAACTCCCGCTGCGCGGCCTCGCCAAGAGCCTCGGCACCAGCCTGATGCCGGTTCGCGACGCGCTGCAACGGCTCGAAAGCGTCGGCAGCGTGGTCTCCACGCCCAACCGGACCATGATGGTGCCGATCTTCAGCACCAAGGAATTGCAGGATATCCGCACCCTGCGCTCCATCCTCGAAAGCGCGGCCCTCGAGCGCGCGGTGGAGAACCGCACGGACGAGGAACTGGAAAAGCTCAAGGCCCATGTCGCCGACATCTTCCGTTCGGCCGAAATCAACGACCTCGATCTCTTCCTGGAAGCCAATTACCATTTCCACATGCTGATCGCGGAAATGAGCCGCCTCTCCTTCATCGCCCAGCTTCTGGAACCGTTGTGGATGCATATCGGCCCGTCCGTGCGCCATTCCGTACCGAACGAGGCGATGTTCCAGAGCTCCGCCCAGAACCACAAGGACGTCTACGACGCCATCGTCGCCCGCAACGCCAGGGCGGCGAACGAAGCCCTGCAGCGCGATATTTCCGAAGGCTACAACTTCTAACGCCCCGGCCGGCAGAACCGGCGGAAGGCCCCGATAAAGGTTCGCGGCAGGGAACCTAATGGATGCTGCCGCGTTTTTGTGGGCCAGCCGCGGGGGACGAAATATTGAAAGCCGAAATACCCATGCTCGACGTGGAGGACCGCTACCGGCTCCTGATCGACGCGATCACCGACTACGCCATTTACATGCTCGACCGGGAAGGCAGGATCGCCAGCTGGAACGCCGGCGCGAGCCGCTTCAAGGGTTATGCGGCGGAGGAGGTCCTGGGCACGCATTTTTCCCGCTTCTATCGCCCCGCCGACCGCGAACGCGGGCTTCCGGCACGCGCGCTGCGACATGCCATGGACGAAGGCCGTTTCGAGGACGAAGGCTGGCATGTCCGCAAGGACGGCTCCGAATTCTGGGCCCATGTCATCATCGATCCCATCCACGACAGGAACGGCGTCCTCATCGGCTTTGCCAAGATCACGCGGGACCTTACCGAACGCCGGCAGGCCGAGGAACAGTTGCGCAAGGCCGAGCAGCAGTTCCGCCTTCTCGTGCAGGGCGTGACGGACTACGCCATCTACATGATGGATGCGGAAGGCCGCGTCTCCAGCTGGAACGCCGGCGCGGAGCGCATCAAGGGCTACCGGCCGAATGAGATCATCGGCCAGCACTTCTCCCGCTTCTTCCCCGAGGACGACAGGAATACCGGCGTCCCGCAGCAGGCGCTGGAAGCCGCAAGGCGTGACGGGCGCTACGAATCGGAAGGCTGGCGGCTGCGCCGGGACGGCACGCGGTTCTGGGCCAATGCCATCATCGACGCCATCCGGGACGACCGGGGACAGCTGATTGGTTTTGCCAAGATCACCCGCGACATCACGGAAAAGCGCGATGCGCAGAGGGCGCTCGAACTGGCGCGCGAAGAACTCTTCCAGGCGCAGAAGATGGAAGCGCTCGGCCAGCTCACGGGCGGCGTCGCCCACGACTTCAACAACCTGCTGATGGCGATCCAAGGGAGCCTCGATCTTCTGAAGAAACGCACCACGCTGGCGCCGGAGGCCCAGTCGCTCATCGACAACGCCCTGCTGGCCACCCAGCGCGGCGCGTCGCTGACACAGCGGCTGCTGGCCTTCTCGCGGCGGCAAGACCTCGACTTCGAGCCGGTCGACCTGCCGAACCTGGTACGCGACACCGCCGACATGCTCCAGCGCGCCATCGGCCCGACGATCGTCGTCACGACCGATTTTCCGCCGGACCTGCCGCCCGTCCGCACCGACCCGAACCAGTTGATCAACGCTTTGCTCAACCTTGCGATCAATGGCCGGGACGCGATGCCGGAGGGCGGGTCGCTCTTCATCGGCGCGCGCCTCGAGCGCGATCCGCAGGCGACACATGCGGACCTGCAGGGTGCGGCCTATATCTGTCTTTCCGTGATCGATGCCGGCCATGGCATGGATCCGGCCACGCTCAAGGAAGCGACGGCGCCCTTCTTCACCACCAAGGGCGTCGGCAAGGGAACGGGGCTCGGCCTTTCCATGGTGCAGGGCCTGATGGCGCAGACGAACGGCAAGCTCGTGCTCCGCTCGCAGGAAGGCGCCGGCACGACGGCCGAACTGTGGCTTCCCGTCATGGAGGAACCCTTCCGGAAGACCGCACCCGACGAGGCCCGCACGGCAGCCGAGACCCCGCCCGCCGCGGCCACCCTGACCGTACTTGCGGTTGACGACGACCCGCTCGTCCTGATGAACACCGTCATGATGCTGGAGGATATGGGCCATACCGTCATCGAGGCCACATCCGGCGCAAAAGCGCTGGCCGTGCTCGCCGAGCGGCCTATCGATCTCCTCGTCACCGATCAGGCCATGCCCCAGATGACGGGCTCGCAACTGAGCGAAGTCGTGCGCGAGCGCTGGCCGCACATCCCGGTCATCCTCGCGACCGGCTATTCCGAGCTGCCGCCGGAAGCGCGCGCGGACCTGCTGCGCCTGTCGAAGCCGTTCAGCGAGCGCCAGCTTGAAGACGCCCTGCGGCGCGCCCTCTCCGCCTCTCCCTGTCCCCAACGATAATGCCTCCGCCGAGGATCTCGACGGAGGCATGACATATCCCGGAATGATCTGGGAAATCCGCTCAGGGGCGGGCGGCGATCACCTCGATCTCGACGAGGAAGCCGGGACCGGCAAGGCCGGCCACCTGGAACACCGAGCGCGCCGGCAGGTTGGGCTGCTCCTTGGTGCCGAAGAACTGGGTATATCCTTCCATGAAGCCCTTGAAGTCCATCTTGCTCTCCTTGGAAGGATCGCCGACGAGGAAGACCTGCATCTTCACCACGTCGCTCATCTTCAGATCCATGCCGGCAAGCGTCTTCTCGATCGACTGAAGCGCCGAGACGGTCTGCGTCTTGGTATCGCCATAGGCTTCGATCGAGCCCTTCGGCGCCTTCTCGTCGGCGACCGAAGCCAGCGCACCGCTGACATAGACGGTCGTCATGCCGGCCGGAATCTCGACCGCCTGCGCAATGGGGAAATCCGAGTTCGGGATCTTGTGACGCGTCACCTCTGCCGCCAGGGCACCGCCGGCCGTTGCCATCAATGTCGAAAGAACGATCGCACCCGTCATGAATTTCATTGTCAAAGCTCCGTCATGCAAAGCGCCGCGAACGAAACCGTCCCGCAGGCGCTCAAATCCTGATTGGTCCCGGCGAAAAATCCACAGGGGCCGTGATGTCGAAGGCGGCGGCCCGGCGGCCGCCGCCATTGTCTCAGCGCGCGTCCTTCACGTCCTCGGCCGTTGCTGCATCCTTGTAGTCGTTGCCGAAATGGGTCCGGACATAGTTCACCACGGCAGCGACCTGCTCGTCCGTCATCATCTGCCCGACGGGCGGCATGCCCTTCTGGCCGTGCAGGATGACATAGATCGGGTAGCCCGCCGATTCGAGGTTCTCGTTCTTGGCGAGCGGCGGATATTTCCCCGCCCCGACAGCCCCCGCGCCCTCAGGCATGTGACAGGCCTGGCAGACATTGGAGTAGATCGCCTCGCCGGTCTTTTCGGAAAAGGTGTCGCCCTGGCTGAGCGTCGCACCGGCCGAATCCGCCAGCGCGGTTCCCGTGGAAAGGGCGACCAGCGACACGGAGAAGAGCGTCGCAAGCCCCCAGGCGTATTTTCTATCTTTCGACATGGCAGAATGCCTCACTGAATTCTTGGGATTCAACTAACCGGACGCTCAACCCTGCATCACCCGCTTGTGCAGGCGCTCGATGGCGTTGATCGAGGAGAGGATCGCGCCTTCCTGCCACGCCGGAATGTACGACGCGTGCTCCCCGGCAAGAACGATGCGGCCATCGATCTCACAGAGATTGTCGTAGTGTTCCTTGCGGGCTTCGTCCGTCCAGTCGCCGGCGCAGCCGAGGGTGAACGGAGAGCGGTGCCATGCCCAGGACACGCCGTTCTCGAACTCGTCCTTGTATTGGGGATGGATGATCATGCCCTGCTCGACAGCTTTCTTGACGCGTTCCTGCGGCTCCAGCGCCGAGAACTCGTAGGACGCCGGACCGTTCCAGGTATAGCAGCCGAGCAACACGCCCTTCCCGCCCTTGTTGAAGTCGGTGCTGGGGTAGGAAATATTGGTGATCGGCAGATCCGTATA
Organism: Shinella zoogloeoides; assembly: GCF_033705735.1. NCBI lineage: Bacteria > Pseudomonadati > Pseudomonadota > Alphaproteobacteria > Hyphomicrobiales > Rhizobiaceae > Shinella > Shinella zoogloeoides. Next base: position 2,307,079 of record NZ_CP131130.1, read on the forward strand.
AGTAACGCCGCCGAAGATGAGATCGTCTTCTTCCCAGAAGCGGCGCTTCATCTGCAGGCCGACCTTGACCGACGATGCATAGGGCACCGCGCCGATGGCCGCCTTCATCTTGTCCGAGACCTGGATGTCGATCTGGCTGAGGATGGTGAGCGGGATCGTGCAAACGCACCAGTCGGCGCTTTCCGTATGGGTCTCGCCGGGCTTGCTCGTGTCCTCGTAGGTGACGGTCACGCCCTTGTCGCCCTGCTCGATCTTCACCACCTTCGCGTTGAAGGTGATGAGGTCCTTGACCTCCTTGGCGAAGGCGTCGCCGATCCGGCCCATGCCGCCGACCGGCTGGAACATGGTGGTCTGGAACTCGTAGAGCGCGAAGTTGGCAAGTGCGCCCCAGAGGCCGGAGGAGAGCAGCTCCTTGAAGGCCAGCGGCTCGCCGGGGACCGGCTCGGCGCCGAGGCCGCCGCCCGGATCCTTCTCGTAGCCGCGGAACTCGCCCGAGACCGCGCCCTTGGCATATTTGTAGTCCTTGTCGAGCGCACCCCAGGACCGGAGCGCCTCGAGCAGGATCTCCTGGTCTTCCTTGCCGACGCCCTCTTCGAGCTTGCCCTTCTGCGTGACCTTGGCGAGCAGTTCGGAGACATGGCCCTGGAAGTCGATCTTCACGTCGCGCACGCGCTGCGGCTTGCCGCCAAATCCCTTGGTGGAATGCAGGAGCGCATTGTGATTGATCTGCTGGAACGGCTCGAGTTGTACGCCGAGCCGGCGGCAATAGGCGAGCAAGCCATTGTGATGATAGGGAATTCGCCAGGGGCCCGGATTGATGTAGAGGCCTTCGTCGAACTCGCATTTCTGCGTGAAGCCGCCGAGTTCCGTCACGGTGTCGCCGCCGCGGATCGTCCAGTTCCGGCCGCCCGCGCGGTTGTTGTATTCGAGAACCTTCACCTTGTAGCCGGCCTGGCGCATTTCCATCGCCGCCAGCATGCCGGCAAGGCCGGCGCCGAGGATCAGGACCGAGGCGCCCTTGGGATCGCCGTCGAGTTTCACCGGCCCCTTGTAGCCGGACTCGGCGGCAAGGCCGAGCGTCGTCATCGCCTGGTACATGGCCGCGGTGCCGGCCGTCAGGCCGATCATCTGCAGCAGCCGGCGCCGGCTCATGCCGATATAGGGTTGTTCAGTCATCATTTCCCACCTCATTCGATTTCGTTGGACTGCCGATGCATCACTGGTTCTGGGAAAACTGCTTCAGATAGGCGATGACATTGGCGATGTCCTCGTCGGTCTTGAGCCCCGCGAAGGCCATCTTGGTCTTCGGGACGACATCCTTCGGCTTGCGCAGGTAATTGGTCAGGCTCTCGTCGTTCCACACGAGACCGCCTTCCCCCGCCTCCTTCATGGCCGGGGAATAGCTGTAGCCGGCATAGGTGCCTGCCGTGCGCCCGATCACCCCTTTCAGGGACGGACCGACCCTGTTGGTTTCCTGATCGGCGACGTGGCACGCCTTGCATTTGTTGAAGACCTTCTGGCCCAGTTCGGCATCCTGCGCGAAGGCGCCGGATGCGACAGCGAGGGCGAGAGACATGGGGAACAAGGCGGTAAAAACACGCATTTTTCTCACCTGTGAGACATGGATACATTAGTATGTAAAAACGAAAAAACTGGCTTTCGTTATTTACAAGCCCATATACATAGCGCTCCGTGAGCGGCGTCAATTACTTGAAGAGAAAAATTTAAACTTGACAAATCTGCACTACTTAACACGTGCAGCATCTCGTTCGCGCGCCTGTTTTAGCACTTCGAAACAGGCGGATCACCGGTTCCGCAGTGCTTGCAGCGCAACCGCTAACAAGGGATCTTCGACCGGAAAACGCCCCCGGCCGCCCCGATCCTCCTTCCCCGCCATGACCGGAGGAGCGAAACATAATTAACAAGTTCATCATGTCGCGCCGCTAGCCGGCGGCAGGCCCCTCCCGCAGCATGGCGATGATGGCGGAAAAATCCTTCGCGCCCGCCCCTTCGTCGGCGAATCGCTGGTAGAGCGCCGCCGCCCCGGCGCCGAGCGGGGTCACCGTGCCGGTATCCTCCGCCGCCGCCTGCGACAGCTTCAGGTCCTTCAGCATCAGCGCCGCGGCGAAGCCCGGTTCGTAATCGTGGTTGGCGGGCGAGGTCGGGACGGGCCCCGGCACCGGGCAATAGGTGGTCAGCGACCAGCATTGCCCCGACGAGACCGAGGCGACGTCGAACAGCGCCTGATGCGAAAGGCCGAGCCGTTCGCCGAGCACGAAGGCCTCGCCCACGGCGATCATGCTGATGCCGAGGATCATGTTGTTGCAGATCTTCGCCGCCTGGCCGGCGGAGGCAGCGCCGCAATGGATGATCTTCCTGCCCATCGCCTCGAAGACCGGCTTTGCCCCGGCAAAGACCCCGGCATCGCCCCCCACCATGAAAGTGAGCGTGCCGGCCGAAGCGCCCCCGGTGCCGCCCGAGACGGGCGCATCGAGCGCCGGACAGCCATGCGCCTCGGCCAGCGCATGGGCCTTGCGGGCGCTCGCCATGTCGATGGTGGAGCAATCGATGAGCAGCGTGCCTGACGGCACGATGGCGACGAGCTCCTGCCACACCGAAAGCACATGCGTTCCGGCCGGCAGCATGGTGATGACGAGGTCCACGCCCGAAACCGCCTCGCCGATGGAGGCGACGGTCGCCACGCCGTTTTCCCGCGCCAGGTCGAGCGAGACGGCGGAAAGGTCGAAGCCGCGCACGGCATGGCCGGCCTTCACGAGATTTGCGGCCATCGGGCCGCCCATATGACCGAGGCCGATGAATGCGATGGAGTTCATGGGCGTTCTCCTTTTCCCGTTGCGCCGGCAAAGAGCGGCTTTGCCGCCGGCTCGAAGAAGGCGGCGACGTCCTGTTCGGTGACGTCGGCCAGTTGCGCCGGGCGCCAGCGCGGATTGCGGTCCTTGTCGACCACGGCGGCCCTGACGCCCTCGTAGAAATCGTGGCTGCGCAGCACCGTCGCCGTGGCAGCGAATTCCCGTTCCAGGCAGGCTTCCAGCGCGGTTTCCTTCCGCCCGAGGCGCAACAGGCGCAATGTCACCTTCAGGCTGAGCGGCGATTTCATCCGCAGGATGCCGAGCGCCCTTGCGGCGAAATCCGTTCCGTCCCGCTCCAGCGCCGCGAAAATCGCCTCCACCGTGTCGAAGGCGAAGAGCCGGTCGATCAGCGCCCGCTGCCCGGTGATCTCTCCCGGCGTCAGTGTTTCCGCGAAGGCGGCAATGGCGGCCGAGACATCGGCATGGGAGGCGGTGGCCGGCAAGCTGGACAGCTTTTCGGCCAGTGCCGGCAGGCGCTCCGAAGGCACATGGCTGTCGGCAAGGCCGAAGGCGATCACGTCACCCGCCGCAAGCTGTTCGCCGGTGAGCGCGGCATAGGTGCCGAGCTCATCGTTCCTCCGCGTCAGGAACCACGAGGCGCCGACATCGGGGAAGAAGCCGATGCCGGTCTCCGGCATGGCGAACCGCGTCCGCTCCGTGACGATGCGATGGCTGCCATAGACCGAAACGCCGACCCCGCCACCCATGACGATGCCGTCCATGAAGGCGACATAGGGCTTTGCCAGCCGGGCGAGGCGCGCATTCATGCGATATTCCTCGCGCCAGAAATCGACGGGCTCCGGCGAGCCGGCCCTGCCGCCGTCATAGATCATGCGGATATCGCCGCCCGCGCAGAGCCCGCGCTCGCCCTCGCCGGTGAGAAGCACGGCGGCGACCGCGGGATCGGCCTCGAAGGCGTCCAGCGCGTTTTCGATGTCGCGCACCATCGCAAGCGTCAGGCTGTTGAGCGCCTTCGGCCGGTTGAGCCGGATGCGGCCGAGCGAACCTGTCCGGTCGATCAGGGTCTCAGATGTGGAGGGCATGGCCAAGGGCTTTCAATGCGGCTTCCTGCAAGCCTTCGCTGCGGGTCGGATGGGCGTGGATCGTGCCGGCGATATCCTCCAGCCGCGCGCCCATTTCGAGCGCCAGCGAAAAGGCGCTGGAAAGCTCCGAGACGCCGGCGCCGACTGCCTGAAGGCCGAGCACGAGGTTGGTGTCCGCCCGCGCCACGGCGCGCACGAAGCCGTCCTCCGACTGGGTCGTCATGGCGCGGCCGTTGGCGTTGAAGGGGAAGAGGCCGACGCGGACCTCGTAGCCCTGCGCGCGCGCTTCGTCAGGCGAAAGGCCGGCGGTGACGATCTCGGGATCGGTGAAGCAGACGGCGGGGATGGCGCGCTTGTCCCAGACGCGCTTGCGCCCGGCGACGATCTCCGCGACCATCTCGCCCTGCGCCATGGCGCGATGCGCCAGCATCGGCTCGCCGGTGACGTCGCCGATGGCGTAGACGCCGCGCATCGAGGTGCGGCAATGCTCGTCGATGCGGATGAAGCGGCCGGCGCGGTCGAGGTCGAGTTCTTCGAGGCCCCACCCCTCCGTGCGCGGCCTGCGGCCGACGGTGACGAGCACCTTGTCCGCGGCGATCCGCTCTTCCTTGCCGGCGATCTCCACCGCCAGCGCCTCGCCCGAATAGCCCTTCGCCTTCGCGCCGGTCAGCACGCGCACGCCGAGTTCGGCGAGGCGCTTGGCGACGGGTTTGACGAGTTCGCCATCGTATTGCGGCAGGATCTGCGCCATCGCCTCGACCACCGTCACCCGCGCGCCGAGCTTGGCAAAGGCGGTGCCGAGCTCCAGCCCGATATAGCCGCCGCCGACGACGGCAAGCGATTTCGGAACCTCCGGCAGCGACAGCGCCTCGGTGGACGAAAGGACCGCCCCGCCGAAGGGCAGCGCCGGCAGTTCGACCGGTTCGGAGCCGGTCGCGATCACCACCGTCTCGGCGCGGATGAGCTGGGTTCCCGTCTCGGTCTCGACCTCGACCGTCTTGCCGTCGCGGAAGCGCGCCGCGCCGTGCACGATCTTGACCTTGGCCTTGCGCAGGAGGCCGAGCACGCCGCTGTTCAACCGGCCGACGATGCCGTCCTTCCAGCGGACGGTCTGGGCAAGGTCGAGCCGCGGCGTCTCGACGGTGATGCCGAGCGCGTTGAGGCCTGCCGTATGGCGGAGCCTGTCGAATTCCTCCGCCGCATGGATCAGCGCCTTGGAGGGGATGCAGCCGACATTGAGGCAGGTGCCGCCGGCCTTCGTCTTCTCGACGATGACGGTATCGACGCCGAGCTGGCCGGCGCGGATGGCGCAGATATAGCCGCCGGGGCCGGCGCCGATGACGAGGAGCTTGCAGACGATCTCTTTCATGTCATCAGCCTTCGATGAAGATCAGTGCGGGGGTTTCGAGAAGCGCCTTGAGCCGCTGGACGAAAACCGCCGCATCCCAGCCGTCGACGATCCGGTGGTCGAAGCTCGACGACAGGTTCATGATCTTGCGCGGAATGAACTGGGTTCCGTCCCAGACGGGCCGCATCATGATCTTGTTGACGCCGACGATCGCCACTTCCGGGTGGTTGATGATCGGCGTCGTGACGATGCCGCCGAGCGCGCCGAGCGAGGTGATGGTGATGGTCGAGCCGGAAAGCTCCTCGCGCGCCGCCGTGCCGTTGCGGGCGGCATCGGCGAGGCGCGAAAGCTCGGCCGCGCTGTCCCAGATCGAGCGGGCCTCGGCATGGCGCACGACCGGCACCGTCAGGCCGGCGGGCGTCTGCGTGGCGATGCCGATATGGACGGCGCCATAACGCGTGACGATGCCGGCATCGTCGTCGAAGGTGGCGTTGACGCCGGGCTGCTCGGCGAGCGCCTTCACCAGCGCCCGCATCAGGAAGGGCAGGATGGTGAGCTTCTGCTGGTCGGGCTTGCGGCCGGCATTCATCGTGGCGCGCAGGTCTTCCAGGTCGGTGACGTCGACCTCCTCCACATAGGTGATGTGGGGAATGCGGGAGGCCGCAAGGCGCATCTTCTCGGCGATGCGGCGGCGCAGGCCCGTGACCTTGATTTCCTCCGTCGCGGTCTTGCGGGCAAGCCCGGCCGGCGCGGCGGCGGGCTCGCCCCCACGCGCGATGAACCGGTCGAGATCGTCATGGGTGATGCGGCCGGCCGGGCCGCTGCCCGACACCTGCCGCAGATCGACACCAGCCTCCTGCGCCCGCAGCCGCACGGCGGGCGAGGCGAGCGGCCGCTCCGCCGGCTCGCGATGGACGGGACGCTCGGCCGGCTTTTCCGGTGCCGGGTCCTTTACCTTTTCAACCGACTTCGTTTCGGTAATTGGCTCGGCCTTCGCAACGGGTTCGGTCGCGGGTGGTAGGACCGCCTCTTCGTTGGGCGCTTCGCCTTCCCCCGCAATCTCGATGCGCAGCAGCGGCGCCTTGACGGCGACGATGTCGCCGATCTCGGCGCCGAGCCAGAGCACCGTGCCATCGACCGGAGAGGGAATCTCCACCGTCGCCTTGTCGGTCATGACGGCGGCGAGCACCATGTCCTCGCGCACCGGATCGCCCGGCTTGACATGCCATTCCACAAGCTCGGCCTCGGCCACGCCCTCGCCCACATCGGGCATCTTGATGACGAACTCGCCCATCCTCAGCCCTCCATCACTTCCTGCAGCGCCCGGCCGACGCGGGCAGGCCCCGGGAAATAGTCCCATTCCTGCGCATGCGGATAGGGCGTATCCCAGCCCGTCACGCGCACCACCGGCGCTTCGAGGCTGTAGAAGCAGTGCTCCTGAACCAGCGAAACGACCTCGCCGCCGAAGCCGGAGGTCAGCGTCGCCTCGTGCACGACGACGCAGCGGCCGGTCTTCTTCACCGACTGCACGATGGTGTCGAGATCAAGCGGCAGCAGGCTGCGCAGGTCGATCACCTCGGCGTCGATCCCCGTCTCCTCCGCGGCGGCGAGCGCCACATGCACCATCGTGCCATAGGCGACGACGGTGACCGCGCTGCCCGGCCGGCGGATTTCCGCCTTGCCGATGGGGATCGTGTAGTGCCCCTCCGGCACCTCGCCGAGCTCATGCTTCGACCAGGGCGTGACGGGCTTTTCGTGATGACCGTCGAAGGGGCCGTTGTAGAGGCGCTTGGGCTCGAGGAACATCACCGGGTCCGGGTCCTCGATGGCCGCGATCAGCAGGCCCTTGGCATCGTAGGGATTGGAGGGAACGATCACCTTCAGCCCGCAGACATGGGTGAACAGCGCCTCCGGGCTCTGGCTGTGCGTTTGGCCGCCGAAGATGCCGCCGCCGGTCGGCATGCGCACGACGATGGGGCAGGTGAAATCGCCGTTGGAGCGGTAGCGGATGCGCGCCGCCTCCTGGGTGATCTGGTCGTAGGCCGGGTACATGTAATCGGCGAACTGGATCTCGACGCAGGGCTTCAGCCCATAGGCCGCCATGCCGATGGCCGTGCCGAGGATGCCGGATTCGTTGATCGGCGCGTCGAAGCAGCGCGTCTTGCCGTATTTGGCCTGCAGCCCCTGCGTCGCCCGGAAGACGCCGCCAAAATAGCCGACGTCCTCGCCGAAGACGACGACCTCGTCGTCGCGTCCCATCGAGACTTCCATGGCGCTGCGCACCGCCTCGATCATCGTCATTCTTGCCATGTCAGTATCCTGCCTTCTGCCGCTGGCGGCGGATATGGGCGGGCATTTCCGCATAGACGCCCTCGAAGATGTCGCGCACCGAGGGCTTGCCGCCCGCATGCAACGTGCCGTGGCTTTCGGCCTGCTTCTGCGCCTGGATCACCTCGTCGAGGATCTCGGCCTCGGCCTGCGCATGGCGCTCCTCCGACCAGACGCCGCGCAGGACGAGGTGCTTCTTAAGCCGCAGCACCGGATCGCCGAGCGGCCAGGCCTCGGATTCTGTCTTCGGGCGGTAGGCGCTCGGATCGTCCGAGGTGGAATGGGCACCGACGCGGTAGGTGACATATTCGATCAGCGTCGGCCCGAGATTGCGCCGCGCCCGCTCGGCCGCCCACTTCGCGACGGCATGGACGGCGAGGTAGTCGTTGCCGTCGACGCGGAGCGCCGGAATGCCGAAGCCGAGGCCGCGGGCGGCAAATGTGCCCGAGCCGCCGCGGGCGATGCCCTGGAAGGTCGAGATGGCCCACTGGTTGTTGACGATGTTGAGGATGACCGGCGCCTTGTAGGTCGAGGCGAAGACGAGGGCGGAGTGGAAATCGGATTCGGCCGTCGAGCCGTCGCCGATCCAGGCGGCGGCGATCTTCGTGTCGTTCCTTATGGCGGACGCCATGGCCCAGCCGACGGCCTGCACATATTGCGTGGCAAGGTTGCCGGAGATCGTGAAGAAACCGTGCGCTTTCGACGAATACATGATCGGCAATTGCCGGCCGCGCAGGGGGTCCGCCTCGTTCGAATAGATCTGGTTCATCATCTCGACCATCGGATAGTCGTCGGCGATGAGAAGGCCCGCCTGCCGGTAGGTCGGGAAATTCATGTCGCCCTTGGCGAGCGCCTTGCGGAAGGCGCAGCTCACCGCCTCCTCGCCGAGATGCTGCATGTAGAAGGAGGTCTTGCCCTGCCGCTGCGCCATCAGCATGCGCGCGTCGAAGGCGCGCAGCTTCATCATGTTGCGCAGGCCCGTCAGCAGCTCCTCGTCGGAGAGCAGCCCGGCCCAGGGGCCGACCGCCTCGCCGTCGCGGTTGAGCACGCGGATGATGGAATAGGCGAGATCGCGGATTTCCTCCGGCGCGACGTCCACCGCCGGGCGCGGCACCGCGCCGGCCTTGGCGATCTTGACGTTGGAGAAATCCGGCTGGCCGCCGGGCCGGACCGCCGGCTCGGGAACGTGAAGGCTCAGATGCGCAACCTCGTTCATGTCCTGTCATTCCTCCCTTGTGGACCGCCCCGCCGCCTCCCTGCGAAGGGTACGGTCCCGGCTTCAAAGATTGCGCGCGATGACGATGCGCTGCACGTCGCTCGTGCCCTCGTAGATCTGGCAGATGCGGACGTCGCGATAGATGCGTTCCACCGGATAATCCGCCATGTAGCCGTAGCCGCCATGGATCTGGATCGCGTCGGAGCAGACCCGTTCGGCCATTTCCGAGGCGAAGAGCTTGGCCATCGACGCTTCGGTGAGGCAGGGCTGGCCCGCCTCCTTCAGCCCGGCGGCATGCAGCACCATCTGGCGCGCCACCTCGATCTGCGTCGCCATGTCAGCGAGCCGGAAGGCGACGGCCTGGTGCTCAATGATCGGCGAACCGAAGGCCGTGCGCTCGCGGGCATAGTCACGCGCCGCCTCGAAGGCCGCCCGCGCCATGCCGACGGACTGCGCGGCAATGCCGATGCGCCCGCCTTCTAAGTTCGAAAGGGCGATCCTATAGCCCTCCCCCTCCGCGCCGAGCCGGTTTCCGGCGGGAACGCGCATGGCGTTGAAGGCGATCTGGCATGTATCGGAGGAATGAAGGCCAAGCTTCTGCTCCACCCGCACGACCTCGTAGCCGGGCGTGTCGGTCGGCACGATGAAGGCGGAAATGCCCTTCTTGCCGGCATCGGGATCGGTGACGGCGAAGACGATGATCACATCGCCGTTCTTGCCCGAGGTGATGAACTGCTTGGCCCCGTCGATGACGTAATGGTCGCCGTCGCGGCGGGCGCGGGTCTTGAGGTTGGAAGCGTCGGAGCCGGCCTGCGGCTCGGTGAGCGCGAAGCCGCCGATCCATTCGCCGCTCGCAAGCTTCGGCAGGAAGCGCTGCTTCTGTTCGTCGCTGCCATATTTCAGGATCGGCACGCAGCCGACGGAACTGTGCACACTCATGATGGTCGAGCACGGCCCGTCGCCGCTGGCGATTTCCTCCAGCGCCACGGCATAGGCGACCGTGCCCGTCTCCGAGCCGCCATAGGCCTCCGGCACGAGCATGCCGAGGAAGCCGAGCTCGCCCATCTCCTTCAGTTCCTCGCGGGGGAAGCGGCTCTCCGCATCGCGCTCCGCCGCACCCGGCGCCAGCCGCTCGCGGGCGAAATCGCGGGCCATGTCGCGGATCTGGGTCTGCTGTTCCGTCAGGATCATGGTCCGGTCTCCTCCCCAAACCGCTCAGTGCCGCTCGATGGCCACCGCCGTCGCCTCGCCGCCGCCGATGCAGAGCGTCGCCATGCCGCGCCGCAGATCGTAGCGCTTCAGCGCAGCAAGCAGGGTGACGAGCACGCGCGCGCCCGATGCGCCGATGGGATGGCCGAGCGCGCAGGCGCCGCCGTGGACATTGACCTTGTCATGCGGCAGGTCGAGATCGCGCATCGCCGCCATGGCGACGACGGCGAAGGCCTCGTTGATCTCGAAGAGGTCGACATCCTTGAGGTCCCAGCCGGTGCGCTCGCTTAGCCTTCGCAGCGCGCCGATGGGCGCGGTCGCGAAGAGATTGGGCGCCTGCGCATGCGTCGCATGGCCGACGATGGTGGCAAGCGGCCTCAGGCCCTCGCGCTCGGCCCGGGAGCGCCGCATCAGCACCAGCGCGGCCGCGCCGTCCGAGATTGAGGAAGCGTTGGCCGCCGTTATCGTGCCGTTCTCGCGGAAGGCCGGCTTCAGCGTCGGGATCTTCTCCAGCTTCGCCTTGCCGGGCTGCTCGTCGCAGCTGACGACGGTCTCGGAGCGGCCGGCCTTCACGGTGACGGGGACGATCTCTGCGTCGAATGCGCCCGTCTCGATGGCGCTACGGGCGCGGGTCAGGGAGGTGACGGCATAATCGTCCTGCGCCGGGCGGGTGAACTGGTAGGCCTCGGCGCAGTCCTCGGCGAAGGTGCCCATCAGGCGCCCCTTGTCATAGGCGTCTTCGAGGCCGTCGAGGAACATGTGGTCGATGACGCGGCCATGGCCCAGCCGGTAGCCACCGCGGGCGCGGTCGAGGAGATAAGGCGCATTGGTCATGCTCTCCATGCCGCCGGCGACGGCAACCGAGGCGCTGCCGGCGGCGATGAGATCATGCGCCAGCATCACCGCCTTCATGCCCGAGCCGCACATCTTGTTGACGGTCGTCGCCCCGGCCGCGAAAGGCAGGCCCGCGCCGATGGCGGCCTGCCGCGCGGGCGCCTGCCCCTGCCCGGCCGGCAGCACGCAGCCGAACACCGTCTCCTCCACGGCATCGGGCGCAACGCCGCTCCGCTCCAGCGCCGCGCGGATCGCGGCGGCGCCGAGCTGCGGCGCGGTGGCATCCTTGAGGTCGCCTTGGAAACCGCCCATCGGGGTGCGGGCCGAACCGACGATGACGATGGGATCCTGCAGAACCATATCGAAACTCCCTCAGCGCGGCGCCATGCGCAGCGCGCCGTCGAGGCGGATGACCTCGCCATTCAGCATGACGTTCTCACAGATGTGGCGCACCAGTGCGGCGAATTCCACCGGCTTGCCGAGACGCGGCGGAAAAGGCACGCTCCGCCCGAGCGAATCCTGCACCTCCTGCGGCATGCCGGCCATCATCGGCGTCTGGAAAATCCCCGGCGCGATGGAGACGACGCGGATACCGTGGCGGGCCAGCTCGCGGGCGACCGGCAGCGTCATGGCAGCAACGCCGCCCTTGGAGGCCGCATAGGCCGCCTGCCCGATCTGGCCGTCGAAGGCCGCGACCGAGGCCGTGTTGATAACAATCCCCCGCTCGCCGTCCGCCTCCGGTTCTTCCTTCGCGATGACCGCCGCCGCGAGACGGGTCATGTTGAAGGTGCCGATGAGGTTGATGCCGACGGTGCGGGCAAAGCTGTCGAGCCGGTGCGGCCCGTCGCGGCCGAGCACCTTCTCACCGGGTGCGACGCCCGCGCAATTGACCAGCCCGTGCAGATGGCCGAAACGCTCCAGCGCCAGATCGACGGCGGCCTGGCCGTCCGTCTCCTGCGTCACGTCGGTCTGGATGAAGGCTGCGCCGGTCCCAAGCTCGCCGACGATGCCACGGCCGGCATCGACATTGACGTCGGCGATAACGACATGCGCGCCCTCGCCCACCAGCATGCGCGCCACCGCCGCGCCGAGGCCCGAACCGCCGCCGGTAACGAGAAAGGTCTTTCCGCGGATCAACATGGCTGCTCTCCCTCAGCGCATTCGATTTCCGTGCGATCCGGCCGAATGCGGCCCTCCCGGTGCCGTATCCGCCGGCAGGGCGATCTGCCCTCCGTCTTTCCTATTTTATGCCGGCACGATATTGCATGCGATGACCGAAGCGTCTCGAACGATCGGCCAGTTTTACCACATCCCGCGGGACATGACGATGACGGATACCGGACGGCGGATGATATCGCCCTTCTTCGTGGAAGAGGCCATCGACTGCCTGAAACGGCAGGGCAAGGCGCCGGAGAAGGTGCTGGCCGCCGCCGGCCTGCCGCCCCGCATCGGGGCGCCGATCTCCGCCGAAAGCTACGGCGCCCTCTGGCTCGCCATCGCCGCGGAGATGGACGACGAATTCTTCGGCATGGCCGCAAGGCCGATGCGACGCGGCAGCTTCACCCTGCTCTGCCACTGCATCCTGCATGCCCGGACCCTCGACCAGGCGTTGCGGCGCGCGCTGCGCTTCCTCAATGTCGTGCTGGAGGACCCGGAAGGCCGTCTCGAAATCGCCGACGGGCTGGCCCAGATCGTCCTTGCGGACAGGCAGGGCCCGCGCTCCGCCTTCGCCTACCGGACCTACTGGATCCTGCTGCACGGCATCACCTGCTGGCTCATCGGGCGCCGCATTCCGCTGCGGATGGTCGATTTCGGCTGCGCCGAGCCGGAGCACGGCGCGGACTACCGGCTCTTCTTCGGCGCGCCCGTGCGCTTTTCCCAGCCGGTGAGCCGCCTCGCCTTCGACGCCGCCATGCTGAAACTGCCCGTCGCGCGCAGCGAACAGGCGCTGAAACAGTTCCTGCGCAATGCCCCGGCCAATATCCTCGTGCGCTACCGCTACGATGCGGGCCTTGCCGCCGGCGTCCGCAAGCGCCTGCGCGAGATGCCGCCCACCGCCTGGAGTGCTTTCGACGATCTCGCCGCGCAGATGCGCATGTCACCCTCTACCCTCAGGCACCGCCTCGCCGCGGAAGGCCAGAACTACGCCGCCATCAGGGACGAGATCCGCCGGGACCTCGCCATCGAGATGCTCCAGGCGACGACGCTCGGGGTCGGCGAGATCGCGACCCGCCTCGGCTTTTCCGAACCCAGCGCCTTCCACCGCGCCTTTCGGAAATGGACCGCCAGAAGCCCCGCCGCCTTCCGGCGCGAGACGGCAGCGCCGGGCCGCGCCTGATTCGCCGTCCCTCAGCCCACGCGAGGAAAAGCTTCGTTTTCGATATTGAGTTTTCCCGCCTGAGGAGCGAGGATCGGCGCGCCACGTAGCTTGGAGTTTCCCATGACCACCGTTGCAGTTCTCGTCGGCAGCCTCCGCAAGGAGTCGTTCAGCCGCAAAGTCGCCAAGGCGCTTGTCTCCCTCACCCCCGGCCTGAAATTCGAATTTCTCGACATCGGCTCGGTTTCCTACTTCAACCAGGATCTCGAAGCCACGCCGCCGGCCGACTGGAGCGCGCTGCGCGAGCGCGTCGCGGCCGCCGACGCCATCCTCTTCGTCACCGCCGAATACAACCGCTCGGTACCCGGCGTTTTGAAGAATGCGATCGACGTCGCCTCGCGGCCCTATGGACAGGGCGCCCTGATGGGCAAGCCGGCAGCGATCATCTCGACCTCGATCGGCGCCATCGGCGGCTTCGGCGCCAACCATCACCTGCGCCAGTCGCTCTGCTTCCTGAACATGCCCGTTCTGGAACAGCCGGAAGCCTATATCGGCGGCACCGGCAACCTGTTCGACGACGCGGGGAACCTCACCAACGACGGAACGCGCGATTTCCTCGCCAGTTTCGGCAAGGCGTTCGAACAGCACATCGCGCGCAACGTGAAGCGGTAGAAATCTGCGCATTCGATTTTTGGAAAAAAATGGTAGCGGAGGAGGGATTCGAACCCCCGACACAAGGATTATGATTCCTCTGCTCTAACCTACTGAGCTACTCCGCCGCCCGAAGGGACGATCGAGAGCGATGTCCGTTTCCGTCCGGTGCGCGGCTTATAAGGCGGGCTTCCCGCGGGTGTCAAGCGAGGTTTTGAGAAAATTCGCTTTGTCCGCAAGGGCTTTGCCGGTCGCGGCTTTTCAGGCCGCGACCGGGGTGGAAAGAATGCGCTTCAGGGCGTCCTCGGCATCCGCCTCGCGCTCGGAACGCAGGATGAAGCCGCCGCCGTAGATGCGGGCATCCTCGCCCTCGCCGGAATAGAGCGCGCAAGCCTGGCCCGGCGCGACACCCGGCTCGCCTTCGGCAAGCTCGACATAGATGCCGCCCTCGTTCGCCTGGAGGCGGGCCGGGCGCGGCGGACGCGTGGAGCGCACCTTGGCGTAGCAGTCGAAGCCGGCGGCCGCGACGGCTTCGAGGTCGCCGTCGCCCAGCCAGTTGATATCGCGCAGGTAGAGGCGGCGCGTTTCCAGCGCCTCCTTGGGGCCGACGATGACGCGGCGCGAGCGGGCGTCGAGATAAACGACATAGAGCGGCTCGCCCGTGGCGATGCCGATGCCGCGGCGCTGGCCGATCGTATAGTGCAGGATGCCCTCATGCCGGCCGAGCACGCGGCCGTCGATATGCACGATATCGCCGGCAAGCGCCGCATTCGGCTTCAGCTTGTTGACGATGTCGGAATACTTGCCCTGCGGCACGAAGCAGATGTCCTGGCTGTCCGCCTTCTTGGCGACGACGAGACCCATCTCCTCGGCGAGCGCCCTCGTTTCGGCCTTGGAAAGATGGCCGAGCGGGAAGCGCAGGTAATCGATCTGCTCCTGCGTCGTGGCGAAGAGGAAATAGCTCTGGTCGCGCTCGGCATCGACCGGGCGATAGAGCGCGCGGCGATCAGGCGCGTCCGGCGCCGGATTGGGGCGCGAGCGGATGTAATGACCGGTCGCCAGCGCATCGGCGCCGAGTTCCCTGGCGGTGGCGAGGAGGTCGGCGAACTTGACGGTCTGGTTGCAGGCGACGCACGGGATCGGCGTTTCGCCCGCGACATAGCTTTCGGCGAAGGGATTGATCACCGTCTCGCGGAAGCGCTTTTCATAATCGAGCACATAATGCGGGATGCCGAGCGTTTCGCAGACGCGGCGCGCATCGTCGATGTCCTGGCCGGCGCAGCACGAGCCCGCCCGGTGCACCGCCGCCCCGTGATCGTAGAGCTGCAGGGTGATGCCGAGAACGTCGTAGCCTTCACGTTTCAGGATGCCGGCCACCACCGAACTGTCGACGCCGCCCGACATGGCGACGACGATGCGCGTATCTTCCGGCTTGCGATCGAAATCGAGACTGTTCACGCGAGGTCCGTTCCGGTGCCGGCCGCGCCGAGGCTGCCGTCCTGCACCTTTGAATTGGGGCCGAAACCGGCCGTTGCGGCATCCCGCGATCCGCGGAACGCCTTTCGGGCGACATATAGAAACTTGCCGCATCGAGGGCAAGAGAAGGCCGGAAAGCTCCTCCTCCCCGGCTCGCGAACCAAGATCAGATGAGCCGGAGCCGCAGGGCGATGGCGATGGCCTGCATGCGGTTGACGGCCTGCAGCTTGCGGGTCGCGCTCTTGAAGTAGCTGCTCACCGTATAGACCGAGATGCCGAGGATGATGGCAATCTCGTCGCTGCTCTTGCCGGCCGCCGCCCAGCGCAGGCACTCGACCTCGCGACTGGAGAGCTTTTCGCGCCCGGCCGTCACGGCGACGAAGGTCTTTTCCAGGCATTCGAAAAGCTGGAGGGCGGCGAAATGCAGCTCCGCCAGCTCCGGCCGGGCGAGCGGTGCGCGCGTTCCGGAAAACACCATCAGGTAGGGATCGGCCGTCGTCGAATGCAGGAGGAAGGCCGTCGAGGCGGAAAGGCCATGGCTCTCGGCGAGCGCGATCGCCTCGCCGGCCTGCGCGTTTTCCCAATCGGCGGGTGCCATGAGCGCGCTGTCGCCCTGCACCGGCAGCTTGGTCATGCCGGTATCGACCGCCAGCCGGCTGACATGGAAGAGGCTCATCGCATCGTATTTGCGCACGAGTTCCGCCGGCCAGTTGCTGACGAGCAGGCGCTCGGCGAACCGCTGCTGATCGTTCGCCGGGAAGCGCGCGACCATGAAATGGCTGAAGCCGAAATGGCCGGCGCACTGGCGCATGAGGTGCAGCACCTCGTATTCGGTCTGCACCGCCTCGATAGTGGCCGAGGAGAGGAACTCTGGCGACCGGCCCTGCTGCGCGAGCATGTTGTCTGGGTCTCTCATTTTCCGTTTCCAACAACCGGCGCGTGAACGCCGGGTTTCCAGTGCATTCCCGGTCCGGAAAATTTCAGGCGCATCCCGCTCGACAGGCGAAAAAGAAAAAACGCCGCAAAAGCCGTATCCCGCGAAGGAACAGCTTGGAGTGGCAATTCATTTGGATGCATCCTGGGGGCTTCCGATGGCATCGACCCGACGCCGCCCCGAATTTTGCGGCCTGATAGCAGTATTTAAGTAAAATGGAAACGGAATATTTGCATGGCTCCCATGCAGGCAAAGGGCAGCGAAAACCGCCGGACGTAAGGGAAGGCAGGCCTTTCCGCCTCGCTGCCGTGCCGGCGAAGCCGCTCAAAAGATTAGAAAATTGTTAGCATGCGCTTAGGCAATTCTTAAATGTGGCAGGCTAGAGTCCCTTACATATGGTCTTGAGTTTATGTAGAGAGTCCAATGACCGATCTGATACGACCCCGCGTTAAATACGTCATCGGCCCCGATGGCAGCCCCCTGACGATCGCCGATCTGCCGCCGGCCAATACGCGGCGCTGGGTGATTCGCCGGAAGGCCGAAGTCGTCGCCGCCGTGCGCGGTGGCCTTCTCAGCCTCGAAGAAGCCTGCGAACGCTATACTTTGACGGTCGAAGAATTCCTGTCCTGGCAGTCCTCCATCAACGATCATGGCCTTGCCGGCCTGCGCACCACGCGCATCCAGCAGTACCGCCACTAGACCATTTCATTCCGGATCAAGACCCTGCGGCCGCTTCATGCGGCCGCAATGCTTTTGCGGAAAGCCCGCCCCCGGGGCGGAGCATCATGCCCCGATAGAGCACGCACTGTTCACAGCCGCGCTGCTTGCGGGATCACGCGGGACAGGAAAGGATGCCTCCAGCGCAACGACAGCGAGGAGAGCGTCATGGACATCCTGCACGAAGACAGCGGCACGAAGGGCCGCTACTATGCGGTCATCGAGGGGCATGAGGGGGAAATGACCTATTCCCGCGCCTCCCCGCAGCTCATCATCATCGACCATACCGGCGTGCCGGACGCCTTGCGCGGCAAGGGCGTCGGCCAGGCGCTGGCGGCCCATGCCGTGGAAGAGGCCCGCAAGGGCGGCTGGAAGATCATGCCGCTCTGCCCGTTCTTCCGGGCGCAGGCCATGCGCCACAAGGAATGGCACGACGTCGTCAATCTCTGAGGCGTCAAGGCGGGCGCAAACACGTCGGGCGCGCCAAAAAAACGCGAAGAGCCCTCGTGAGCGGTCTTGCGGCCGCTCGCGAGGGTTCTTCAGGATGGCACCTTGATCAGGCGCGCATCCGGACCGCGTTGTCGCGCTCTTCCAGCGCCGAAGCCTTGGCGAATTCCGCCTCCGCCTCTTCCAGCGCCAGTTCGGCCGCGTCCTGCTGCACCTTCAGTTCCCGGATGGAGACCTGAAGATTGTCGGAGCGTTGCCGCGCCGCCTTTGCAAAGGTGGGATAAGCGAAGTGGCCCGGATCGGTGATCCCGGATTTCTTCTCTTCGATGGCGATCTGGCTTTCCAGTTCCTTCGACATCCGTTCGAATTCGGACATCATCAACTGAAGCTGTGCCAGCTGCCGTCTCTTGTCTTTCACCTGAAATTCCTTCAGGCGAACTAGGCTCTCACGCGACTTCATACGCAATACTCCCGTGGATAGCGAGACCCCGGCATTGGAGCGGACGCCGCCGAAAACGCTGGCGGACCTCCACTCGGCATTCCAACCCGGCCTTTGGAAAGCGCAGCATTCCACCGCGCACCGCCGACCGTCACGACAACCCGTAACCGGCAAACCCTGCCGAACCGTAAAAAAATTCAGCGAGATTAATGAAATCCTACCGCTGGTAACCTTTCGTTTACGGGCATCGTTAATCATAGCGATGATGATTTAAGGCTCAGTAAATGCGGTTCGCGAAAAACGAGGTGGCCGCATTGATGAGTCGAAAGAGTCGGTTAACGTGTTTTCTTAAAAATTGTGTTTAAGAGACACATTTCCGATTCATGTGTGAAATCAGGAGCCTGCCTAAAATAATTAACAGACCGATACGCTCTTGCCAAAGTGAATCAGGATTTGTTAACCATTTCGTGGCAGCCTCCAAATCAGGCAACGACTGGATCCGTATCGCGTAGGGGGCCAGGTACCTTGAGCGGCGGAAAAGGGGACAGATATGCGGGTTCTACTCATTGAGGACGATAGCGCGACAGCGCAGAGCATCGAACTGATGCTGAAGTCCGAAAGTTTTAATGTGTATACCACCGACCTCGGCGAGGAAGGTGTCGATCTGGGCAAGTTGTACGATTACGACATCATCCTGCTCGACCTGAACCTCCCCGACATGTCGGGTTACGAGGTCCTGCGCACGCTGCGCCTGTCCAAGGTCAAGACGCCGATCCTCATCCTCTCCGGCATGGCCGGCATCGAGGACAAGGTGCGCGGCCTCGGCTTCGGCGCCGACGACTACATGACGAAGCCCTTCCACAAGGACGAGCTCGTCGCCCGTATCCACGCCATCGTGCGCCGCTCCAAGGGCCATGCCCAGTCGGTCATCTCGACGGGCGAGCTCATCGTCAACCTCGACGCCAAGACCGTCGAAGTCGGTGGCCAGCGCGTGCACCTGACGGGCAAGGAATACCAGATGCTCGAGCTGCTCTCGCTGCGCAAGGGCACCACGCTCACCAAGGAAATGTTCCTCAACCACCTTTACGGCGGCATGGACGAGCCGGAACTGAAGATCATCGACGTCTTCATCTGCAAGCTGCGCAAGAAGCTGGCCAACGCCGCCGGCGGCGCGAACTACATCGAGACGGTCTGGGGCCGCGGCTACGTGCTGCGCGAGCCCGAAGGCGGCGACTATCTCGAAAGCGCCTGACAGCGCCCTCCCCGCTCCCGCATCAGACCCGCCGCTCGCCGGCGGGTTTTCTTTTGCGCGAATGTCGGGTTTGGGAGGGCCGGCCAGACGCAGCAGCGGCTGGCTCCTCCGGAGGCAGCCGCCAGACCGCAGACAAGATCCATAAGCCGTTGGAAAACGATGGATCCTCGGCTCAAGGCCGAGGATGACGGCAGTGGGTGGGAAAATAAGGCTCAACAAGCAAACGCGGCCGGCTCCCTGGGAGCGGCCGCGTTTTCGTTCAGCTATGGAAATCTCTTCAGGCGGCGATCGAAAGATTGCCGAAGACCTGGGTCAGGATCTTCCGGTCGAACGGCTTCAGCAGGAAGTCGTCGGCGCCGGCGCGCTTGCCCATCATCATCTTCTTGAGGTCGGCCTCGACCACGCAATAATAGATGCGCACGGACTTGCCCTGCGGCAGGTTGCGCACGTTGCTGATCAGCTCGAGCGCGCCGTCCATGGTGGAATCGACGATCAGGATGTTGGGCAGTTCGGCTTCGCAGCGCACCAGCGCCTCAAGCGAGCTCGAGGCTTCCAGCACGAGGAAATCGAAACCGGAAAGAATACGCTTGCCGACCTTACGGACGACATCGGAACCGTCGGCGATCATCAACCGCTGCATTAGCTGCTCCTAGGTCTCCCGCTCGCAGAGCGGGAACGATACAGGATGCAACTCTACCGGCACCTGGCAAACAAAGCGTTAGCGGCCATGGTTAACGAACCATGGCCGCCCACCGATCATTCCGATGCCGCAACCATGCGGGCGGAGAAGACGATCTCTTCGGGATGCACCGTCACGTCGAGCTCCATTCCCGCCTCGTCGGCGAGCAGAACCGTGTAGTAGGGCTGGATGGAATGCGCGTCGACCGCCTCTTCCGGCGTGCCGGAAAGGATTTCCATGAACTTCGGCGGCACGCGCAGCATGCGGCCCTTCACGGCGAGCTTGAACACCGCGTCGAATTCCGGGTTTTCCAGCGTCACGTCGATCGAGCCGCCGCGCGGGATCGCGCCATAGGCGATGAGGAACAGGTTGAGCAGCAGCTTGACCCGGTTCTTCGCGACGATGGCGCGGGGCCCCGTCCAGGTGATCTCCGTCTTCTTCTCGGCCGCCGCGAAGTCGCGCGCCGCCTTTTCCGCCTCGCCCGTATCGATCGAGGCGCCGACCGAGCCGGACGCGCCGAAGGCGAGGCGCGCGAATTTCAGGCGCACGGAGGCGTTGAGGGCGCTGGCGCGGATGAGATCCATCGCCTCGGCGTCGGCACCGCCCTCGTCGAGCAGTTCCAGGCCATTGTTGATCGCTCCGACGGGCGAGATGACGTCATGGCAGACGCGGCTGCACAGAAGCGCTGCCAGATCGGGACCGGTCAGCGTAAGGTTCGGATTTTTCGCCATAAATTTCTCCCAGATCCACGCATTCGTTCATCGCGGGCCGCCCATTGCGGGCACACGCGGGGACATTCCGCGCGACGCATAGCACGCCGGAATTGCGCGAGGCGTGCTCGATTTCAAGACAGCCATAATGACACCACATTTGGTAAACCGATTGTTAAGATCATCGGGTCAAATTGCTGATGGAACGGGGCCGGGACATGAAGGAAGGCGGACGGACATGGCTATTTCACATCTGGTGACGAAGGTATTGGGGCTCGCCGCAGCGGCGTGCATGACCCTCTTCTTCGCCTTGCCGGCGGCTGCGCAGCAGAGCAACCAGTATACCATGCAGGAGATCGTCGACACCGGTCACAGCTTCTTCGGCGAGACCTCCGGCGGCCTTGCCAAGCTGGTGGAACGCGCCTTCGAATCCTACGGCCTGCCGAACGGCTACATTCTCGGCCAGGAAGGGTCCGGCGCCTTCGTTGCCGGCCTGACCTATGGCGAAGGCACGCTCAACACCAAGAATGCCGGCCAGCACTCCGTCTTCTGGCAGGGTCCCTCGCTCGGCCTCGACTGGGGTGGCCAGGGCAGCCGCACCATGATGCTCGTCTACAACCTGCCGAATGTCGATTCGCTGTACGATCGCTTTGGTGGCGTCTCCGGCTCGGCCTATATCATTGCCGGCCTCGGCATGCAGGTCAACGTCAACCGCGACATCGTGCTCGTGCCGATCCGCACCGGCGTCGGCGCCCGGCTCGGCATCAACGCCGGCTATCTGAAGCTGACGCGCCAGCCCACCTGGAATCCTTTCTGACACGAATGAAGCCGACGCCTCGTCCGTCACGCAAAAGCAGGCCGATTTCGCGGGAACGCCCCCTGTGCAAGCTCGAACGAGCCGCTATAGTGCGCTCGTTCGAGACCCGTTTTGGGCCATGTTTGGAACGAGTGGATCCGTGATCGAGTACGCCCTCCTCTTCGCACTCGGCTTTCTCGCCGCCACGCTGGCCGGCCTTCTCGTCGCCCCGGCGATCCAGAAGCGTGTCGTCAGGTTCACCGAACAGCGCATGCTCGCCACCATGCCGCTCAGCCCGCAGGAAGTGCGCGCGCAGAAGGACATGGCGCGCGCCGCCTTCGCCGCCGAAAACGCCCGCCTCGCCCAGGATGTCCGCCGCGCGCGCGAGAAGCACACGCTGGAAATGGTCCGCACCGAGAAGCTGATCGCCGAGGCCGGTGCGATCAGTACGGAAAATGCCGAACTTCACGCCCAGATCGCCGACATGAACATCGAGGCCGGCGACCGGCGCTCGGCGCTCCGGCGCGAGGAAATGAAGAGCGAGCAATTGAGAAACGCCCTCGTCGGCGCCGATCGCGAGATACGCGCGCGCGCGGCGGATATCGAAAAGCTCGAAGGCACGATCGGCCGCCTGCGCGCCGACCTCGACAACATGAAGATCGACCTTGCCGCGCGCGACACGGTGATGGAAAACCTCCAGAGCCGCATCGGCAACCTGAAGGACGAGCGCGACAAGCTGCGCGAAGATATCAAGGCATCCATCGAGAAGGCGAAGGCGCTCGAAATCCGGCTTTCGCGCGAGGAAGGCCGCGCCCGCCAGCTCGAGACGAAACTGACGCGGGAACTGGCCGGCAGCGCCGACAAGGACAATGCGATCGAGCGGCGCATCGCGGAGATCGGCCGCCTGCGCGAGAAGGTGAAGACTTTGACGGCAGAAAGCAAGGAAGCGGCGAAGGCCAGCCACGCCACCGGCCTCTCCCGCAACATCGCGGCAAGCCGCATTTCCAACCGCCGCGCCGAGAAGGTGCTTCAGCCCGTCCCGCCGATCGACATCGTCGCGCTGGAGGAGGATGCCCGTAACCAGAGCACCGCGCTCACGGAACGGCTGCTAGCGGCCAGGACCGATGCGAACGACGCCGCGTTGCGCGAGGAGATGGCCGACCTCGCCAGCAAGATGATCGTGCTGACCGCCACGCGCGAAGGCGCAAGCTCCCCCGTCCACGACCTCATCGCGACCATCGAGCCCGATCTCGAAGGCGACGACCAGAGCCTCGCCCGCCGGGCGCGCGAGCGCATGGGCCACGACGAGAGCTGACCGCAGGCGGGCCGAGTCGGAAGCGGAGTGGCCTCGCGAAACAGCACCGGATTGTCGCCGGTGCCTTTTCTGCGTAGCATTCCCCACGCCCTTCCAGCGCTTTTGAGGAGTCCCGCGGATGGCGAAGCTCGTATTCGCTCTGAACCAGTCCCTGGACGGCTATGTCGACCACACGGCATTTGCGCCGGAGCCGGCGGTGTTTCTTCATTTCATCGATGACGTACGCGGCCTCACCGGCATGATTTACGGCCGACGGATGTACGACGTGGTGCGCTATTGGGACGACGACCGTCCGGAATGGGGCGAGGCGGAGCGCGACTATGCGGCGGCATGGCGCAGCCGGCCGAAATGGGTCGTGTCGCGCTCGCTCAAATCCGTCGGCCCGAACGCCACGCTTCTTGCCGAAGACATCGAAGCGCCGATACGGCAACTGAAGGCCGACCGCGACGGAGAGATCGAGGTTGCCGGACCCGAACTGGCGAAAAGCCTGACCGATCTCGGCCTCGTCGACGAGTACCGGCTGTATCTCCACCCCGTCGTGGTCGGCCACGGCAAGCCGTTCTTCGCCGGCCCGCGCCCGCCGCTGCGCCTCGTGGCGAGCGACCGCATCGGCGAGAATGTGATCCGGCTGACCTATCGTCCCGCCTGAAGCAATTCCAGCAAAAGTGCGAAGCGGTTTTGCGTCCGGGATTGCGTAGAAATAAAGAGTTGGAACGTTTTCGCGATTCGAAGAAAGCGAAAATGCTCTAACTCACCCGGCCCATCGTCAGGGCGATCTGGTAGAGCGCGATGCCGCTTGCCGTCGCGACATTGAGGCTGTCGAGGCCGGGACGTTGCGGGATGCGGGCGGTGCGGAACGAGGAAAGGATGCTGTCCGGCAGCCCCTCGCCTTCCGTCCCCAGCACGAGCGCGATCCGGCACGCGGCGGGGATGGCGGCCACTGGTACCTCGCCGCGCGGCGAAAGCCCCCAGATCTCGAAGCCCGCCTCAAAAAGCCCGCGCAGCATGGCCTCGGCGGCAAGGCCGCGCGCGAAGGGCACCGTCAGCACGGAGCCGACGGAGACGCGGATCGCCTTGCGGTAGAGCGGATCGCAGGACGTCTCGTCGAGGAAGACCGCATCCGCGCCGAAGGCGGCGGCGTTGCGGAAGATCGAGCCGACATTGTCATGATTGGAAAGGCCGCAGCCGGCCAGGACGAGGCTCGCCGCCGGCAGCCGGCCGAGCAGCGAGGCGCCGATGTCCGCAGCCGGCTTGCGGCCGAGCGCCAGCACGCCGCGATGCATGTTGAAACCGGCGATCGCATCGAAGACCGGCTGCGCGGCGACATAGACCGGCACGCTTTCGGGAAAGGCGTCGAGCACCTCGCCAAGCCGGGCCAGCCGGTTTTCGAGAAGCAGGATGGCTTCGGCCGCAAAGCCGTTGCCTCGTGCTGCGCCCTGCCCGAGCATGCGCAGCACCACGGTGCCTTCGGCAATGAAAAGCCCGTCGCGGCCCGTCAGGTCCCGCTCGCGGATCGAGACGAAGCCGGCAATGCGCGGATCGCCGGGATCGTATATGCGGATCGGCGCGGCGGCCATGCCGGATCAGTTGCCCGCAATGTCGATTTCGGCGACGACGCGGCCGGCGGCGATGTCGAAGAGGAAAGCCTTGCGCGCGCCATCGGCCATCGCGCCGTAGAACAGGATCTGCCCGGCTGACTGCGACACGGCCGAAACGGCGAAACCGGCCGGCAGCGTCGCGGTCGCCTTGACCGGCGCGTCGCTCGGCACCGAAAGGCCGCCCGAGGTCGCCACCGCTTCTGGCTTGCCATCCCGGTTGCTGATCTTATAGACAATGGCCGCGAGCACCGCCATGAACATCAGAAGCATGATGCCGCCCGAAACGAGTTGCAGGCGCATCATCTTGCGGCGCACATTCTCCATGACCGGGTCGAGCGGCTTGTCTTCCTGATCGTCGTTTTCGATATTGGACATGTCGGGCGCCCTTCCGGCAATCAGCATAAGTGAAACGATGACCGACCCCTTTAAAGAAGCCGAGGCCACAAGAAAAGTCCTGACCGCGCCGGAAGATGCGGAAGGACGCATCGACGCATGGCTGGCCGCCACGCTTGCCGGCGACTATTCGCGCAGCCGCATCAAGGCGCTGATCGAGGAAGGCGCCGCCATCGTCAACGGCGCGGTGATGACCGAGCCGAAGCGCAAGGTGCATCCTGGCGACGTGATCGAGTTCACCATGCCCGCCCCGCGCGATCCCGAGCCGAAGGGCGAGGACATCCCGCTCGACGTGCTCTACGAGGACGACGACCTGATCGTGCTCGTCAAGCCGGCCGGCCTCGTCGTGCACCCCGCCGTCGGCAACTGGACGGGCACGCTGGTCAATGCCCTCATCCACCATTGCGGGGCGAGCCTTTCCGGCATCGGCGGCGTGCGCCGCCCCGGCATCGTGCACCGGCTGGACAAGGAGACGAGCGGGGTCATGGTCGTCGCCAAGAACGACGCGGCCCACCGCCATCTCTCCGACCAGTTCGCCGACCACGGCCGCACCGGCCCGCTGGAACGCGCCTACCAGGCCATCGTCTGGGGCCGCCCGCGCCAGATCAAGGGCACGATCGACGCCCCGCTCGGTCGCGGCGCCGACCGCACCAAGCGCGCGGTCAAGCGCGAGGATGCGGACGACGCCCGCGAGGCGATCACCCATTACGAGGTGGTGGAGCGCTACGGCGAGACCGAGGACGGCACGAGCCTCGCCTCGCTGGTCGAGTGCCACCTGGAGACCGGCCGCACGCACCAGATCCGCGTGCACATGGCCCATATCGGCCATCCGCTGATCGGCGATCCGGAATATGGCGCGGCCTTCCGCACCAAGGCGAACCGCCTGCCGGACGAGGCGCGAAAGATCGTCAACGGCTTCCGCCGCCAGGCGCTGCATGCCTTCCTCCTCCAGTTCGAGCATCCCTCGACCGGCGAGACCATGCATTTCGAGGCGCCCCCGCCGGCGGACATGGAACGGCTGATCGACGCCTTGCGCAGCATGGAAGAGGCGTAAACCCCTTGATTTCCGGGCGGCGGACCCCATCTTGGGGATGTGCCATAAATTCCTTTCCGCCGCCGCCTTCACGCAGCCGTGAAGGCGCGCGCAATCTTGAATCATTGTTTCGCCATACCTATCTGTAGGATCAGTGGGGTCGCCATGACCCACGGGGAGCATGGTCGCTGACGGGGATCCGGTCTCGGGATCAAGCTCCGAACCAAGGCTTGCCGGAATGGAAGCCGTCTCAGAAAGGGGTGCTGAATGGCCCGCAATACGCTGCCGTCTATCACGGCCGGAGAAGGTGGTCTCAACCGCTATCTCGATGAAATCCGCAAGTTTCCGATGCTTGAGCCGCAGCAGGAATACATGCTCGCCAAGCGTTACCAGGAGCACGGCGACCGCAACGCCGCCCATCAGCTCGTCACGAGCCACCTTCGTCTCGTGGCCAAGATCGCCATGGGTTATCGCGGCTACGGCCTGCCAATCGGCGAAGTCGTTTCCGAGGGCAATGTCGGCCTGATGCAGGCCGTCAAGAAATTCGACCCGGAACGCGGCTTCCGCCTCGCGACCTATGCCATGTGGTGGATCAAGGCCTCGATCCAGGAATATATCCTGCGGTCCTGGTCGCTGGTGAAGATGGGCACGACCGCCAACCAGAAGCGCCTGTTCTTCAACCTGCGCCGCATGAAGGGCAAGATCCAGGCCATCGACGATGGCGACCTGCGCCCCGACCAGGTGAAGGAAATCGCGACCAAGCTCAAGGTCTCCGAGGACGAAGTCGTCTCGATGAACCGCCGCCTGTCCGGCGACGCCTCGCTGAACGCGCCCATCAAGGCGTCCGAAGGCGACAGCGGCCAATGGCAGGACTGGCTCGTCGACGACCACGACAGCCAGGAACAGACCCTGATCGAACAGGACGAGCTGGAAACGCGCCGCGGCATGCTGGCCCGCGCGATGAGCGTCCTCAATGATCGCGAGCGCCGCATCTTCGAGGCCCGCCGTCTCGCCG
The DNA here is from genome assembly GCF_033705735.1 of Shinella zoogloeoides. Lineage (NCBI taxonomy): Bacteria > Pseudomonadati > Pseudomonadota > Alphaproteobacteria > Hyphomicrobiales > Rhizobiaceae > Shinella > Shinella zoogloeoides. The sequence goes on from NZ_CP131130.1 coordinate 2,333,699, forward strand.
AGGACCCGGTCACGCTGGAAGAGCTTTCCAGCGAGTTCGACATCAGCCGCGAGCGCGTGCGCCAGATCGAGGTGCGCGCCTTCGAGAAGGTGCAGGAAGCCGTGCAGAAATACGCGGCCGAACAGGCCCGCGCTGTCCGCGTCATCGAAGACGCATAAGGCGAACGGCATCCCGACATGAAAAAGGCCCGGCAGCGATGCCGGGCCTTTCTTTTTGCCTGTTGGCGGAGCCTTACTGGCCGGCGCTGCCGGCTGCGGCCCAGGCCTTCATCACCTTGTCGAAGGCTTCCGTGCCGGCCGCGCCCTTGTCGAGCGTCAGCAGCGCGCGGCGGCCGTTGCGGTAGGTGATCGGGATATCGATCCACGAGCGCGTGCGCATGAGTTCCGTGTTCTTGGCGATCGCCTCGGGGAAGTCGTTGAGCGCGATCATGTGGAAATCGTCGGTGATCTTGGCGGGCACCGCGATGAGCGCGTCGCCGCGGTCCTGCTCGGTCCGCTTCATCGCCACGCGCTGCACGCTCTCGATGCCGCCGCCCTCGAAATTCTCCGGCAGCGAGAAGACCAGCTCGACGATATGGCTCGCCGGCAGCGACTTGTCCGCGTTGCGGCGGAAGGTGATGAGCGCCGTCAGGCCCTTCGAGGGCACGTTGATCTGCGCGCGCACCACCGGCTCGGGCTTGGCGTCGCCACCCGGCGATTCCTCGGCGCTCGACCAGGCGACCGTGCCTTCGATGGCCGTCGGCGAGGTCTGGCCGAGACGCTCCTCGTAAAGGAACATCTTCTGCGACACGCCCGCGGCCGGCTGCTCGCCGGTTGCGGCCGGGACCTGTTCGCCGGTCGTCGTCGCCGTGCCGTTGCCGGCCGGGGTCTGTTGCGCCGTTTCCGTGCCCGTGACCACGCCGGCATTGCCGTCGTTCCCGGCCTGGGCGGTTTCCGTGGACTGGGCCGCGACGGACTTGCCCTCTTCGGTCCCGTTGCCGTCGAGCGCCGGCGCCGGGCCGTTGTCGACCTCCGAGCCGTCCGTCATCAGGCGCTGGGTGAACTTGCCGCTGGCATTCTGCTCTGCGGAAGCGACCTCGGTGTTCGCCGTGGTGCCGGCAGCATTATTATCGCCCGTCTGCTGGGTGGAAGGCGTGGTGTTCGCCGGCAGGTTTCGCGCGCCATCCGCCGTGTCGGTGGCCGGCTTCGTTTCCGCGGGCGTCTTTTCCGCCGGGGCGGTGAAGGAGGCGATCTTCTCGTTGACCCAGCCGTTCACCGTATCGCGGTTGAACCAGTAGGCCGCGCCGGCACCGCCGACGATCGCCAGGAACGCGACGGTAGCGGCAAGCGCACCGAGGCCGAAACGCGACTTGCGCGGCTCGGCGCGGAACGAACGCTGCGGCGCGCGGGCCGTCTCGGCGCCTGCTGTTGCCGCTGCCGTTGAGGTGATCCCCGCAAGGCCGTCGTCGAAGGCCGGCGGCGTCGCCGTGACGGACGGTTCCGTCTTGGCCGGGAAGCCCATCAGGTCGTCGAGGTCGTCCCAATCGCTCTTCTTCGCGGTATCGGCCGGCTGGGCTTCCGCCGGGACGGCCTTTTCCTCGGGCCATTCCCAGGCAAGCGGATCGGGCTCGACGGCGGGCTGGTCGTGGTTCTCGGCGACAGTCGCGGAGGTGGCCGCCTCGTTCCAGTCCCATGCGGCCTCTGCGGCCGGCATGCGGGCTTCCGCCAGCGGATCGGCCTCCGGCGCCTGCACGTCGTGAACGGGATAGGCGACCGGCTCGGGCTCGACGACCTCCACCGTCTCGGCCCCCGCCTCGGCGGTCACGTCATGCTCGGGCTCGTGCCAGGAGGGAACGTAGTCCTCCGTCGGCTCAGCCTCCGCCTGCCAGGACGGCTCGACATGGGCGGCGACGGCGACCGGCTCGTGATGAACGATCTGCTCCTCGACGACGGGTTCGGGCTCCGGCTCGGCGTCCGGCTCGCTGACGGCGACGGGCTCCTCGGCAGCCGGCTCTTCCGCCACCGGTTCGTGCGCAATGGGTTCATGAGCGACAGGCTCGTAAGCGACCGGCTCTTCGGCCGGCAGCTCTTCCGCATGATGCTCGACGGCGGCCGGCTCCTCGTAGGGCTCCGGCTCGGCGGCTGTGACAGGCTCTTCTTCCGGCTGCGCGACGGCGGCGGGCTCTTCCGCCACCGGCACTGCTGCAACGGGTTCCTCGACGGGTTCGAAGGCGGGCTCCTCGGCCGGAAGCGCCTCGGCATGATCGCCCTCGACGTCCGTGATCGCCGCTTCCAGCTTGTCGAGCTGGCGCTTCATGAGTTCATCGGAGGGGCGCGGGTTCATGGATTCGAGCTGCCGGCGGACCGCGCCGCGGGCTTTCTCGTAAACCTTCTGCCGCATCTCGGCATTGTTGTCCGAGAGGCCATCCACGGCCCTTCGAATGACTGCTACAAAATCCGCCATCAGAACTTTCCGTCGTGTTCGCGTGCTATCCTATTGGAATAGGTCACGGAACTGGTGTTGAGCTTGAGATTAGTCCTCAAACGGGTCGGTCACAAGTATGGTGTCGTCGCGCTCCGGGCTGGTCGAAAGCAGGGCGACCGGGGCGCCGATCAACTCTTCGACCTGGCGGACATACTTGATCGCCTGGGCCGGCAGGTCCGCCCAGCTGCGCGCGCCGACCGTCGATTCCTTCCAGCCTTCGAGCGTGACATAGATCGGCTCGACGCGGGCCTGCTGGCTCTGGCTCGCCGGCAGGTAGTCGATCTCCTTACCATCCAGCTTGTAGCCGACGCAGATTTTCAATTCGTCCAGCCCGTCGAGAACGTCGAGCTTGGTGAGCGCGATGCCGCTGATGCCGTTGGTCTTGACCGTCTGGCGTACCAGCACGGCATCGAACCAGCCGCAACGGCGCGGGCGGCCGGTATTGACGCCGACCTCGCGGCCCACGGTCGCAAGATGCTTGCCGATCTCGTCATCCAGCTCACAGGGGAACGGGCCTTCGCCCACGCGGGTCGTATAAGCCTTGGTGATGCCCAGCACATAGCTGATCGCCGTCGGGCCGAGGCCCGAACCGGCGGCCGCCTGCCCGGCAACCGTGTTGGAGGACGTCACGAACGGATAGGTGCCGTGGTCGTTGTCGAGCAACGCGCCCTGCGCGCCTTCGAAGAGGATGCGCGCGCCGGACTTGCGGTGCTTGTCGAGAACATCCCAGACCCGGTCGACATAGGGCAGGATCTGCGCGGCGACGGAGGTCAGTTCCTCCTCGATGGATTGGACGGAAATTTCGGCAAGGCCCATGCCCCGGCGCAGCGCATTGTGGTGCGTCAGCAGGCGCTCGATCTTCGGCCGCAGCGTCTCCGGTTCGGCAAGGTCGATCACGCGGATGGCGCGTCGGCCAACCTTGTCCTCATAGGCCGGGCCGATGCCGCGGCGGGTCGTGCCGATCTTGGTGCCGTTGCTGGAAGCAGCGTCCTCGCGCAGCGCGTCGAGATCGCGGTGCAGCGACAGGATGAGCGGCGCGTTGTCGGCGATGCGCAGCACCTCCGGCGTCACGGCGACGCCCTGCGCGCGCAGCTTTTCCACTTCCGCGACGAAATGGTGAGGATCGACGACGACGCCGTTGCCGATGACGCTGAGCTTTCCGCGCACAAGACCGGACGGAAGCAGGGCCAGCTTGTAGCTGATGCCGTTGATGACGAGCGTATGACCGGCATTGTGGCCGCCCTGGTAACGAACGATCACCTCCGCCCGTTCCGAAAGCCAGTCGACAATCTTGCCCTTGCCTTCGTCACCCCACTGCGAACCGACAACTACGACACTTGCCATTTCATCTTTCCCGTTTTCGCGCGCGAGCGCTTCACTCGTTTACGCGCACGTGCACGTGCGCCTGACCTGAAACCCGCGCATCTATACTGTGTTGTCTTTGGGAATGCGACCCTGTTATGGCGGCCGGCATCCGCTTTTTGCATGACATGGCGCGGATTTTCGCCTTATGTGAGGCGCCGCCTACCCATCCCGCCCCTGCCTTTCTCACCCGGACAAGCCGCCTTGAACAGCAGAGCCTATATCTATCTGTCCGTCACCACGCTTTTCTGGGGCGCGAACTCGGTTGCCGGCAAGCTTGCCGTCGGCCATGTCAGCCCGATGGTGCTGACGACCTTCCGCTGGATCGTGGCCCTTCTCGTCATCCTCGCCTTCATGCTGCCGCAGGTGAAGCGCGACTGGCCGAAGATCCGCCGCCACTGGCTGCAGCTCCTGCTCTACGGCGTCTTCGGCTTCACGGCCTTCAACGCCCTGCTCTACACCGCCGTCGGCTATACCAGCGCCATCAATGCGGTCATCGAGCAGGCCGGCATTCCCATGCTGATCTTCGTCTTCAACTTCCTGCTCTTCCGCATCCAGGCATCGCTCGCGCAGGTTCTCGGCTTTACCGTGACCCTTGTCGGCGTGCTATTAACAGCCGCTCATGGCGAATTCTCGGCACTGGCGGAACTTCAGTTCAATTTCGGCGACGCCCTGATGCTCGTCGCCTGCATCGTCTATGCCGGCTATACCGTATCGCTGCGCTGGAAGCCGGAACTGCACTGGCAGAGCTTCATCGCCGCCCCCGCCTTCGGCGCCCTCCTCAGCGCCATCCCGCTTTTCATCTGGGAACTGTCGCGCGGCGCGGCCATCTTCCCGGACGCCACCGGCTGGGGCGTCGTGCTCTATGCCGGCATCTTCCCCTCCCTGCTCTCGCAGGTGCTCTATGTGCGGGGCGTCGAGATGATCGGCGCGAACCGCGCCGGCCTCTTCATCAACGCCATTCCCGTTTTCGGCACCATCCTCTCCGTCCTTTTGCTCGGCGAGACGATCCAGCTCTTCCATGTCCTCGCCCTTCTCCTCGTCCTCGGCGGCATCGCTGTCGCCGAATGGGGCCGGCCGAGCGAAAAGAACGGCTGAAACGGAAAAGGCCCGCCGGATCGCTCCGACGGGCCTTTCCATTTCCGTCTTGGGAGGGACGAAGATCAGTCGACGTTGAAGACGAGCGGCTTGACCTGGCGGATCGCCGGGTTGGCGCCGAGCTTGGCGACCACCTCATCGGAAAGCGCACCGTCGACATAGAGCAGCGCGATGGCGTCGCCCCCTTCCTTCTCGCGGCCGAGCTGGAAGTTGGCGATGTTCACGCCGGCCTCGCCGAGCGTCATGCCGATGAAGCCGATCATGCCGGGAACGTCGGTGTTGGTGATGTAGACCATGTGGTGGCCGACATCGGCATCGAGGTTGATGCCCTTGATCTGGATGAAGCGCGGCTTGCCGTCGGAGAAGACCGTGCCGGCGACCGAGCGGGTCTGGTTGGCGGTCTTCACCGTCAGGCGGATATAGCCGTCGAAGACGCCCGACTTGTCGCGCTTGACCTCGGAGAGGATGATGCCCTTCTCCTTGATCATCACCGGCGCCGAAACCATGTTGACGTCGGCCACCTGCGAGCGGATGAGGCCGGCGAGCACCGCGCTGGTCAGCGCCTTGGTGTTCATCGACGCGGTCGCGCCGTCGTAGAGGATCTCAATTTCCTTGATCGCGCTTTCCGTGACCTGGCCGACGAAGGCGCCGAGCACGTCCGCAAGACGGATGAAGGGCTTCAGGATGGGCGCTTCCTCGGCCGTGATCGACGGCATGTTGATGGCGTTCGAGACGGCACCCTTGACGAGGTAATCCGACATCTGTTCGGCGACCTGCAGGGCGACGTTCTCCTGCGCTTCCGTGGTCGACGCGCCGAGATGCGGCGTGCAGACGACGTTATCGAGACCGAAGAGCGGGCTTTCCGTCGCGGGCTCGACCTCGAACACATCGAAACCAGCCCCGGCGACATGGCCGGACTTGATGGCTTCGGCAAGCGCCGCCTCATCGACCAGGCCGCCACGGGCGCAGTTGATGATGCGCACGCCCTTCTTGGTCTTGGCGAGCGCTTCCTTGCCGAGGATGCCGCGGGTCTTGTCCGTCATCGGAACGTGGAGCGTGATGAAATCGGCGCGGGCGAGCAGGTCGTCCAACTCCACCTTCTCGACGCCCATTTCCACGGCGCGTTCGGCCGACAGGAAGGGATCGTAGGCGATGACATGCATGCCGAGGCCGATGGCCTTCTTGCAGACGATGCCGCCGATATTGCCGGCGCCGATGACGCCGAGCGTCTTGCCGGTGATCTCGACGCCCATGAACTTGGACTTCTCCCACTTGCCGGCCTGCGTGGAGGTGTCTGCTGCCGGAAGCTGGCGGGCGACGGCGAACATCAGCGCGATGGCGTGCTCGGCGGTTGTGATCGAGTTGCCGAAGGGCGTGTTCATGACGATGATGCCGCGGCGCGAGGCGGCCGGGATATCGACATTGTCGACGCCGATGCCGGCGCGGCCGATGACCTTGAGGTTGGTCGCCGCCGCGATCAGCTTTTCCGTCGCCTTGGTGGCGGAGCGGATGGCGAGGCCGTCATAGTTGCCGATGATCTCGGCGAGCTTTTCCTTGTCCTTGCCGAGCTTCGGCTGGAAGTCGACGTCTACGCCGCGATCACGAAAGATCTGGACGGCGGTTTCAGAGAGTTCGTCGGATACGAGTACGCGAGGTGCCACGATGGCCTCCTTAAATCGGTCTTGGAAGATGAGATAAAGGTGGCTCCGCCCGGGGACGAAGCCAGTCGCGAAATCAGGCCGCAGCCTTGGAAAGCGTCGCCTTCTGGGTCTCGAAGGCCCAGGTCAGCCAGGGCATCAGCGCCTCGAGGTCGGCGGTGTCGATAGTGGCGCCGGCCCAGATGCGAAGGCCCGACGGGGCATCGCGATAGGCGCCGATGTCATAGGCGACACCCTGCTTGTCGAGCAGCGAGACGAGGCCCTTGGCGAAAGCCGCCTGTGCATCCGCGTCGAGCGCCAGCACGTCCTTGTCGGCGATCGTCAGGCAGACGGAGGTGTTGGAGCGCGTCGCCGGATCCCTGGCGAGATTGGCGATCCAGTCGTTCTTCTCGACGAAATCGAAGATGACCTTGGCGTTCGCATCGGCGCGGGCCATCAGGCCCTTGAGGCCGCCGACTTCCTTCGCCCAGACAAGCGCGTCGATATAGTCCTCGACGCAGAGCATGGAGGGCGTGTTGATCGTCTCGCCCTGGAAGATGCCCTCGATCAGCTTGCCGCCCTTGGTCATGCGGAAGATCTTCGGCATCGGCCAGGCCGGCGTATAGCTTTCGAGGCGTTCGACGGCGCGCGGCGACAGGATGATGACGCCATGTGCGCCCTCGCCGCCGAGAACCTTCTGCCAGGAGAAGGTGACGACATCGAGCTTGGCGAAATCGAGGTTCTGCGCGAAGGCGGCCGAAGTCGCGTCGCAGATGGTGAGGCCCTTACGGTCCGCCGGGATGAAGTCGGCATTGGCAACGCGCACGCCGGAGGTCGTGCCGTTCCAGGTGAAGACCACGTCACGGTCGAAATCGATCGTGGAAAGGTCGGGAAGCAGGCCGTAATCGGCCGTGATCTTGCGGGTGTCGGGGAGCTTCAGCTCCTTCACGACGTCCGAAACCCAGCCCGAACCGAAGCTTTCCCAGGCGACCATGTCGACGCCGCGCGGGCCGAGCAGCGACCACAGCGCCATTTCGACGGCGCCGGTATCGGAGGCCGGCACGATGCCGATGCGGTAATCCGCCGGCACTTCCAGGACTTCGCGGGTGAGATCGATGGCCTGCTTGAGCTTGGTCTTGCCGATCTTGGCGCGGTGCGAGCGACCGAGCGGGGCATCGGAAAGCGCTTCGAGCGACCAGTTGGGGCGCTTCGAGCACGGGCCAGAAGAGAAATGGGTATTGTTCGGACGCACGTCCGGCGGTGTGACGGTCTTCGTCATGATCGCTATCCTTCCAGATAGATAGCTCCTCGTTGGGGAGGAGTGTCCCGCCGCCGTGGATATGGGAGAGCCGTTTTCAAGTCAAGCGGAATATGTCGCGATCGAAAAATAATAGGACGCAATGGAACGGCGCGCCGGTTGCCCGACGCGCCGTGAAAACTGCTGGACGATGTCTTACCAGAGAGGAACGCGCAGCCCCACACGGAATTCGTGCTTGTGCAGCCCGTGGTCGCGGATCTCCACGTCACCTGCGGCGGAGCGGAAGGCCTTGCCGCCGCCCATGCCGGAAAAGCGATAGCCGAAGTCGAGCTTGACGCGGGAGGTGAGATCCACGGAGGCGCCAGCCATCAGCGCATAGGTAAAGCGCAGGCCGTCCCGCCCTTCCACGCCGGGGCAACCTGCGCCCGAGCAGGCAGGGTTCCGCCAGTCGAGCCAGGTCGCGCCGAGCCCCGCCCCGAGATAAGGCGTGAAGCCGGCGAGCGTGCCGAGGTCGATATAGCCGTTCGCCATCAGGCCGGCGGCGGAATAATCCGCCTTGAAGGCACAGGGACCGCCGGCGCAGGCAGCGCTGCCCTTGAAGCCGTCCTTGGAAAAATCGGCGGTCACATCGCCACGCAGCAGGTCGCTGAACTGGTAGCCGATGCCGACGCCGTAGGAGAGCGGCCGGGAGAAGCGCGCCGTATCGAAATCCCGCGTGCCGCCCGCATCCGTCAGGCGAGGCCGGTCGCCCTTGATCCAGCCGGAATAGCCGAGATCGCCGCGAATGTACCAGCCTTGCGCACTGGCACTTTTCGACACGTCGATTTCCGGCGCGTCGATGATCTCGATGTCGCCGGCAACGGCGCTTGTCGCGATGAAAGCTGCGACGGCGGCCATGCCAAACGATGCGAAGCGGCGGAACATGTCTCGATTCCCTGAAGACCGGGTAGCCCGGCGGTGACCCGGTGCCGGCCGCCTCACGCCGCCATACACCGTCGGTTAACCATATTTCTTAAGGAATGAAGAAACCGTTAAGCCCCTCCCCGCCGCGCCGGAATGCAAAAGGCCGCCCCGAAGGGCGGCCCTGAAAATTCATCCGACGAGGCGGCTTACTTGTAGACCGGCTGCTCGATCGGAATATCGGCCGGCGGGATATAGGTCGCCGTTTCGCAGCCGTTGAAGGAGTAACGCAGACCGGCACGCGCCTCATGGCTGTAGAAGCCCTTGTCGTAACCGGGGCCGCCGTTGTTCTTGAAGCCGAACATCGCGCCCTTGGTGATGTGGCGGAAGCGATAGCCAACGTCAGCCTTGAGATTGCAGGTCAGGTCGATCGAAGCACCGGCCATGAGCGCGTAGGTAAAGCGCCAGCTCTTCTTGCCGCCATGTTCGGTCGTGGTGCAACCCGGATTGGCCGGGTCATCGCAGATCGTGTTGTTCAACTTGTTCCACTTCACATAGGAACCGCCGATACCGCCGCCGACGTAAGGCGTGAAGACACCATAGTGGCCGATATCGACATAGGCATTGGCGAGCAGGCTGAGAGCGGACATTCCCGAGCGATCGGTCGAATGGCAAGGCACCGCGCCGCACAGGCCGGTCGTGCCGCCCCGGAAGTTCGACTTGAACATATAGTCGAGCGTCACGTCGGTACGGAAGTGGTCGTTGATCTGGTAACCAACGCCGCCGCCGATGACAAAGCCGCTTTTCAGCCGCGTATAGTCAAAATCGACGTCGTTGCCGTTCGATCCCTGGAAATAATGCGCACCGCGCATCTTGTTGTACGACCAGCCCGCATCGCCGCGCAGATACCAGCCGCTGGTCTCGACAATGGCGGTCTCCTGCACCGGGGCCTCGATGACCTGCGGCTCATACAGATCGGCCGCGTAACCCGACGTGCCTGTCAGCAGGACGGCGACGATGCCACTCAAAACTTTCCTCATGGCCTTGCTCCAATAGGCTTGTGCTTGGCACGCCCGGCAAGCCGGCTTTCCAAGTCCCTCGATCGGCTATGGATAATGGCGAAGAAAGGTTAAGGCCCGATTAACTACAAAAGTTTACTCTATCCGTTAACAACCATTCACAAATTCGGAAAATCTTTAAGTAAAGAGCACTCTTCGACTTGCAACCAATAGAAAAGGCCGGAGCGAAGCCCCGGCCTTCAAAAATAGCGGTCGATCCGTTCAGGCGGCGCTGCGCACCGCGCCGATGACGCCGACGAGCTCGTCCACGATGCGCTCCACCTGGGCGCGGTCGTCGCCTTCCGCCATCACGCGGATCAGCGGCTCCGTGCCGGAGGGGCGGATGAGCAGGCGGCCGTTCCTGGCAAGCTGGCTTTCCGCATCCGCGATGGCCTGGCGGACCGTCGCGTCTTCCAGCGGCTGGCCGGCCTGGACGCGGACATTCTTCAGCACCTGCGGCACCGGCTCGAAACGGTTGCAGACCTCGCTTACCGTCCTGCCGCTGCGCTTAACGCAGGCAAGGATCTGCAGCGCCGCCACGAGGCCGTCGCCGGTCGTGCCGAAATCGGACAGAACGATATGGCCGGACTGCTCGCCGCCGACATTGTAGTCGTGCTGGCGCATGTGCTCGACGACATAGCGGTCGCCGACCTTGGTGCGCTGGAGGCCAAGGCCCTTGTCCGTAAGGAAGCGTTCGAGACCGAGATTGGACATGACGGTCGCGACGATGCCGCCGCCACGCAGCATGCCGTCCTCCGCCCAGCTTTCGGCGATGACGGCCATCAGCTGGTCGCCGTCGATGATCTTGCCGTTCTCGTCGACGATCTGCACGCGGTCGGCGTCGCCGTCGAGGGCGATGCCGATATCGGCGCGCACCTCATGCACCTTGCGCTGCAGCGTTTCCGGATGGGTCGAGCCGCATTCGAGGTTGATGTTGAGGCCGTCCGGCTCGTTGCCGATGGTCACGACATCCGCGCCGAGCTCCCAGAGCGCAGCCGGCGCCACGCGGTAGGCCGCGCCATTGGCGCAGTCGATGGCGACGCGCAGGCCCTGGAGCGTGACATCGCGCGGCAGCGTACGCTTGGCATGCTCGATATAGCGGTCGTGCACGCCGTCGATGCGCTTGGCCCGGCCGATCTCGGCGGACTTGGCGAGCTGCGCCATCATGTCCTTTTCGAGCAGGTCCTCGATCTCCATCTCCAGCTCGTCGGAGAGCTTGTAGCCGTCCGGGCCGAAGAGCTTGATGCCGTTGTCGTAGAAGGGATTGTGCGAGGCCGAGATCATCACGCCGATATCGGCGCGCAGCGACCGCGTCAGCATGGCGACGGCCGGCGTGGGGATCGGGCCGAGGACGAAGGCGTCGATGCCGGCCGCGGTGAAGCCCGCCACCATGGCGTTTTCCAGCATGTAGCCGGAAAGGCGCGTGTCCTTGCCGATCACCACCCGGTGACGGTGCGCGCCGCGCCGGAAGATCGTGCCGACGGCGATACCGACCCGCATGGCAAGGTCCGGCGTCATCGGGAAGGTGTTGGATTGACCCCGGATGCCATCCGTGCCGAAGTAACGACGTTTCATGTTCGCTCCTGAATTCGCCGGCCGGGCGGCATGCCGCCGTGCCGGCGCGATACGCGCCCCATCTGCCGCGTCCAAGGTGCCTTCCGTGAGGCACCAACGAGGCGAGCATACTAGCCCCCTCGGGTAACCTTAAGCTTAAGACGCGTAGCTTTTGCGCTTCTTTGCCACAAAACCGGGCAAAGAACACCCGTCCCGGAATCAGAATTCATTACACTGCGTTACCGAAAGAAAACGGCCGGGAAAGATTTCCCGGCCGTTTTCATGTTTCCTGTCGCGGCGATTACTGCGGCTGCGGTTCCATTCCGCTTTCCGGTTCGCCGCCCTTCTTCTGGCCGGCCTTCGGAACGGCCGAGCCGCGATGCGGCGGCGTGTCGTCGCCAAGGTCGCGCGCCGGCTTCTCGCCGCGGATCAGCGCCTTGATCTCGTCGCCCGTCAGCGTCTCGTATTCGAGCAGGCCTTCGGCGAGCGCCACGAATTCGTGGTTCTGCTCGGTGATGATCCGCTTGGCCTCGGCATAGGCCTCGTCGATCAGGCGACGGATCTCGTTGTCGATCTTCTGCGCGGTCGCTTCGGACACGTTCTTCTGCTGCGCGACCGAATGGCCGAGGAACACTTCCTGCTGGTTCTCGCCATAGGCGACCTGACCGAGCTGGTCGGAGAAGCCCCACTGGGTGACCATGGCACGGGCAAGCTTGGTGGCCTGCTCGATGTCCGAGGACGCGCCCGAGGTGATGTTGTCCTTGCCGAAGGTGATCTCTTCGGCGACACGGCCGCCCATCATGATGGCGAGGCGCGAGACCATCCACTTGTAGCTCATGGAATAGCGGTCACCTTCCGGGAGCTGCATGACCATGCCGAGCGCGCGGCCGCGCGGAATGATCGTGGCCTTGTGCAGCGGATCGGCGAGCGGCACCTTGAGCGCGACGATGGCGTGGCCGGCCTCGTGATAGGCGGTGAGCTTCTTTTCCGCCTCGGTCATGGCCGAAGAGCGGCGCTCGGCGCCCATCATGATCTTGTCCTTGGCGTCCTCGAATTCCTGCATGGTGACGAGGCGCTTGTTGCGGCGCGCGGCCATCAGGGCGGCTTCGTTGACGAGGTTCATGAGATCGGCGCCGGAGAAGCCGGGCGTGCCGCGCGCAAGAACCTTGAGGTCGACATTCGGTGCCAGCGGCACGTTGCGGACATGCACCTTGAGGATGCGCTCGCGGCCGACGATGTCCGGGTTCGGCACCACGACCTGACGGTCGAAGCGGCCGGGACGCAGCAGCGCCGGGTCGAGGACGTCGGGACGGTTGGTCGCGGCGATGAGGATGATGCCCTCGTTCGCCTCGAAGCCGTCCATCTCGACGAGGAGCTGGTTCAGCGTCTGCTCGCGCTCGTCGTTGCCACCGCCGAGGCCGGCGCCGCGATGGCGGCCGACGGCGTCGATTTCGTCGATGAAGATGATGCAGGGCGCGTTCTTCTTGGCCTGCTCGAACATGTCGCGGACACGGCTTGCGCCGACACCGACGAACATTTCCACGAAGTCGGAGCCCGAAATGGTGAAGAACGGCACATTCGCCTCACCCGCGACCGAGCGGGCGAGCAACGTCTTGCCGGTGCCGGGCGGGCCGACGAGCAGCACGCCGCGCGGAATGCGCCCGCCGAGGCGCTGGAACTTTTGGGGATCGCGCAGGAACTCGACGATCTCTTCCAGATCCTGCTTGGCCTCGTCCACGCCCGCGACGTCCGCGAAGGTGACGCGGCCATGCGCTTCGGTCAGAAGCTTCGCCTTGGACTTGCCGAAGCCCATCGCCCCGCGCGAGCCGCCCTGCATCTGGCGCATGAAGAACAGCCAGACGCCGAGGATCAGCAGCATGGGCAGCAGCGTGCCGATATAGCTGAGGAAACCGGAGGAACCATCCGTCTCGGGACGCGCGCTGACGACGACGTTCTTCGCCTCCAGACGCTGGACGAGCGAATTGTCGCCGTTCGGCGCATAGGTCTGGAAGGTCGCGCCGGTCTCGACATAGCTGCCGACGATCTTCTCGCCGGTGATGACGACTTCCTTGACCCGGCTCGAGTCCACTTCCTTGAGGAACTGCGAATACGGGATTTCCCGCGAGCCGGTCTGCGTCGGGCTCGTCTGGAACATGCTGAACAGCGCGATCAGCAGAAGGGCAATGATCGCCCAGAGGGCGAAGTTTCGGAAGTTAGGATTCATCGAGCTTTCCGGGCACTTTCTCGGCCAAGGGCTCCTGACCGCTTCTCTCCCGCCTAACATAGGGTCGCCTTGCGGCCTTGCCAAGGCAAAGCGCTCGGCCCCGGGGGCTTTTCTCAAACTATCGTCAACAGGCCGGCCCGAACGGCCCCTTGCGGACCATCCCGATGCCGGCGCTTGACGTCATGCTACCACAACGCTTCAGCCTGCGCCTTCATTCGTTCGGCGGAGACGCAAAAGGCGGGCAACCGGCAAGCTGCGCGAGCGCCTGCGCAGCCGGCAGGTCGAATCGGGGAAGGAATCGCGCATAGGGCGAGATCACCGGCACGACATCCACCGCGCCCGCATCCACCGGCGCACCGTCCTCGAATTTCAGGCAGGGCGCAGCATGGCGAGCCCTGAGAGCAGGGCCTTGAAGGCCTTCCACCGCCACCTGCCCGGCCGCCGAGACGATGATCGTGCGCCGCGTCCCGTTGGCGAGGCGAAACCGGCCGTCCCAAACGCCCGCCGCCCCGGCAGGCAGGACGAGAGGAGCGATCTCCCTGCACTCGCGGTAGAGATAGAGCCCGTCGCGGCGGCGGTCGAACACGACGCGCCCGGCCGTCATCCGCGACAGTGTGCCGCTGGCAAGGAAGGTCCGCAGCCGGCCGGCCGAGCGGGTTTCCAGCACATGCACCCGCCCGCCGGCGGTCGCCGCCAGCAGCAGCAGGCCCCGCCAGCCGGCAGGATCGGCGAGCGCCGTCTCGACCGCGGCCGGCGCAAGCACGAAAAGGCCCTGCTCCGCCCGCACATTGCCGAAAAGGAACCCTGCCGCGCGCTGCGCGAGCAAAAGCCGCTCGCCCGGCGTCGGCGGTACGGCCGCCGCATCGCCCCGTGTGCGGATGCGCACCCGCTCGAAACGGGGATTGGCATTGCTCGGGTCGTCGATCCAGCCTTCGCCCTTCTCGCGAAGAAACGAGCGGATCGCCTCCCGGTCGATGCCGAGGAAGGGACGCAGCAGCCAGACCGCACCGTCGAGAAGAACCGCATCCGCCATGCCGGAAAGCCCGATGCCGTCCGCCGCCCGCGCTGCGCGCATGGCGACGGTCTCGGCCTGGTCGTCGCGCGTATGGGCGGAAAGGATGGCATCCGCCTGCATTTCCACAGCCGCGTCGCAAAGAAGCTCGTAGCGTTTCGCGCGGGCGGCGGCCTGGAGGCCGGCCTGCGGCTTTGCGCCCTGCCAGCGCCGGATGACATGGGGAACGCCGTGGCGCACGCAAAGCGCTGCGACGGCAGCGGCCTCCCCGGCCGAGCCGGCGCGAAGGCCATGGTCGACGGAGCAGGCCGAAAGGGTAATGTGTGGATGGCGCCCGGTGGCGCAGAGCGTGGCGAGCGCCACGAGAAGCCCCGTCGAATCGCTGCCGCCGGAAACGGCGATCATCAGGCGGGCGGGGCGTTTGAAACTTGTCAGCAGGCGGCCGGCTGCCTCGATGGCGGGATTGTCCGCGCGGGCCACGACCTTGCCTCCGTCCGCAATCAGCAGGACAGGCGGCTCTGTTCGGAAGAAACCTTGTTCTTCACGGCCTTGGAGGCATTCGGGTAGCGCTTGTTCACTTCGCGCAGCGTCGCGCAGGCGGTTTCGCGGTTGTCGAGGGCGGCAAGCGACATGCCGAGCTTCAACAGCATTTCCGGCGCCTTCTTGGACTTGGAGAAGTTCTGGTGGGCGTTGAGGAAGGTCTTGGCGGCTTCGTTGAAATTGCCCTGCGAATACTGCGCCTCGCCCAGCCAGAAGTTCGCGTCGGCGGCCTTCTCGCTCTTCGGGAAGACATCGAGATAGTCGCGGAACTCGCGCTCGGCGACCTGGTAGTCGCCCGAAAGCACATGGCCATAGGCCGCCTGGTAGAGATCGTCGGGATTGTCGAGCGAGGCGGTGGAGGATTGCGAGGCCTGCGGCAGGCCGGTATCGGCGCCCGGCACCGTGTTGTCGCTGCCGATGGAGGCGCTCTGGTTGTTCAGGTCCGGATTGGTCTCGGCGCCGATCGGGTTGCCGTTCTCGTCGAACTTGATGGAACCGAGTTCCTGCGGCTGCGCGCCGCCGCCACCGCCGCCCTGCTGGCCGAGCGTGGCGGCCCCGGCGGTGTCATCCGCCGGTACCCGGTTCGAGGCGATCTGCTGGTCGGGCGTTCCGCCATTGACCGGCTTGTCGAGCGCGCCGCTCTTGCCGCCCGCCTTGCCCTTTCCGCTTTCCAGATCCTGGAAGCGATATTCGTTGTCTTCCTGCGCCTTGCGGATCTGTTCCTGCATCTGCAGGAGCTGGTAGCTCATTTCCTCGATGCGGCCGTTGAGGTTGCGGATCTCTTCCTCGAGCTGGCCGACCCGCGGGTCCATGGCCTGCGCGAGAACCACGTTTCCGTTGCCCGCTCCCTGGCTCTTGTGGGAAAGGAAGCCGTTCGCCAGAGTCGAAAGCGGCGATGCGCTGATCGGCCCGACCGTGCCTGCAACCGCTGCGAGACTGAGAACGCCTGCCGCGACAAGTTTCTTCATCTATCTTCGTCCTGTTGGTCCGATTGTGCGCCGAAGCGCTGCCGAAGAGTTTTCCAAATACTCTCAAAAAGCAACGGAGTTCGGCCAAAGTGTGTTGAAAAAAGAAAGGCGGCCGCAAGGCCGCCTTTTCCATGTGTTCCCGGAAGGGGAATTACATGCCCGCGCCGCCGAGAACGGTGACGGCACGACGGTTCTGCGACCAGCAGGAAATGTCGTCGCAGACGGCGACCGGACGTTCCTTGCCGTAGGAGATCGTCTTGATGCGGTTTGCCGGGATACCGCGCGAAGCGAGATACTGGCGGGTGGAAGCCGCGCGGCGTGCGCCGAGCGCCAGGTTGTATTCGCGCGTGCCGCGTTCGTCGGCATGGCCTTCGACCGTGATCGCGTAGTTCGGGTAGCGCTGCAGCCACTGGGCCTGGCGATCGAGCGTCGCGGCGGCGTCTGCGCGGATCGACGTGGAGTCGGTGTCGAAGAAGATGCGGTCGCCGACATTGACCGTGAAGTCCTGCTGCGAGCCGGGCGTGGCAGCGCCGCCGGCGCCGTTGAGGCCGAGGTCGCCGGCGCTGTTCGGCAGGTTCTTCTTGGAGGCGCAGCCCGCCAGGGCGAGCGTCATGACGAGCGCGATCATCACCGGGTTGCGGGCGATGGTCTGCATGCGGCCAGCGGCCGGAGTATGAATGCGGCTCATGAGCCGGTCTCCTTGCATCAGTTCTTGCGTCAAGTTCGTTGAAGCGTCAGGTTTCAATCAGGGTTGCCAGACTGTAACCCGGAGCGGTTAATCCGCCTTCAACGGTTATGGTTAACGATTGCTTGTAAGACCGTCCCCGGCCCCTCGCATTTCATCATGCCTTGCATGTCGGAGCGCGAAACCAGAGCACATGTCCGCGCGACATGCAGAAACGGAAGCGGGCCTGCCGCCTCTCGCCGTGTGGCCTGATTTACAGGACTTTGCGGCAAGAACGCGGCAGACCCGCCTCGAATTGTGATGCTCCGAAGACTATTCGAGCAGCGGCGACCAGGCCGGGTCGGAAGCGAAGCCCTTCGTCTGGATGAGCTGCTCGTTGTAGCCCGTCAGATCGATCGAGTAGATCTGCGGGCCGCCCGCGCCGGCCGACTGGCGGAAGAACATCAGCACGCGGCCGTTCGGCGCCCAGGTCGGGCCTTCATTGTGGAAGCCCGAGGTCAGGATGCGCTCGCCCGAACCGTCCGTCTTCATCACGCCGATGGAGAACTTGCCGCCCGACTGCTTGGTGAAGGCGATGAGGTCGCCGCGCGGGGACCAGACCGGCGTGGAATAGGAACCGTCGCCGAAGGAGATGCGGCGCTGGCCTGAGCCGTCGGCGCCCATCACGTAGAGCTGCGGCCGGCCGCCGCGGTCGCTTTCGAAGACGATCTGGCTACCGTCGGGCGAATAGGAGGGCGAGGTGTCGATCGCGGCGGTGGAAGTCAGCCGCGTCGTGGTGCGCGAGCGCAGGTCCATCGTGTAGATATTGGCGTTGCCTTCCTGCTGCAGGCTCATGATGACGCGCTGGCCATCCGGCGAGAAGCGCGGCGCAAAGGTCATGCCCGGGAAGTTGCCGACCACCTCGCGCTGCCCCGTCTCAAGCTGAAGCAGGTAGACGCGCGGCTGGTTGCCCTCGAAGGACATGTAGGTGATTTCCTGGCGGCTCGGCGAGAAGCGCGGCGTCAGGACCAGCTCGTTGGAATTCGTCAGCGCGCGGGCGTTGAAGCCGTCCTGGTCCATGATGGCGAGCTGGCGCTTGCGGGCCGTCTTCGGGCCGCTTTCGGCGACATAGACGATGCGGGTGTCGAAGTAGCCCTTCTCGCCCGTCAGGCGCTCATAGATCGCGTCGGCGATGATATGCGCCACGCGGCGCCAGTTTTCCGGCTGCGTGTAGAACTGCTGGCCGGTGAGCTGCTGGCCCGCGAAGGTGTCCCAGAGGCGGAACTCGGCGCGCAGGCGCCCGTCGCCCTCCTGCGTCACGCGGCCCGTGACGAGCGCCTGCGCGTTGATGACCTTCCAGTCGTCGAAGCGCGGCGGCTGGTCCGGATTGGAGATCTTCTCGATGAAGGCCTGCTTGTTGACCGGCGCGAAGAGGCCGGAGCGCTTGAGGTCGGCCGCGATGACGTCGGTGATGCGCTGGCCGAGGTCGCCGCCGGCGACGAAGTCCGTCACGGCGATCGGCAGCGGCTCGACATTGCCCTTGTTGATGTTGATTTCGACCTTCGCAAAGGCCTGCGGCAGAGAGACCGCAAGGCCGGTCAGCACGACCAGCAAACGAAGAAGATTGCGTCTGTACATCTATCTAGGCCTTCCTAGTTCCTACATCATTTCGCTCGGATCGAAGTTCACGACGACTTCGCTCCAGGCATCGTATTTTTCCGGGGGCAGCCCCTTGAAGGGCCGCGATTTCATGATGGCGCGGCGCGCGCCGCCGGCAAGCGCGCGGCGGGCAGCTTCCGAGCCGCCGGTCGCCACGACTTCCGGCTCGCCGATGATGTCGCCGTTCTGGTCGAGCTGCATCGTGACCTTGATGCGCACGTCGGCGGCATCCGAAAGGCCGGGGATGATCGACCAGTTGTTCTGGATCTGGCCGCGCAGCGCGTCCATCTCGCTCATCGAAAGCTTGGTGCCGGTCGTCGTCTTCTTGCCGCCGAGCGCCGCCTGTTCCTGCGAGCGCTTGGCGCCGCCGCCGGCCGCCTTTTCCTTGTTGAGAAGCGCGGCGATCTCGTCGGCGTTGAAGTCGCTGTCGTTCAGCGAGCTCGCCTTCTCCTGCTTCTTCTTCTCGTCCTTCTTGCGGTCGGGCGTCTTGGCCGTCTGGGCCTTCGCCGTCTCGGTCTTCTTCTCTTCCGGCTTCTTCTCCGGCTCGGCCTTGGCCGTCTCGACCTTCGGCTTCATCTCGGGCAGCGGCACCTTGTCCGGCAGCGCCTCGGCTTCCGGGTCCTCGGCGGGCTTGTCTTCAGCCGGCTTCGCCTCGGGCTTCGGGTCGGGCTTGACCTCCTGCTTGGCCTCGGGAAGGGCGGCGACCTCGGTCGAGGGCTCGCTCGCCTTTTCGACCGGCTTTGCCTCCTCGACGGGCTTGCTGTCCGGCGTCTGGACGACCTTCTCGGCCTTTTCCGGCGAGGCGGCGGTCTCGATGTCGCGCGGCTTTTCTTCCGGCGTCGGCAGGTTCTTCAGGTCGATCTCGTTGTCGCCGACATTTTCCGCGTTCTCGACCGACGTCTGCTTCTTGGTCGGAACGGGGGCGGCCTTTTCCTTCATTTCGGCTTTCTTGTCGCCCTGCTGAATTTGCGTCAGCTCCTCGATCGACACGATATCGACCGGCAGGGCTTCGACATCGGCGACGTCGAAGCTCTCGGGACTGCCGAGCGAAACCAGCGCCCAGGTGAGGACCACGGCGTGGATGACGGCGGATGTGGCAAGGCTGCCCTTCATGGCGTGCGATTACCTGTCCGGTTTCTGCTCGGTGACGAGGCCGATATTGGTGAAGCCGCCGGCCTGGATGCGCGACATGACGTCGGCCATGACGCCATAGGGCGCATTGCCGTCGCCGCGCACGAAGATACGCTCGGTATAGCCCGTGGTGGCCACGGCCTGGAGCTTGGCGGCGACCTCCTCGATCGGGATCGCGGTTTCCTGCAGGAAGACCTGGCCGTCGGCCTTGACCGAAACGGTGATCGGCTGCGTATCGGCGTTGAGGGCCTTGGCCTGCGTCTTCGGCAGGTCGAGCGGCACGCCGACGGTCATCAAGGGGGCTGCGACCATGAAGATGATGAGCAGCACGAGCATGACGTCGACCATCGGCGTCACGTTGATCTCACTCATCGGGGCCCTTTTACCGCCCCCGCGGCGGCGGCGGCCGCCGCCTGAATTCTTCGCTCCGACTGACATGCCCATGGCGTCGTCTCCGTCTGTCCTGAACGCCGCGTTTTACTGCGCCGCAGCGCGCGGCTGCAGCTTCTCGTCGATCTGGCGCGAGAGGATGGCCGAGAACTCGTCCGCAAAGCCCTCCATGCGCGCCGTCAGCTTGCCGGCGTCGGCGGAGAACTTGTTGTAGGCGATGACCGCGGGAATGGCGGCGACGAGGCCGATGGCGGTGGCGAGCAGCGCCTCGGCGATGCCCGGCGCGACGACCGCAAGGCTCGTCTGCTTGGAGCCGGCAATGGCCTGGAAGGAGGTCATGATGCCGACGACCGTGCCGAAGAGGCCGACGAAGGGCGCCGCCGAGCCGATGGTGGCGAGCGAGCCGAGCCGGGCTTCCAGCGTTTCGGATTCGCGCGACAGCGTCACGTCCATCGCCCGGTCGATACGCATCTGCAACCCTATGGGCGAGCGCGCCCCGCGTTCGAAGCTCTTCTTCCATTCCCGCATCGCCGCCACGAAGATGGCGCTCATGCCGGTGGTCTGCCGGTCGGAGAGCGTGCGATAGAGCTCCTCCAGCGACTGACCCGACCAGAAGACCTGCTCGAAGCTGTCGAGCTGCCGGCGCGCGCGGCCGTAGCTCACGGACTTGTCGACCACGATGGCCCAGGTCCAGACGGACGCGGCGAGAAGGCCGAGCATGACCAGCTTCACGATGAATCCGGCCTGGATGAAGAGACCCCACAGGGTCACGCTGCCAGCCGCTTCCAAACCCACTTGTTCCATAGACCTATGTCCCCGAATCCAAACACCCGGCACGGGCGCTTTGCGGCCCAACCGGGTAACATTCCGCCGTGGCGGGCCTCTGGGAGGATAAACCCGCTACGGCATTCGATAACGCGCGTCGCAGTCAGGGTTTTCGTCCCGCACCCGCTTCGCAGTCCGTCAAGAATGTCCGGTTGATGCCGCCGGCCGCCATGCCGGTCAAACGCTTACAACCTGCCTTCTTCACGGCAATTTTGGTTAAAGGATGACGTGCAGTGCACAAAATCCTCACCCGTCGAGTAAGACATCATTATGGTTAAGGGAGTGTTACCGCTAATGCGCGGCCGAAACTTCTTGCGTCTTGGCAAGAAAACGCGCCGCCAGCGCCTCCGGCAGCCGGCGCGGCCGGCCCGCCGCGTTGATGACCGCGATGATGACGCGCGCGGCGATCAGAAGCTGGTCGCCGCGGCGGATTTCCTGGTTGAGGATCATCTTCGCCCCGCCCGCCTTCTCGGTGGACGTCAGGATCGTCAGGATATCGTCCATTCGCGCCGGCGCCTTGAAGTCGATCTCCATGCGATGAACGACGAAGACGAGGCCCTCGCGGTCCTCCTCCAGAACGAGGCTGCCCTGCTCGACGCCGAGCAGACGCAGGTAATCCGTCCGCCCGCGCTCCATGAAATGCAGGTAGCGGGCATGGTAGACGACGCCGGAAAAATCCGTGTCCTCGTAATAGACGCGCTGCACGAGCCGGTGGCCTGCCTCGCTGAGTTCGCCAGAAAGAGGATGGGAAAGGTCTGTCATGATCGGTGTCCGGCAAGAATTTTCCGCCTCTCTCCCGCAAAGCGGCGGCAAATGCAAGGCCGGCGCTCAGCCGAGTTCGATCACCATGATCTCCGGCGGCGAGCCGAAGCGGACCGGCAGGCCGGAACAGCCAAGCCCGCCGGAAACGCACAGATGCCGGCCCTCCTCGACGATATGGCCGTAGACATAGCGGTTTCCGTAGCGCGACGGCACCACGGGCGCATAACCGAAAAGCCGGACCTGGCCGCCATGGGTATGGCCGCAGAGCGTCAGCGAAACGCGCGCGGGAACGCTCGGAAAGATGTCGGGCTCGTGGGCGATCAGAATGACGGGCGCGTCATCCGTCACCTGCGCGAGCGTGCCGGGCAGGTCGTCAAGCCCGGCGAACTGCGTGCGGTTCCATTTTCGCCCGGGATGGAGCGCCTGCTGGTCCTCGAGGCCTCCCAGCCAGAAAGCGCCGGATGCCGTTTCGATCCGCGCGGCGCGGTTGGCATAGACCGCGATACCGGCATCCCGCAAGGCGCGGTGGCTGAACGTCTCGCCGCCGCCCGCCGCCTGCGCCGCCCCGTCCTTCCACCAGTCGTGATTGCCGATGACGGCATGGACGCCATACGGCGCCTTCAGGATCGACAGCGCCCCGGCCCATGCGTGGGCCGGTACATGGTTCCAGACGGCGCGCATGTCGGAGACGTAATCGCCAAGGAGAACGATGATATCGCCGCCGAGCGCGTTCGCATGCTCGCAGATGGCGCGGATCCGCCCGACGCTCATCCAGGGATCGCAGGCATGGACATCGGCCAGCGCGACGATGCGCAGCTTCTGCCCCTCCGGCCAGCCGGGCGGCCGGATGCGATAGATCGTCGTGCCGAGCCGCAATACCGGCTCCACGCCGACGGCATAGGCGGAAGTGGCGAAACCCGCGGCAACCAAGCCTCCAAAGGCCTTCAGCAAACCGCGGCGGGTGATCACTCAGTCGTCCTCGGAAAAGAGCCTGAACTGTGACGCCTCGATATCCTTCGGCGGCGTGAGGCCCAGATGTTTCCAGGCATTTGCGGTTAAAACACGGCCACGTGGCGTGCGCTGGATGAAGCCCTGCTGGATCATGTAGGGCTCGATGATGTCCTCGATGGCGTCGCGTGGCTCGGAAAGCCCCGCCGCGATGGTCTCGATGCCGACCGGCCCGCCGCCGAAATTGTGGGCGATCATCGAGAGATAGCGCCGGTCGAGCTGGTCGAGGCCCATATTGTCGACGAGAAGCCGCGTCAGCGCCTCGTCGGCGATCTTCTGCGTCACCGCCTCCGCCCGCGCCACCTCGGCGAAGTCGCGCACGCGGCGCAGCAGCCGGCCGGCAATGCGCGGCGTGCCCCGGGCGCGCCGGGCGATCTCCCGCGCGCCGCCGTCCGTCATGCCGAGGCCCATCAGTCGCGCACCGCGGCGCACGATCGATTCCAGCTCCTCGACGGTATAGAAATTGAGCCGCACCGGAATGCCGAAACGGTCGCGCAGCGGCGTCGTCAGGAGACCGAGGCGCGTGGTGGCGGCGACGAGGGTGAATTTCGACAGGTCGATCTTCACCGAGCGCGCCGCCGGGCCTTCGCCGATGATGAGGTCGAGCTGGAAATCCTCCATGGCCGGATAGAGGATTTCCTCAACGGCCGGGTTGAGGCGGTGGATTTCGTCGATGAAGAGCACGTCGCGCTCTTCCAGATTGGTCAGCAGCGCCGCAAGGTCGCCGGCCTTCGCGATGACCGGGCCGGAGGTCGAGCGGAAATTGACGCCGAGCTCCTTGGCCATGATCTGCGCCAGCGTCGTCTTGCCGAGGCCGGGAGGGCCGACGAAGAGCACATGGTCGAGCGCCTCGCCGCGGTTCTTCGCCGCCTCGATGAAGATCTTGAGGTTGGCGCGCGCCTCCGCCTGGCCGGTGAAGTCGTCCAGCGTCTGCGGGCGCAGGGCCGTATCGATGTCCTCGCCGCGCTTGTCCGGCGAAAGCAGTCTGGTGTCGTCGCTCATCGAGCCCTAATCCCATTGTCCGCGGAGGAAGGCAACGGCATCACCGCGACAATTCCTTGAGGCCGAGGCGGATGAGCTTGGCGCTGTCCGCCCCCTCCCCGCCGTTCTTGAGCGCTGCCGCAACGGCATTGGCCGCCTGGTCGCGCGAATAGCCGAGATTGGTGAGCGCCGACACCGCATCGGCGACCGGCGCGGAGGCGACGCCCTCGCCGATCTCCTGCTTCAGCCCGATGGCGGCCGAGGCCTCGCCCGCAAAGGCCGGCGCCTTGTTGCGCAGTTCTGTGACGATGCGCACCGCCACCTTCGGCCCGACACCGGGCGCGCGCGACACTGCCGTCTTGTCCTGCAGCGCGATGGCATTGGCCAGCTCCCCCGGCGTCAGCGTGGACAGCACCGCCAGCGCCACCTTGGAGCCGACGCCCTGCACGCTCTGCAGCAGCCGGAACCACTCCCGCTCCAGCGCCGTCAGGAAGCCGAACAGACGGAACTGGTCCTCGCGCACATAGGTCTCGATGAACAGCACGGCCGCCTCCCCGGCCGAGCCGAGCCTGCCGAGCGTGCGCGCCGAGCAATGGGCGACATAGCCGACGCCGTGCACGTCGAGGACGACATGGTCCTCGCCGATCTCGTCGATGGTGCCTTTGAGTTTGCCGATCATGGATGGGTCCGTCAGGGATGGGTTTCGGGGGAGATGATGTCGAGCGCGGGGAAGTAGGTACGGTAGCGGGCGGCATCGCGGGTGAGGAGTCGGTGGGAACGCACGCAAGCATGCGCCCCGACAAGGAAGTCCGGCAGCGTACGTTCCCGCAGCCCACCCGCCCGGCGATAGGCATAGTGCGCCTTGCCGGCAGCGAATGCCGCTTCATAGGAAAAGGGTTCCCGCCGCATGCGAAGCCAACCGAAGGCGAGGTTCAGCTCCAGTTCGCTGAGCGGCGATGCCGCAAGCTCCGACCAGACAACGGAATGGAGAACCAACTCCCCCTCTTCCACGCACCGTTTCAGGGCGGCAAGTGACCAGACCCGTTCCGGACGATCCGGCCCGAGGATGTCGATCAGAACATTGGTATCAACGACGGTCGAGGTCATCACGCGGCCCCCGCAGCCATTCGAAATATTCGTCGGGCGTCATGCCGTCGAGATCCCAAGTTCCCCTGACGCTGGCCGCCCAGGCGTCGAAATCCTTGAAATCGCCTTTGCCGTCGCCGACCTTCACCAGCATCACGCCGTCGTTCGAGACAACGAAGTCCACCTCCGAACCGGGCTCGATGGCGAGCCGGTCGCGGATATCCTTCGGGATCGTCACCTGGCCTTTTTCCGTCACACGCATGGTAATACCTCTGCGGTATTACTTATCGTCACAACCGGAACAGGTCAAGAACAAATCAACCAGCGAGCTTGGCGAGGCGGCCGGAGAGGCCCTGGCGGTTGTGGGCGTGGCAGATGGCGATGGCGAGCGCGTCGGCCGCGTCGTTGCCCACGAAAGTGGCCTTCGGCATCAGCACTTTCAGCATCATGTGAATCTGCTGCTTCTCGCCGTGGCCGACGCCGATCACCGCCTTCTTGACGGCGTTCGGCGCATATTCGGCAACGCGCAGGCCCGCGCGGGCCGGCACCAGCATAGCGATGCCGCGCGCCTGGCCGAGCTTCAGGGTTGCCGTCGCGTCCTTGTTGACGAAGGTCTGCTCGACGGCAGCCTCGTCGGGCTGGTAGCTGTGCACGACCTCGGCAAGGCCGTCATGGAGCTGGCAGAGGCGCGAAGCGAGATCCATGTCGCCATCCGACGTCACGGTACCCGAGGCGACGAAGCGCAGCGAATTACCAAGCGTCTCGATAATGCCCCAGCCGGTGCGGCGAAGCCCCGGATCGATGCCGATGATGCGAATCGTGTCCTGCATTGTCCAACCCTAGTCCTGTCAGGCGGACCCTGCCAGCGAAATGTGAACAAAACAAAAACAAACCATCACTATACGAATTCCGGAAATTCCTTGCTTGGATTCGAGAAAACTGAACCTACATGGGGTAGCGATCAAAATCCCTTACAAAGAGGCCGCTCCCATGGTGCCCTTCTCCATCCTCGACCTGTCCCCGGTCATCGAAGGCGGCACCGTCGCCCAGTCGCTGGAAAATTCTCGCCGTCTGGCGCAGGAGTCCGAGGTGCACGGCTACAAGCGCTTCTGGCTCGCCGAGCACCACGGCATGCGCGGCATCGCCAGCGCCGCCACCTCCCTCGTCATCCAGCACGTCGCGGCGGGCACGGAGACGATCCGCGTCGGTTCCGGCGGCATCATGCTGCCGAACCATTCGCCGCTCGTCATCGCCGAGCAGTTCGGCACGCTCGCCGCGCTCTTCCCGGACCGCATCGACCTCGGCCTCGGCCGCGCCCCGGGCACGGACATGCGCACCGCGCAGGCGCTGCGCCGCAATCTCGACAGCGCCGCCAACAATTTCCCGCAGGACGTCATCGAACTGATGCAGCTCATGGGACCGCCGGCGCCGGACCAGAAGGTCGTCGCCGTGCCGGGCGCGGGCAGCAACGTGCCGGTCTGGCTGCTCGGCTCCAGCCATTATTCGGCGCATCTGGCCGGCATGCTCGGCCTGCCCTTCGCCTTCGCCTCGCATTTCGCGCCGGACATGCTGCTGACCGCGCTGGAAATCTACCGCGAGCGCTTCGAGCCGTCGCAATATCTCGACAAGCCCCATGTCATGGTGGGCGTGATGGGCGCGGCGGCCGATACGGATGCGGAGGCCGATTATCTCTTCACCTCCATGCAGCAATCCTTCGTGCGCCTTCGCCGCGGCACGCCCGGCGCCTTCCCGCCGCCGGTCGACAGCATGGACGGCTTCTGGAACGAGCAGGAGCGCATCATGGTGGAGCACACGCTGCAATATGCCGTCGTCGGCGGGCCGGAGAAGATCGAGCGCCGGATCGCCGACTTCCTCGCGCTCACCCGGGCGGACGAGCTGATCGCCTCCATGCCGGTCCACGACATGGAGGCGCGGGTGAAATCGCTGCGGTTGTTTGCAGGGGCGCAGAGGAAACTGGCCGAGGCAGAGTAAGGGATTGCCCCTCATCCCGCTGCCGCGACCTTCTCCCCGCAAGCGGGGAGAAGGAGTTTCGTTGTACCGGCGTCTTCCCATCTCGGCGACGGGTGGGACGGAAGCCATTCCCGTCTGCCGCCTTCGCCCCGCTTGCGGGGAGAAGGTCGCGGCAGCGGAATGAGGGGCCGTCGCAACTCCCCCGATCAGGCCGAAAGCTTGGCCAGAACCTCGTCGGAGACCTCGAAATTCGAATAGACGTTCTGCACGTCGTCGTCGTCTTCCAGCGTGTCGATGAGCTTCATCAGCGACTGCGCCTTTTCCTCGTCGACCGGCACGGTATTCTGCGCCTTCCAGATCGCCTTGACGGTCTCGGCCTCGCCGAGCGTGTCTTCCAGCGCCTTGGAAACGTCGCCGATATCCTCGAAGCCGCAGATGATCGAGTGGCCGTCCTCGTCCGTCGTCACGTCCTCGGCGCCGGCCTCGATGGCGGCGTCCATGACGGCGTCGGCGCTGCCGGCGGAAAGCTTGTAGGTGATCTCGCCCACGCGGTCGAAGGAGAAGGAGACCGAGCCGGTTTCGCCCAATGCGCCGCCGGCCTTGGAGAAGGTCGAGCGGACGGAGGAGGCGGTGCGGTTGCGGTTGTCGGTCAGCGCCTCGACGATGACGGCGACGCCGCCCGGGCCATAACCCTCGTAGCGGACTTCCTCGTAGTTCTCCGCATCGCCCCCGGAAGCCTTCTTGATGGCGCGCTCGATATTGTCCTTCGGCATGGACTGGGCCTTGGCGTTCTGGATCGCCAGGCGCAGGCGCGGGTTCATCGCCGGATCGGCCATGCCCGTCTTCGCCGCCACCGTGATTTCACGGGCGAGCTTGGAGAACATTTTCGACCGCACGGCGTCCTGCCGACCCTTGCGGTGCATGATATTCTTGAACTGTGAATGGCCAGCCATGGCACCCCTGTCTTGGTTTGGCGCCCTTTGTTTCGGTCGCCGGTCTTTGAGCGGGACAGGACGACCGCGGTGACGCGCCGGCTTGCTGCCCCGATTTTTGGAATGCCGCCTTATAATTTCATTGTCGCCGCGCGTCCAGCAGTCCGGCGAACAAAGCGAAGGAGGATTTCAGTCGGCCTTTAAGCGTGCGCGGCTGAGGAGGAAGGAATGGCCGTCCTCGCGCTCGCAGGTCAGCCCCGTGCGCTCCGAACGGCAGGTGAAGGGACCGCCGCGCCAGACCTCGCCATAGTCGAGGATCGTCTTCGCCCCGCAGCAGCCCTGGTCGCCGACATTGGAAAGCACCCTGCCCTTGCCGCTGCGGCCGAGAATGGCGCGCACATATTTCGGCTCGATCCGGTCGCAGGAAAGCTCCGGCCCGCCGTCCTCCGGCTGGTAAATATCCGTGCCGCCCTCGGGAATATAGACGCAGCCGATATTGCCCGAGGGCATGGAAAATTCCTGCGCGACCCCGAGGGCGCGCGCCGGCGCCTTCTCCACCGGCTGACTGGCCGCCCCGTGCGGCTGGCCGGATTCCGCTGCCGGCCCGCCCGGCATCGGCGCGCCGTCGGCAAGCGCGAGGGCGGAGGAAACGAGCAGGAGGGAAGCGGAAAGAAGAAGACGCATGAAGAAATCCCGGCCTCTGGAGCCGCGGAGAATAGGCAGCACCGGCCGCTTCGGCAAGCCGTGCCATCATGCGTCGCCGGAACCTTGTCCGCCGCCCCACGTTCCTCCGGGCGTCAACCCAACGAATGCGAGGAACAGCCATGTCCAACCTCACCCGGGCGCGCGAACACCCGAAGGAACAGCTTTTCGACGAGATCGACCGGATTCATGCCGGCATGCTCGGCATCGAGGGCAGCCACATGCACATGCAGCCGATGGCGCCGCAGCTCGACCGCCAGACCGCGACCATCTGGTTCTTCACCAAGACGGATGCGGAGATCGTCGAGGCGATCACGCCCGGCGCCCGCGCGCATTTCTGCGTGGTCGGCAAGGACCACGATTACCACGCCTGCGTCGCCGGCCGTATTTCCGTGCGCAAGGATCCCGCCAAGATCGACGAATACTGGAGTTCCGTCATCGAAGCCTGGTTCGACCACGGCAAGCACGACCCGCAGCTCACCATGCTGGCGCTGGAGATCGAGGACGCCGAGATCTGGGCCTCGACCGGCAGCAGGCTGAAATTCGGCTGGGAGATCGCCAAGGCGAACCTCAACCCGGACGACGAGCCGGATGTCGGCGTGAAGGCGCATGTGACCTTCAGCAGCGGCTCGGCAGATCACCTGCGTCACATGATCTGACGCGGGCTGTCAGTTCCAGAAATCCGGCACCGTCTCGGCAAGGCGCGCGCCGAGGCGCAGCGGCGCGATCTTCTCGGCAAGGCCGGTGCGGTCGGAAATCTCGACCGCCAGCCCGCAGATCGTCGCCGGACCGGAGGCCGCCTCGAAGCGTCCGCGCGGCATCTTGGAGATGAAGCGGTTGAGCGGCTCCTCCTTGTCCATGCCGAGCGAGGAATCGTAGTCGCCGCACATGCCGGCATCCGACATATAGCCCGTGCCGCCGTTGAGGATCTGGCAATCGGCCGTCGGCACATGCGTATGCGTGCCGACGACAACGCTGGCGCGCCCGTCGACGAAATGGCCGAAGCACTGCTTCTCGCTGGTCGCTTCCGCGTGGAAATCGAAGATGACGGCGTCCGCCTGCTCGCCGAGCGGGCAGGACGCCAGGATCGCCTCGCCCGCGGTGAAGGGATCGTCCAGCTCGGGATGCATGAAGACGCGGCCCATGATGTTGGCGACCAGCACGCGCGCGCCGTTGCGGGCGATGAAGAGGTTGGCGCCGCGGCCGGGCGTGCCGGCCGGATAGTTGGCGGGCCGCAGGAACTGGTCGTGCCGGCCGGCAAAGCCCACGGCCTCCTTCTGGTCCCACACATGGTTGCCGGTCGTCACGACGTCGGCCCCGGCATTGATCGTCTCCAGGAAGATGTCCTCGGTGATGCCGAAGCCGCCGGCCGCGTTCTCCCCGTTGACGACGACGAAGTCCAGCTTGAAGTCGCCGATCAGGCCCGGCAGGCGCTCCCAGACGGCCGTCCGCCCGGTCTTGCCCACCATGTCGCCCAGAAAGAGAAAACGCATCGAACTGCCTTATGAAACCTGTTGGAACATCCGCAAGCCGCTTTCCGTGAGGATCGCATCCAGCGGAATGTCGTGCGGCTCGGCCGGTACTGATGCCACTTCCTGGCAGTCGAACGCAATGCCGATCAGCATCGGCGTGCGGCCTTTCGCCTTCAGCCGGTCGATCGCCCGGTCGTAATGGCCGGCGCCATAGCCGATGCGGTTGCCCGCCGCATCGAAGGCGGAAAGCGGCATGAGGAGGATGTCGGGATCGATGACGGCCGCCTCCGGGCCCGGCCCGGTCGTGCCGAAGCCGGTCTTGACCACGGGCGCGCCGACGACGAGTTCGCGGAAGACGATCGTCTCCCGGTCGAGCACCACCGGCAGGCAGAGCCGCGCGCCGCGCGTGCGCAGATGCGCCATCAGCGGCCGGATGTCGGCCTCCGAGCGGATCGGCCAGAAGCCGGAGATCACCGTGCCGGGATCGAATTCGATGCGGTCGCCCGCATGCCCGGCCATGGCAAGGCTGCCCTCGATGCGCGCTTCCGGCATCATCGCATCGCGCAGGGCCAGCCGCTCGTTGCGGATGGCCGCCTTCTCTTCCCTCGGTGTCACGGATGTCTCCCGCTGCTTTTCGCTCCGCTTAGCAGCAGGCGGTGCCGCAATCAAATCCCACGATGATCCGGTCAGGCCGCGGCGGAGGTTTCCGCAAGCGCCAGCATCGCCTTCGCGGCGCCCTCGTCGGTGATCAGCGTGTTGCAGCCGACGCGGCGGATGGTAGCGCGGATGGCCGGCGCCCGGTGCGCCCCGCCGGAGACGAGCACGATATGGCGCGCCTTCTTCACCGTATCGAGATCGATCGACATGACCCGGTGGCGGATCGGATGGTCGATGGTGTGCCCCTCCGCATCGAGGAAATTGCACATCGTATCGCACACGCAGCCCGCCGCGATCAGCTCCTCCAGCTCCCGCCGGACGATGAAGTCGCGCGACAGCGAGCTTGCCTCCGGTCCGATATCGCCGCAGCTCACCACCGCGATATCCATGTTCTCGGCAAGTTCGAACAGGGTCTTGAGGCCGCATTTCTCGATCAGGCTACGCTTGGTCTCGCGTGAATCGACGAGAAGCGGCGCGAGGAACAGGTAGCACTCCGCCCCGAGCTGGCTGGCAAGCTGCCAGGTATATTCAATGGGATTGATGCGATGCGCCTCGACCACGCCGCCGAGCAGCGAGACGACCTTGACGCGCTCGCGGCGGGCGGGGCGGAAGCTGGCCAGCGAGGCCGTCAGCGTGCGCCCCCAGCCGACGCCGACCGTGCAGTCGTCGGGGATCGCCTCCGTCAGGAACTGGCCGAGCGCGAGGCCGACGCTCTTGGCCGTCCCCTCCGCGCTGTCGGCCGCCGGCACGACAACGGCCTCGTCGAGCCCGTAGGCCCTTTCCAGCCGCACGGAAAGTTCCACGCAGTCGGCAATGCCCTCGTTGATCCAGATCTGCACCTCGGAGCGCTTCAGCGCCTCGTCGAGCATGCGCACGACCGTGGTGCGGCTGACGCCGATCTTCTCCGCCACGTCCTTCTGGGTGAGGCCCTGGTTGTAATAGAGCCAGGCGGCCCGCAGGCGCAGTGCCGCCGATTCCGAATAGGCCGTATGTGTGTCGCGCCGGAGCCTTGCCACGTCGCCTCCATCTTGCTCGTTCGTTTCCGGCGGGCACCTTAGCACATCGCCGGGGAAATGCGACATATGTTCACGAGAGTGGGCAAAAGTGCTTGACTTTGTCCCGGGGAAATGTCGATAGTCGCCCCATGTCGACTGGCGGTTTTCCGCCGGTCGCCAGTGTGTGCCGGCAAGCCGGCGGCCGAAACGGAAGCACGGCCGCAGGCACGCCTGCATAGGAACATGGAGGAGGGTTCGACGTTTCCCCTGCAAGGGCCGGGGACGGAGGCCCAGCAACAACCTTTCGGGAATTCGGATATGACGTCCAAGCTTGAACAACTCCGCGCGATGACGACCGTCGTGGCAGATACCGGCGACATCGAAGCCGTGCGCCGCCTGAAGCCGGTCGATTGCACCACCAATCCCACCATCGTCCTGAAGGCGCTCAGCACGCCGGCATTTTCCGACGCGGTGGCCGAAGCCATTCGCTGGGGCCGGTCGCAGGGCGGCAATCACGAGGGCGTCGTCGCCGCCGTCGGCGATCGCCTCGCCATCGCTGTCGGTGCCGCGCTTGCCGAGCTGGTGCCCGGCCGCGTCTCGACCGAAGTGGACGCCGACCTCTCCTTCGACACCGAGGCCTCCATCGCCAAGGCCCGCGAGATCATCAAGGCCTATGACGCGCGCGGCATTTCCCGCGAGCGCATCCTGATCAAGCTCGCCTCCACCTGGGAAGGCATCCGCGCCGCCGAAGTGCTGCAGAAGGAAGGCATCGACTGCAACCTGACGCTGCTCTTCAACCAGGCCCAGGCTATCGCCTGCGCCGATGCCGGCGTCTTCCTCATCTCGCCCTTCGTCGGCCGCATCCTCGACTGGCATGTCAAGGCCTCCGGCAGGACCTTCACCGCCGAAGACGATCCGGGCGTCCTCTCCGTCCGCGCGATCTACGACTACTACAAGTCCAACGGCATCGACACGATCGTCATGGGCGCCTCCTTCCGCAACACGGGCGAGATCGAAGCGCTGGCCGGCTGCGACCGCCTGACGATCAGCCCCGCCTTGCTCGAGGAACTCGACGCCGCATCGGGCACGCTGGAGCGCAAGCTCTCGCCGGAAAAGGCCGCCAAGGTCTCGCCGATCAAGATCGACGAGAAGGCCTTCCGCTGGATGCTGAACGAGGACGCCATGGCGACCGAAAAGCTCTCCGAAGGCATCCGCGCCTTCGCCAAGGACCTCGGCAGCCTGCGCACCATGGTCGACAAGCAGCTGAAGGCGGCCGCATAAGGCGTTCGCCGCCCTGCCCCTCACCCTAACCCTCTCCCCGCAAGCGGGGAGAGGGGACTTGCCCCACGCAACGATGAAGATTTGGGGAAACCGGGCGCGGCATATCCCTTCGCCCCGCAAGCGGGGAGAAGGCGGCCGGCAGGCCGGATGAGAGGCAACAGCCCGGAAGAAAACACGAAGGCCGCCCCATGGGGCGGCCTTTTCGTTTGCCGGTGATTTCAGCAAGGTACGATCCGCGACGACCGATGGAGGTTTACGATCCTGGGTGCCTACAAACGTAGGTGGGCACCGTGTGACCAAGCCCACGGGCCGGGTCAGGGACAGCTCCCTTTGGATCGAGTATGGCCCCAGGGATTGTGGTTCCTGTCGGGAAGCGCAGATCGCATCCGACATATAGGATGAAAGCGGCGTTTTCGCCAGTGGCAATTCCCGAAGCAGCTCAGCAAAAGTGCGAAGCCCTCGCCGTGCGCAAAGGCGTGGAAACGCCGCGGATCAGTTCGCCGGCGGCTTGCCGGTGAGCTTGGCGGCCATGCCCTGGATCTGGCTGGTCAGCTCGTTGAGGGCGACGGCGATCGCCTCCTCGTTGCGCGAAACCTCGCTCATCACGCCCTCGCGGCCCGTGCGCAGCTCCTCGGTTTCCTTTTCCAGCTTGGCGAGACGCCGGGTGACGTCGTTGAGCTCGTCCATCACCATGATGCCGGCCATGACGGTGAGCCTCAGGTCGCCGATCTCGCCGAACTGGCTCTTCAGGTGGCCGACATATTGATCGAAGCCGGCGGCAAGCTCTTCGAGATGCCCCTCCTGGCCTTCCTCGCAAGCCATGCGGTAGGCCTTGCCATCGATCTGTACGGTCACCTGTGCCATGCGAAGTCTTTCTTTCTGGGATTAACGGTCGAGCACGGCCCGGATCGTCTCCATCGCCGTGACGAGGCGGCGGGAGACCTCGCGGTTCACCTCTTCCAGACGGTTCGCGCGGAATTCGGATTGATCGAGCTCCTGGGCGAGCCGCGAGCGGTCGACGTTCACCCGCCGGACCTCGCCCTCGACCTCGCCGTGATCGCGCTCGCGGTCGAAGCGCATGTCGAGCGCGTTGTCGAGGTTCGCGAGAGCCCTGCGAAGCTCCTCTATCGCCGCCCTGACTGTTTCCCCGTTTGTCATGAAGCCTTCACCGGCACTTTCAAAAATACGAATCGCCGCCGCCAGCGCCGGTTCCCTTCGCGCGACAGTATTCAACTGCGGGCCCGAGCGTCAACAGCATGGCAATCCGCGCGCCAAAGCCGCTGTGGATCGGCGTTCCGCACCCCTCGCGCGAACGGCCCGGCAAAGGCTTTCGGAACTGCTAAAAAACGTCGCGGAACCAGCGCCCAAGTGCCGCAAAACCCGCCGAATTCGTTGACTTAGACGGTGCACCTGCTATGTGTCACCCCGCTTCCAACCGATACCCGGAACGGCATCGGCCCTGACACCCCGAAGAAGACGGAACAGTCATGATCTCTCGCGAAAAACACGACCGGATGGCGAACGCAATTCGCTTCCTTTCCATGGATGCCGTGGAAAAGGCGAACTCGGGTCACCCCGGCCTGCCCATGGGCGCAGCAGACATCGCAACGGTTCTTTTCACCCGCTTCCTGTCCTTCGACCCGAAGACCCCGTCCTGGCCGAACCGCGACCGCTTCGTCCTGTCGGCCGGCCACGGCTCGATGCTCCTCTACTCGCTGCTCTACTTGACGGGCTACGAGGACATCACGATCGACGAGATCAAGAATTTCCGCCAGCTCGGCGCCCGCACCGCCGGCCACCCGGAATACGGCCACGCCGCCGGCATCGAGACGACCACGGGTCCGCTCGGCCAGGGCATCGCCAACGCCGTCGGCATGGCGCTTGCCGAACGCAAGCTGCGCGACGAATTCGGCTCCGACCTCATCGAGCACTACACCTATGTGCTTGCCGGTGACGGCTGCCTCATGGAAGGCATCAGCCAGGAAGCAATCTCGCTCGCCGGCCACCTCAAGCTCAACAAGCTGATCGTCTTCTGGGACGACAACAACATCTCGATCGACGGCCCGATCTCCATTGCCGACTCGACCGACCAGCACGCCCGCTTCCGCGCCAGCCAGTGGAACACGATCGCCGTCGACGGCCACGATCCGGACGCCATCGCCGCCGCCATCGAGGAAGCCCACAAGTCCGACAAGCCGACCATGATCGCCTGCAAGACGACCATCGGCTTCGGCGCGCCCAACAAGGCCGGCACGCACAAGGTCCACGGCTCGCCGCTCGGCGCCGAGGAAATCGCCGCCACCCGCAAGGCGCTGAACTGGGAATCGGAAGCCTTCGTCGTTCCCTCCGACGTGCTCGACGCCTGGCGCCTCGCCGGCCTGCGCTCCACCAAGGCGCACAAGGAATGGGAAGCCCGCCTCGAAAAGACGGATGCCGAGAAGAAGGCGCAGTTCACCCGCCGCTTCGCCGGCGACCTTGAAGGCAGCCTCGATTCCGCGATCTCCGCCTACAAGCAGAAGCTTGCCGAGACGAAGCCCAATCCGGCAACCCGCAAGGCTTCGGAAGACGCCCTGGAAGTCATCAACGGCGTCCTGCCGGAAACCATCGGCGGCTCGGCCGACCTGACGGGCTCCAACAACACCAAGACCAGCCAGACCAAGTCGATCACCCCGAACGACTTCTCCGGCCGCTACATCCACTACGGCGTGCGCGAGCACGGCATGGCGGCCGCGATGAACGGCATGGCGCTGCATGGCGGCCTCATTCCCTATTCCGGCGGCTTCCTGATCTTCTCGGACTATTGCCGTCCGTCGATCCGCCTCGCCGCGCTGATGGGCATCCGCGTCATCCACGTCCTGACGCACGATTCCATCGGCCTTGGCGAAGACGGTCCGACGCACCAGCCGGTCGAGCACATGGCCGCCCTGCGCGCCATCCCGAACCTGCTCGTCTTCCGCCCGGCCGACGCCACGGAGACGGCGGAGTGCTGGCAGCTCGCGCTCGAAAGCCACAACCGTCCGTCCGCCATCGCGCTGACGCGCCAGAACCTGATGCCGGTACGCCTCGAATACGAGGAAGAGAACCTCTGCGCCCGCGGCGCCTACGATCTCGTCTCGGCCAGCGACGCCCAGGTGACGATCTTCGCCACCGGCTCGGAAATCGAGATCGCGGTGAAGGCCCAGCAGGCCCTTTCGGCCAAGGGCATCTCGACCCGCGTCGTCTCGGTTCCCTGCTTCGAGCTCTTCGCCGAGCAGCCTGAAGCCTACCAGCAGGCCGTCATTGGCAATTCGCCGGTCAAGATCGCCGTCGAAGCCGGCATCCGCCAGGGCTGGGATCACTTCATCGGTTCGGACGGCATCTTCGTCGGCATGTCCTCCTTCGGCGCCTCCGGCCCCTACAAGGAGCTCTACAAGCACTTCGGCATCACGCCGGAAGCCGTCGTCGCCGCCGCGGAAGCCAAGCTGGCCTGAGCGCCGTCGGGCGCGGCCCCGGCCGCGCCTCGCATCGCCAAACGTTTATCCATAGGGAGAAACCCGAAATGACTGTGAAAGTTGCCATCAACGGCTTTGGCCGCATCGGCCGCAACGTGCTGCGCGCCATCGTCGAATCCGGCCGCACCGACATCGAAGTCGTCGCCGTCAACGACCTCGGCCCGGTCGAGACCAATGCGCATCTCGTCCGCTACGATTCCGTCCACGGCAAGTTCCCCGGCACCGTCACCGTTTCCGGCGATACGATCGACGTCGGCCGCGGCCCGATCCGCGTCACCGCCATCCGCGACCCGAAGGAACTGCCCTGGGGCGACGTCGACATCGCGCTGGAATGCACCGGCCTCTTCACCACCAAGGAAAAGGCCTCCGCGCACCTTGCCAACGGCTCCAAGCGCGTCATCGTCTCGGCCCCGTGCGACAATGCGGACAAGACCATCGTCTACGGCGTCAACCACAACACTTTGACCAAGGACGACCTCGTCATCTCCAACGCCTCGTGCACGACGAACTGCCTTGCGCCGGTCGCCTACGTTCTCGACAAGGCCTTCGGCATCGAGAAGGGCTACATGACGACGGTCCACTCCTACACGGGTGACCAGCCGACCCTCGACACCATGCACAAGGACCTTTATCGCGCCCGCGCC
Organism: Shinella zoogloeoides; assembly: GCF_033705735.1. NCBI lineage: Bacteria > Pseudomonadati > Pseudomonadota > Alphaproteobacteria > Hyphomicrobiales > Rhizobiaceae > Shinella > Shinella zoogloeoides. The sequence goes on from NZ_CP131130.1 coordinate 2,370,424, forward strand.
GCCGCGCTGTCGATGATCCCGACCTCCACCGGCGCCGCCAAGGCCGTCGGCCTCGTGCTGCCGCACCTCAAGGGCAAGCTGGACGGCTCGTCGATCCGCGTGCCGACCCCGAACGTCTCGGTCGTCGACCTGAAGTTCGTGCCGAAGCGCAACGTCACGGCCGAGGAAGTCAACGCCGCCGTCAAGGCCGCCGCCGAAGGCGAGCTGAAGGGCATCCTCGACTACGTCACGGGGCCGCTCGTCTCGGTCGACTTCAACCACGACAGCCATTCGTCGAACTTCGCCGCCGACCAGACCAAGGTCCTCGACGGCAACCTCGTTCGTATCCTTTCCTGGTACGACAACGAATGGGGCTTCTCGAACCGCATGTCCGACACGGCGGTTGCCCTCGGCAAGCTCATCTAAGCGGAAACGCGAAACACCCGGGCAGAAATGTCCGGGTGTTTTTTCTTGACCAGACGACACATTCAGGAGCGGCAACCATGACCTTCAAGACCCTCGACAACCTCACCGATATCGCCGGCAAGCGCGTGCTCGTCCGCGTCGATCTCAACGTGCCGGTCAAGGACGGCAAGGTCACCGATGCGACCCGCATCGAGCGCGTCGCTCCCACCATCCGGGAACTGTCGAAGAAGGGCGCCAAGGTCGTCCTGCTCGCCCATTTCGGCCGCCCGAAGGGTGAGGTCGTCGCCGACATGTCGCTGGAGCAGATCCTCCCCGCCGTGAACGACGTCCTCGGCACCAAGGTCCAGTTCGCCGCCGACTGCATCGGCGAGAAGGCCGCCGCCGCCATCGCCGCCATGGCGAACGGCGACATCCTGCTCCTCGAGAACACCCGCTTCCACAAGGGCGAGGAGAAGAACAACCCCGATTTCACCGCCGCGCTGGCCGCCAATGGCGACATCTACGTCAATGACGCCTTCTCGGCCGCCCACCGCGCCCATTCCTCGACGGAAGGCCTTGCCCATCTCCTGCCCGCCTATGCCGGCCGCACCATGCAGGCCGAGCTGGAAGCGCTGGAAAAGGGCCTCGGCAACCCGGCCCGCCCGGTCGTCGCCATCGTCGGCGGCGCGAAGGTCTCCACCAAGATCGACCTTCTCATGAACCTCGTGAAGAAGGTCGATGCACTGGTCATCGGCGGCGGCATGGCGAACACCTTCCTGGCCGCCCGCGGCACGAATGTCGGCAAGTCGCTCTGCGAGCACGATCTTGCCGATACCGCCAAGCAGATCATGATCGAGGCCGCCACTGCGACCTGCGCCATCGTGCTGCCGGAAGACGGCGTCGTCGCCCGCGAGTTCAAGGCCAATGCCGAGAACGAGGTGGTCGACGTCAACGCCATCCCGGCCGACGCCATGATGCTCGATGTCGGCCCGAAGACGATCGAGGCGGTCAATGCCTGGATCTCGCGCGCCTCGACGCTCGTCTGGAACGGTCCGCTCGGCGCCTTCGAGATCGCCCCCTTCGACACCGCGACGGTCTCCGCCGCAAAGCATGCAGCGGCCGAGACCAAGGCCGGCAAGCTCGTCTCCGTCGCCGGTGGCGGCGACACGGTCGCAGCCCTCAACCATGCCGGCGTCGCCGACGATTTCACCTATGTTTCGACCGCCGGCGGCGCGTTCCTCGAATGGATGGAAGGCAAGCCCCTGCCGGGCGTCGACATCCTGAAACAGCAGAAATAACAGGAAAGCCTTGCGCTCCGGCGCGGATCGCCTACATTTCCTGTATCGTCAACGTTCAGAAAGGAAGGTGATCCGATGTCTAATGAGATTTTGGCTTTGGCCGCGGGCATGGGAAAAGTGGTGACGAAAGCGAGGCAGCCCTCGCTCTGAACCCACCTTCCTTCGGGCCCATAGGCCCGGGTCCGTGCCGGACCAGACCTCATGGGGGCCACCTTCGGGTGGCCCTTTTGCGTTCGGGGACGGCGTAAACGCCGCACTCCTTCCGGCCAAGCCCTCACCTCCCCTCGACGTCAGACGAAGGAGAGGTCGGAGATCGGCGTAATTGAGGGACGGATGGTCTGCCGCGTGACGGTCGGCCTCCTCCAGGCCCTCAATTTAAGGCCGGATCAGCACCGTCAGCATCATCAGTCCGATCGCGAAAACCGCGATCTTCCAGAAATCCGTGCGCCGCCGCAGCCCCGGCAGACCGATGGGCCGGATGATGTGCAGCAGCATGGCGGCAAGAAGCAGGGCGGGAAGGATTTTCGACATGGCGGCCTTTCTCGCCCCTTCCTGTCACACCTCGGACACTTTTCCAAGCGATCAGCGCAAGGCCTGAAAATCGCACGGTTTCAAGCTTTGCATCTGGCATTCGCCGGCAGGTACGCTATTCCTTTCCCATTGGCGAAACTGCGAAGGTCTCATGCGTAAAAACCTCATTTCCGTCTTCGCGCTGCTGATGGGCACGCTGTTCCTCTTCCTCGGCAACGGCCTGCACGGCCTGCTCCTGCCGATGCGCGGCGCCTTCGAGGGATATGCGACGACGATGCTCGGCCTGCTCGGCACGTCCTGGGCGACGGGCTTCGTCCTCGGCTGCCTTCTGGCCCCGACGGTGGTCAAGCGCATCGGCCATGTGCGCGCCTTTTCCGGCTTCGCCTCGCTGATCGCCATCATCGCACTGCTGACGGGCATCCTGGTCGATCCGGTCTGGTGGATCGTGCTGCGCGCCGTCACAGGCTTTTCCATCGCCGGCACGTCGATGATCATCGAAAGCTGGCTGAACGAGCGCGCGACCAACGAGAGCCGCGGCCTGATCTTCTCGCTCTATATCGCCATCACCCTCATCGGCACCGTGGGCGGCCAGATGACCGTCGCACTCGGCGACGTCACGACGCCGATCCTCTTCATGTTCGCCGGCATCCTCTATTGCCTCGCCATGCTGCCGACGACGCTCTCGACGGCCGCCTCGCCGCAGCCGCTGAAACAGGTCAGGCTCGATATCCCCGCGCTCTACCGCACCTCGCCGATCGCCTGCGTCGGCATCGTGCTGATCGGCATCGCGAACGGCGCCTTCGGCACGCTCGGCGCGGTCTTCGGCGCCAATGCCGGCCTCACGCCGAGCACCATCGCCATCATGATGAGCGGTGCCATCTTCGCCGGCGCCGTCATGCAGCTGCCGGCCGGCCGCATCTCCGACAGGGTCGACCGCCGCATCGTCCTCGCGGTGCTGTCGGCCATCGCCGCCATCGCCGGGCTTTGCCTCTTCCTCTTCCAGCCGGCCTCCGTGCCCGCGCTGCTGCTGCTCACCGCGCTCTACGGCGCCATGGCCAACGCGCTGTACCCGATCGCCGTTTCGCACGCCAACGACTTCGCCAGCCCGGAGGACTTCGTGAAGGTCTCCGGCGGCCTGCTGCTGCTCTATGGCGTCGGCACGATCATCGGCCCGACGATCGGCGGCCCGATCATGTCGGCGGTCAGCCCCTATGCACTCTTCATGGTGACCTTCGTCGCGCATATCCTGATCACCGCCTACGCGATCTTCCGCAGCCGCCGCCGCGCCGCCGTGCCGGCGGAGATGCGCGATGCCTATACGACCATCAACCCCGGCACGCTGACCACGCCGGAAAGCCTTCAGCTTTCGCCGCGCGCCCTCGCCCAGCCGCAGGCCGCCGACGATCAACAGGAGGAGCGCCCCGCATGAGCCTGTTCGACGACGACCGCCCGGCCAGGAAGACCGCACACGAGATCGGCAGCGACCTGTCGCTGCTTTCGGTGGACGAGCTTTCCGCGCGCATAGACCTCCTGCGCGCGGAGATCGAACGCCTCGAATCGGAAAAGGCAAAGAAGGGCGCGAGCCGTTCGGCGGCGGAAGGCCTCTTCCGCTAGGCCTCGGGGAACAGCGCCGACAGAGGATAGGGCGGCGTCAGGCGCGGCAGCATGTCCCGCGTGAAATAGCGAAGGGACCTGGTTTCCGGGTCCGTCCAGGGTCCACACTTCTCGATCACCGCGCATCTGAACAGGATGACGACATATTCGACCTCGTCGCCGTTCGGATAGGTATGGCGGAAGTCCCGCCCGCCGAAGACCCCGAGGATTTCCACCGGAGCGACCTTGAGCCCGGTCTCCTCCAGCACCTCGCGCATTATCGCCTCCTGCGGCGTCTCGCCCGGCTCGATGGCGCCCGCGGGCAGGCTCCAGCCCTCTCCCGAAGCCTTCTCCTGCAGCAGCAGCCGGCCATCGCCATCCTGGATGACGGCCGCGACCGAGGGGACGAGAAGCAGCCGCCGGCCGACCAGGCCGCGAAGCTCCATCAGATAGGACGCCATCTTCACATTCCTCGAATCACGCCTGCCTGCGCGGGGGCCGCCGCGCCGGATTGCCGCAGCCTTGCCGAAAAGACACAGGGAAAGACCGAACGACAATAGAGTTAACCGGCCATTAAGCCTTACATGTTATTACTTGCACATCCGGTCCTTCCGGCTTCAGACATTTTCTCCCTCCGGGGTATCGGTCTGATTTTTCTCCCTGTTTTACCTTGAGAGCCGCTTTCCGCGGCTCTTTTTTTATTTGCCGCGCGCCGCGCGCGGCACCTGTCCCGAAAGAATTGTGGAGATTAACCCTTTCTTAAGAATACCCTTGCGCGAATTGGGTTATGGCATCATCTTCTAGCCATAGACCGGCCACTTGGAACACCTCGGGCCGACCTGCCGTTACCTGCAAGTGATGCGTTCAACAGGGAAGAAACCATGTCCGAAAGAGGATTGAATACCGTCAGCTTCGCTGGCCATGTTGCGTCGTCGGCGCAGTTCAAGTCCCTGTACGCCGAAGGCATGGGTCTGGTCGAGGAAACCGCGAGCTATCTCGACGGCGTCGGCCGGCAGGCATCGAAGGTTCTGCCGCGCATGGCCTCCGTGCTCTATGCGGCCGAATCCATGCGCCTCACCACCCGCCTGATGCAGATGGCCTCCTGGCTCCTGCTCCAGCGCGCCGTCAACAACGGCGAGATGAGCCGCGACCAGGTGCTTTCCGAAAAGAGCAAGGTGCGCCTCGACAGCTTCAACGTCGACAAGACCGCACCCGGCTGGAACGATCTGCCGGAAGCCTTCCGCGACCTCATCGAGCGCTCGCTGCGCCTGCAGAACCGCATCGCCCTGCTCGACCGCGAGATCTACCGCCCGCAGGACGTCCAGACCTTCCAGCCGGACAACCAGAACAGCGTCCAGGCCCAGCTCAACCTGCTGCAGACGGCGTTCGGGAATAACTGAGCGACTGGCGCACGCATCCATGCATGGACCCGGCTTCGGCCGGGTTTTTTGTTGCCTGCTGTTTGCAAGGGGCGCCCCTCATCCCCCTGCCGGGACCTTCTCCCCGCAAGCGGGGAGAAGGGGGTGCCGCACCGTTTTCCTCCAAGCCTCGGAATGCAGGAAAACGGTGCGCCCAGCGCTCCTCGCCCCGCTTGCGGGGAGAGGATGCCGGCAGGCAGGTGAGGGGCGGCCTCACCCGAAATGCAGGCAACAAAAAACCCGGCCGAAGCCGGGTTCTCGAAAATCCACTGCGGAAGGCAGATTAAAGGCCGAGGCCTTCGAAGCGCTTCTTGAACTTGGAGACGCGACCGCCGCGGTCCATGAGCTGCTGGTTGCCGCCCGTCCAGGCCGGATGGGACTTGGGGTCGATTTCGAGGTTCATCGTCGCGCCTTCCGAACCCCAGGTCGAGCGGGTTTCGTACTCGGTGCCGTCGGTCATCACGACCTTGATCGTGTGGTACTCGGGATGGATATCAGCCTTCATGACAACTTTCCTGCCTGTTCCGGGGGCCATTTGTCGCAACGGATTGCGGCAGCGGGGCCAAAGACGTAAATGAAGCCGCAGTCGGTCGGACCTACGGCTTCCCAATTCGATGGCGAGCCTATACATGAAGGCCGTCTGGATAACAAGAGCCGAAAGACAATTCGTGCCGCCAGGCACTGGAAACGGGGGTATGGTGTCCACAGACAGTCAGACAGTCGCGTCGGAGAAATCCGCACGCCGCAACATTCGTCCGCTTGGCAGGCTTGCCCCCTATATTCGCCGGTATCGCGGCCTCGTCACGGGCGCGCTGATCGCGCTCGTCCTTGCCGCCGTCACCACGCTGGCGCTGCCGGTCGCCGTGCGCCGCATGATCGATCACGGCTTCTCCAATGCCGACACCGGCTTCATCAACACCTACTTCACGATGCTCTTCGTGCTGGCAGGCCTGCTCGCGCTGGCGAGCGCCATGCGCTACTATTTCGTCATCACGCTCGGCGAGCGCATCGTGGCGGACCTGCGCCGCGACGTCTTCGCCCATGTGACGAAGCTCTCGCCCGCCTTCTTCGACGTCAACCAGTCGGGCGAGATCGTCTCGCGCCTGACGGCCGACACGACGCAGATCAAGTCCGCCGTCGGGGCCACCGCCTCGGTCGCGCTGCGCAACCTCATCCTTTGTCTCGGCGCCATCGCGATGATGGTCTATACGAGCCCGAAGCTCTCCAGCCTCGTCCTCGCCGCCATTCCCGTCATCGTCTTCCCGCTCGTCGCCTTCGGCCGCTCCGTGCGCCGCCGCTCGCGCGAGGCGCAGGATACGCTTGCTGCCGCCTCCGCCTATGCCGGCGAGGCCATCGGCGCGACGCGCACCCTGCAGGCCTTCAATGCGGAAGAGGCCGCCCGCGCCCGCTTCTTCGGCAATGTCGAAAGCGCCTATGAGGCCGCCCGCTCGGCCATCCGCGCCCGCTCGCTGCTGACGGGCTTCGCCATCGCCATGATCTTCGGCTCCGTCGTCGCCGTGCTCTGGTTCGGCGCCCGCGACGTGCTCTCCGGCACGCTGTCGGCCGGCACGCTCGGCCAGTTCCTGCTCTATGCGGTCTTCGCCGCCGGCAGCCTCGGCGCGCTCTCGGAGGTCTGGGGCGAGCTGTCGCAGGCCGCCGGCGCCGCCGAGCGCCTGACGGAACTGCTCGCCGAACAGCCGGCGATCACCGCGCCCGTCAATCCGGTCGCCCTGCCCGTCCCCGCCCGCGGCGAGCTGGCCTTCCGGGACGTCCACTTCTCCTATCCCGCCCGCCCCGGTTATCGCAGCATCAACGGCCTTTCCTTCGCCGTGAAGCCGGGCGAGACCGTCGCCGTCGTCGGCCCCTCGGGCGCCGGCAAGAGCACGATCCTCTCGCTCGTGCTGCGCTTCTACGATCCGGATTCCGGCAGCGTCCTTCTCGACGGCGTCGACCTGCGGACCGCCGATCCGGAAGAGCTGCGTCGGCGCATCGCGCTCGTGCCGCAGGACGTCACCATCTTCGCCGCGACGATCCGCGACAACATCGCCTTCGGCATGAGCGACGTCGGCGACGAGGCGATCCGCGCCGCCGCCCGCGCCGCGCAGGCCGAGGAATTCATCGAACGACTCGACAACGGCTACGACACGATGATCGGCGAACGCGGCGTGACGCTTTCGGGCGGCCAGCGCCAGCGCATCGCGATCGCCCGCGCCATCCTCAAGGACGCGCCGCTCCTGCTGCTCGACGAGGCGACCTCCGCCCTCGACGCCGAGAGCGAGACGCTCGTCCAGAAGGCGCTCGACAGCCAGATGGGCAAGCGCACGACCATCGTCATCGCGCACCGCCTCGCCACCGTGCTCAAGGCCGACCGTATCCTCGTCATGGAGGACGGCCACGTGGTTGAGGAAGGCACGCACCAGTCGCTCATCCGGCAGGATGGACTCTATGCCCGCCTCGCCCGCCTCCAGTTCGACCATGGCGGACAGGCATTCCTCGACGAGGAGCGCGCGGTCGGCTGACCGTGCGTTCCACCAGAGCCTTTCGACGCAATTCCGGACGCAAAACCGCTGCGCACTTTTGCTGGAATTTGCTTTATTTCTCGGTGAGTTTCAGTTCGATGCGGCGGTTGGTGGCGCGGGCGGCGGCATCGTCGCCTTCGGCGATCGGCTGGAATTCGCCGAAGCCCGCCGCAACGAGCCGGTTGGCCGGCACGCCGTTGGCGATGAGGAACTTCACCACCGAGGTCGCGCGGGCCGAGGAAAGCTCCCAGTTGTCACGATAGCGCCCGGTGCCGGAAAGCGGCACGGCGTCCGTATGACCGTCGACGCGCAGCACCCAGTTGATCTCGGAGGGGATTTCCTTCGCAAGGTCGAGCAGCGCGGCGGCGAGCTTGCGCATCTCCGCCTGCCCCGCCTCGTTGAGGTCGCTGCTGCCCGAGGGGAACAGCACCTCCGACTGGAAGACGAAGCGGTCGCCGACGATGCGGATATTCTCCCGGTCGGAGAGGATTTCCCGAAGGCGCCCGAAGAAATCGGAGCGGTAGCGGTTGAGTTCCTGCACGCGCTGCGCCAGCGCCACGTTGAGGCGGCGGCCGAGATCGGCGATCTTGGCCTGCGAGTTCTTGTCCTTCGCCTCGGAGGCCTGCAGGGCCTCCTCCACGGCGGCGATCTGGCTGCGCAGCGCCGCGATCTGCTGGTTGAGTAGCTCGATCTGGCTCATCGCCCGTGCGCTCACCTGCTTTTCGCTGTCGAGCTCGCCTTCGAGCGTCGTCACGCGGGCGCTCGCGGCGGCGGAAACGCCCGCGCCGCTGTCGAGCAGCTGCTGGAGACGCGTGCGGTCGCTTTCCGACTGGGCGAGCGAGGCCTGCAGGTTGGCGAGCGCATCCTCGAGATCCTGCTTGCCGCTCTTTTCCAGCGCCAGAAGCTGCGTCAGTTCGTTGATCTGGCTCGTCAGCCGGTTCAGCACATCGTCCTTGCCCGAAATTTCACGGCTGAGGAAAAACTGCGCCAGCACGAAGACGGTGAGCAGGAACATGATGGCAAGCAGCAGCGTCGACAGCGCATCGACGAAGCCCGGCCAGTAATCGATCGTGCGCTGGCTGCGCCGGTTGCGCCCGAGCGCCATGGTTATTCGCCCCCGGCCGGGTGGGCCTTTTCAGCGGCGCGCTCGGCCTTCTCGCCGCTGCGCGCGGCAAGGCGGTCGAGCGTGCGGCGCAGGGCCTTCGATTCCTCCTGCTGCGCCTCGATCCAGTCGCGCAGCATCTGCTGCTCGCTGCGCATGTTCTTGACGAGGCCCTGGATGCCTTCGGCAAGGCTTGCCATGGCGGCGGTCGAGCGGTTGCCGCCGCCGCTCTCCTGCGAGAGCTTGAGGATCTGCTCGGCGAGAGCCTGCACGTCGGCGGGAGACGTTCCCGCAAGGCCGGCGGCCGCCGGAAGCTCGGAGCCGACATCCGTCACCGAGGAGAGCCAGTTTTCCAGCTCCGTGTAGAAACGGTTCTGCGCGCGCCCGGCCTGAAGATCGAGGAAGCCGAGGATGAGCGAGGAGGAAAGGCCGAAGAGCGAGGTCGAGAAGGCCGTGCCCATGCCCGTCAGCGGCGCGGAGAGGCCCTCCTTCAGCGCGGTCAGGATATCGTTCGCCGTGCCGCCGCCGGCATCGAGCGACTGGATGACCGAGCTGATCGAGCCGATCGTGCCGAGCAGGCCCCAGAAGGTGCCGAGCAGGCCGAGGAAGACGAGAAGGCCGATCAGGTAGCGCGACGTGTCGCGCGATTCGTCGAGGCGGGTCGCGATGGAATCGAGGATCGAGCGGAGCGTCGCCGTCGAAAGCGCCACGGAATGGTGGCGACCGATCAGCGCGCGCATCGGCGCGAGCAGGACGGGATCGCGCCCGACCTTCTCGGCGCTGCCCGCCGCGCGGAAGGAATTGAACCAGCGCACCTCCGGCCGGAGCGCCAGCACATGGTTGAACACCAGCAGCACGCCGATGAGCAGCACGCCGAGGATCAGGCCGTTGAGGCCGGGATTGGAAAGGAACGCCGTCTGCGCCTGACGGAAGAGGATCGCGGCCACGAAGCCGACGATGATGAGGAAGATCACCATCGTCCAGAAGAAGGCCATGGGGCTTGAGAGTTTGTGCGGGTAATCGTCCCCGGTCTCGGCCGAACCTCCCCAGCCCGGCAGCGCCAGCTTAGCCATGTAGTCGCATCTCCGCTTCCTCGTCGGGGCGGAGACTAGAGGAAGATTGCGCCGAATTGAAGGGGCTAGCCCGCAACACGGCGCAGGAATGCGCCGCGCCTTTCAATCGCTTAGCGCGTCGGCACCGGGCGGTGCACGACCTCGCGGAGCGCCTTGTGGATATATTCGTTGCCGGCGATGATCGTGCCGTTGTCCAGCATGGCGTTACCGCCCTCCAGATCCGTCGCATAGCCGCCGGCCTCGCGAATCAGCAGAATGCCGGCCGCGATGTCCCAGGCCGACAGGTCGCGTTCCCAGAAGCCGTCGAAGCGGCCGGCCGCGACATAGGCAAGGTCGAGCGAGGCGGAGCCGAGGCGGCGCATGCCGGCCACTTCCCCCATGACATGGCGAAGCTCGATGAGGAACTTGCCGTGGTTGCCCCGGCCGAGATGCGGCACGCCGCAGCCGATGACCGCGTCGGAAAGGTTCTTGCGCGCGGCGACGCGCAGGCGGCGATCGTTGAGGAAGGCCCCGCCGCCGCGCTCGGCGGTGAAGAGCTCGTCCGTCGCCGGGTTCAGCACCACGGCCGCGACGATCTCGCCGTTGCGCTCGAGCGCGATGGAGATGGCGAAGCACGGAATGCCGTGCAGGAAGTTGGTCGTGCCGTCGAGCGGATCGACGATCCAGCGATGCGCGCCGTCCGTGCCGACGATCTCCTCGGATTCCTCGCCGAGGAAGCCGTAGGTCGGCCGGGCCTTCATCAGCTCCTCGCGGATCAGCTTCTCGGCCTTGCGGTCGGCCTGCGAGACGTAGTCGCCGGGCCCCTTGAGCGAGACCTGAAGGTTCTGCACTTCGCCGAAATCGCGCGCGAGCGACTTGCCGGCCTTGAAGGCGGCCTGAACCATGACGTTGAGAAGAGCTGAACGGGCCATGAACTAAAGTCCTTCGGGAATGTCCGGCGCTCGGGACGGCAAAAGCCGCGGCGCGGGAAGCGCACCGGGACCGGGATGCGCCTCAAGACCACAAATCCCCCGAAGTTTCAAGCCTTAGCCGCGTGCAAGCGACGCAATGCAGGGTCTCGCGTCGTGCAACAGGGTAAACGGCAGCGGTTTCAGGAGCCCGAGCGGTACTTGTTCGCCGCGTCGACCGCCGCCTTCTGCTGCTGGTCGTTCAGCCCGAGATAGAAGTCCTCCAGCGACGGATCGTTGAGCCCGGCGCGGCGTGCCAGCACGAACCATTTCGCCGCCTCCACCGGATCGGACTTGGTGCCGATGCCGTGGATGTAGAGCTGGGCGAGCTTGCTCTGGGCGACGGCATTGCCGCCTTCGGCCGCCCGTTTCAGCCAGTTGAAGCCGGCGTCGTAATCGCGCTCGCCCGCCGTGCCATTCACCAGCCACATGCCGAGGTCGAGCTGGGCGGTGTCGAAGCCGGCGCGGGCGGCGCGCAGAAGCCATTCGCGCGCCCGCTTGCGTTTCGCCTCCGGCAGGTCGGGAATGTTGGCGTAGATCTGCGAGAGCGCATATTGCGCGTCGGCAATGCCCTGCTCGGCGGATTTCTCGTAATAGGGCAGCGCCTCGCGCAGCCCCTTCTCGCCGGGACTGTCGGCCACCAGCACCTGCGCATAGTTGAACTGCGCAGAGGGATTGCCCAGCTCGGCCGATTTCTTCATCAGCTCGTCGGCCTTCTTGCGGTCGTCCTTGGAGCGCGAGCGCTCCATCAGCAGCACGGCATATTTGAACATGCCGGTCGGGTCGCCGCCGTTCGCCGCCTGCTGGTACCAGAACATCGCCTGGTCGCGGTCCCGCTTCACGCCGAGGCCGCGGTCGAGGATTTCCGCGACGAGCGTCTGGGCGGACGGATCGCCGAGCTGCGCGCGCGGCAGGGCAAGGTCCATCGCCGTCAGGTAGCGCCCGCGCTGGAAGGCGCCGTAAGCCTCGTCGACCTTGCCGGTGAAGGGCTTTTCCGCCGGCAGGTCCGGCAGGTCCGCGCCCATGCGGTCGAGCACCGTCAGGCCGCTCGACGGCCCGTCGGCGGGCGTATCCCCGTCCGCAGGCTTGTCCGCCGGCTTTTCGAATGTGGCGGCGGGCTGCTGGGCATCCTTCGCCTTCGCATCCGCCTCGCCGGCGGTGACGGCGGGGCCTTTCTTCGCCGTTTCCGCGGCAGCGGGCACGGCCGCAAAGGCAACCGTGGCGAGAAGCGCCAGAGGCGCGATGCGGCAAGCGTGCGAGAAAACGGCCCTGATCATGAGCGCCTACTATTCCCCAAACCGTGGCGCTTTTTCGTCAAGCAGCGCGTTCACGGCCGCAACGACATGCGGCGCCTGCGCGGGATCGGCAAAGACCGCCTTGTCGAGCGCCACGAATTCGGCCCCGCTTTCCGCAACGGCCAGCGCCGACTGCGGATCCGTGCCGCCGAGCACGATGCAGGGAATCTCCACCATCGAGGCCCACCATTCGGCAAGCGCGAGATTCTTTGGATGGGCCTCCGGCTTGATGTCGCCGCCGATCTTGCCGAAGAAGATATAGTCCGGCTGCACCTCGCCGATCTCCAGCGCCTTGTGCCGGTCCGTGGCGTTTCCGCCGCCGACGATGAGGCGCGGGGTGAATTTCTCCACCGTCTCGCCGAGCTCTTCCAGCCCGCCCGTCACATGGATGCCGTCGGCCTTGGCCCGGCCGGCAACGCGCGTGTCGCCGGCGAGGAGCGCGGCCGCGCCCGCCTTCTGGACGATCGATACCAGCACTTCGGCATGCTTCTGGAACTGGCCGTCGTCGAGGCCGTATTGCGGCAGGATCACGGAAGCGACGTCACCGCCCTTCAGCGCGCCCTCCAGCATGGCGGCCCGCGCGGAAAGCTCCTCCCCCTCGGGTAGGATCAGCACAAGGCGGCAGCGGGTTTCGACGTCGGACATGGATGGGCACTTCCCTCGGATTGAGATGTTCGGGGCTCGTCATAACAGATCAAAGCGGATAGACGGAAGGACGAAGAGGATCAATCGCCTTCCATGCCCATCGACCCCGCCATCTATTATGCCGCCATCCCCGCAGTCCTGCTCGTCGGACTCACCAAGGGCGGCATGGGCGAGGCGCTTGCCCTGATGGGCGTGCCGCTGCTGGCCATGGCCGTGCCGCCGGTGCAGGCCGCCGCCATCCTCCTGCCGATCCTCGTCGTGATGGATTGCGTGTCGCTCTATATCTGGCGCCGGCACAACGACCGCACGCTCCTGAAGATGATGCTGCCCGGCGCGCTTTTCGGCATCGCCATCGGCTGGGCGACCTCGGCCTATGTGCCGCGCGATGCGCTACGCCTCATCATCGGCCTCATCACCGTGCTTTTCGTCGCCCGCTATTTCTACAACAGCTGGCGCGCCCGGCACGGCTACGTCATCGCCGCGAAGCCGCACCGGCTGGTGCCGGCGGCCTTCCTCGGCACGCTCTCGGGCTATGGCAGCTTCGTCGCCCATGCGGGCGGCGCGCCCTTCCAGGTCTACGGACTGCCGCTGAAGCTGCCGCCGCGCGAATATACCGGCGCGGGCGTGCGCTTCTTCGCCATCCTCAATTTCATCAAGCTCGGTCCCTATTTCGCCCTCGGCCAGCTCGATACCGAGAACCTGACGATCTCCGCGACGCTCGTTCCCCTCGCCATCGCGGCGACGGCCTGCGGCGGCTTTATCGTCAAGCGCATGAAGCCCGATGTCTTCTATCCCTTCATGTATGCCATGGCCCTCATCGCCGGCCTGAAACTCGTCTATGACGGGGCGGCCGCCTTCGTCTGAGAGGCTTTTCGGCACTGCACAATTTGCTTGCCGGAAATGCTGCTTTGCCATAGCTTTCGGCCATGGCGCACCCGGATCCCTTTGCTGCGATTGCCGATCCCAACCGCAGGTTCCTGCTGGAGGAACTCCGACGCGCGCCGCGCACGGTCAACGAACTCTCCGAAGGCCTGCCGATCAGCCGCCCCGCGGTCTCCCAGCACTTGAAGGCCCTGCTCGATTCCAACCTCGTCAGCGTGAAGGCCGAGGGCACGAAGCGCATCTACGCCATCAATGCAAAGGGCTTCGACAGGCTCAATCTCTGGCTCGACCAGTTCTGGTCGTGAGCCACCCGTCCCATCCTGAAACAAAACGCCCCGGCGCGTCTTTCGAACGGGCCAGGGCGTCACGACATCTGAAAATTCGTCTTTGAAGGGCGGTTTCGCGAAACGGGTTCAAACCCGGGTCTTCCCATACAGACCAGTCTCTACGCGACCCTCACTCCTTTGTAACTTTGGAAAAATCCCTGTCTTTTCAGTGGGTGGAAGAGCGAAGACGCTCAATCTCATCCTTGATGCGCAGCTTGCGACGCTTCAGGTCCGCAATCGCCTGGTCCTCTGCGGAGGGGCGATTCATTGCAGCATGCAGCTCTTCCTCCAGAGCAACGTGCTTCTTTTCGAGCGTGGCCAGATGAGCCTCAATCGTCATGTGACAGTTCCTTCCTTTTGCTTGCACCCGGTCACTTGCGTGCCGGATGATCCAGGTTGCAACAAAGTCAGTGTGCCATGTCATTTTTCATTTGTCGAAGGCGAAAACGTGGCAAGGGATAACTTCCCGTTACCAGGGCTTTCGTGGTAGGAGCAGCCTTTGTTGAGACTGGAGGAGGGCGGTCGGTCCGCCCTCTCCGCCGAGGGGAACGAATAGCATGGCAGACCAGGAACAGGCTGAATTGCGGCTTGCCGTTGCACGGCTGCGCCAGGAACACGAAGACTACGACACCGCGATCAACGCCATGATCCAGACCGGCTGCGAAGCCCTCAGAATCCAGCGGATGAAGAAGAAGAAACTGATCCTCAAGGACAAGATTTCCAAGCTGGAAGACCAGATCATTCCCGACATCATCGCCTGAACGGACGAGACGCCTTGGACACCACAGAAACGCCCCCCGTCGCCATCATCATGGGAAGCCAGTCCGACTGGGAGACGATGAAGAACGCCGCCGACACGCTCGATGCGCTCGGCGTCGATTACGAGGCCCGCATCATTTCGGCGCACCGCACGCCCGACCGGCTCTACAGCTTCGCCCGCGGGGCGAAGGCGGAGGGCTTCAAGGTCATCGTCGCCGGCGCCGGCGGGGCGGCCCACCTGCCCGGCATGGCGGCCGCGATGACGCCGCTTCCGGTCTTCGGCGTTCCGGTCCAGTCCAAGGCGCTGTCCGGCCAGGACAGCCTGCTCTCCATCGTGCAGATGCCGGCCGGCATTCCCGTCGGCACGCTCGCCATCGGCAAGGCGGGCGCGGTGAACGCCGCGCTGCTCGCCGCCGCCGTGCTGGCCCTCAGCGATCCCGAGCTCGCCCACAGGCTCGACGAATGGCGCGAGAACCAGTCCAGCGCGGTTGCCGAATATCCCGTGGACGGCCCCCTATGAGCGCGCGCACCGTCGGCATCATCGGCGGCGGCCAGCTCGGCCGCATGCTGGCCATGGCGGCCGCCCGCCTCAACCTCAACACCGTCATCCTGGAGCCGCAGGCCGATTGCCCGGCCGCACAGGTCGCCAATGCCCAGATCGTCGCGGCCTATGACGATCCGGACGCGCTCACCGAGCTCGCCCGCGTCTCGGATGTCGTGACCTACGAATTCGAGAACGTGCCGGTCGCCGCCGCCGCCGCCCTCGCCGCCTCCGTTCCGGTCTTCCCGCCGCCGCGCGCGCTGGAAGTCTCGCAGGACCGGCTGGTGGAGAAGAGCTTCATCCGCGATTGCGGCATCCTCACCGCCGATTTCGCCGCCGTCGACAGCCAGGCCGACCTCGAGGCCGCGCTCGACAGCTTCGGTGGCGTCGGCGTGCTCAAGACGCGCCGGCTCGGCTATGACGGCAAGGGCCAGCGCCTGTTCCGTTCGCCGGCCGAAAGCCGCGAGGGCGCTTTCGAGGCGCTCGGCGGCGTGCCGCTGATCCTGGAAAGCCTCATCCCCTTCGAGCGGGAGATCTCGATCATCGCCGCCCGCGACGGCGAAGGCACCATCGCCTGCTACGACCCGGCGGAGAACGTCCACCGCAACGGCATCCTGCATACCTCGACCCTGCCCGCCCGCGTCAGCGAGGCGACGGCGGACCAAGCGCGCAAGGCCGCGCGCGCCCTTCTCGACCACCTCGCCTATGTCGGCGTCATCGGCGTCGAGTTCTTCGTGCTGCCCGATGGCGGCCTCGTCGCCAACGAGATCGCCCCGCGCGTGCACAATTCCGGCCACTGGACGGAGGCGGCCTGCGTGGTCTCGCAGTTCGAGCAGCACATCCGCGCCGTCGCCGGCCACGCGCTGGGCGACCCGCGCCGCCACTCGGACTGCGTGATGCAGAACCTCATCGGCGACGACATCAACGACGTTCCCGCCTGGCTCGCCAAGCCCGATGTGCTGGTCCATCTCTACGGCAAGACGGAGGCCCGTCCCGGCCGCAAGATGGGGCATGTGACGCAGATTATCGGCTGAAAAGCCGTGCCGGGGGCTGGAAAACCGGCATAGTTCCACGGAAAACCCGCCGGCCACGGTTGACAGCGCAAATGTCACGGGTTACATGCCTGCCAACCTGAAAGCGCGCCCGAAACGGCGCGTTTTTGATTGAGGAAATCCGGCGAACTCGAGTCGCCCTGCAATACGCGGATCAGAAAAATGAAGATCAAGAATTCGCTCAAGTCGCTCAAGGCTCGCCATCGCGAGAACCGCCTTGTTCGCCGCAAGGGCCGTGTTTACATCATCAACAAGCAGAACCCGCGCTTCAAGGCTCGTCAGGGCTGATCAGGCGTCGTGGTCGCCTTTCCGCCTTGCGGGAAGCGTTGATCGACAAATATCGATTTGAAGTTGGGCCATGGCGGTTTACCATAACCGCCATGCGCTTTTTCATGCTTGCTGCACTTTATCTTTCCCTCGCCCTCGTCGCCTCCGCGCCGGCCGATGCCCTTGCGCAGCAGGCGGACAAGGCCTCCGTGGACCCGTCGTCCACCGCCTTCGCCACGCAGGCCCAGCGTCTCGACAAGCTCTTCGACGCCCTGAAACGCGAGGCAAATCCGGACGCCGCCAAGGGGATCGCCAACCAGATCCGCAGGGAGTGGCAGGATTCCGGCAGCGCCACCGTCAATCTCCTGATGCAATGGACCGACAAGGCCGTCGACGAGGACAAGAACGCTGCGGCGCTCGACTATCTCGACGAGGCGATTCGCCTGCGCCCCGACTATGTCGAGGGCTGGAACCGCCGCGCGACGCTGCATTTCAAGATGGGCAACTATCGCAAGTCCATGTCCGATCTCAACCAGGTGCTGAAGATCGAGCCGCGCCACTTCGGCGCCCTCGCCGGGATGGCTGCCATCATGGCCCAGACCGGACGCGACGAGCTCTCCCTGAAGGCCTGGGAAAAGTTCCTCGACGTCTATCCCGCCGAGCGGGACGCCCAGAAGGAATTCGGCGACCTTTCCGAGAAACTCACCGGCCAGCGCACCTGAACAGCCGCCTCCGGCCGCCTGAAACGAAAAAGGCGGGCCGAGCCCGCCTCTCCCAAATCATTCTGGGAAAGCCCCTCAGACGCCGCTGACGCCGTCCGCGGCGATATAGGCGATGCGCAGCATGTTCGTCGCGCCGGGCGTGCCGAGCGGGACGCCGGCCGAGATGATGATGCGGTCGCCCGGCTTGCCGAACTCCTCGCTGACGACGATGCGGCAGGCGCGGTTCACCATGTCGTCGAGGTCTTCCGCATCGCCCGTGACGACGCAGTGCAGGCCCCAGACGACCGAGAGGCGGCGCGCCGTCTCGATGACCGGCGAGAGCGCCAGCACCGGCACGTCCGGCCGCTCGCGGGCCGTGCGCAGGCCCGTCGCGCCCGACGAGGTGTAACAGACGATGGCCGACAGCTTCAGCGTCTCGGCGATCTGGCGGGCGGCCAGCGAGATGGCATCGGCGCCGGTTGCTTCCGGCGTCGAGCGCTGGGCGTAGATGATGCCGGGATAGTGCGGGTCGCGCTCGACCGTGCTGGCGATGGACGCCATGGTGGAGACGGCCTCGACCGGATAGGCGCCGGACGCCGATTCGGCCGACAGCATGACGGCGTCCGCGCCTTCGAAGACGGCGGTCGCGACGTCGGAGACCTCAGCGCGGGTCGGGACCGGCGCGGAAATCATCGATTCCAGCATCTGCGTGGCGACGACCACCGGCTTGCCGGCACGGCGGCAGGCGCGGATGAGCTGCTTCTGGATGCCGGGAACGGCTTCCAGCGGCATTTCCACGCCGAGGTCGCCACGGGCGACCATCAGGGCGTCGGAAAGCTCGATGATCTCATCGATGCGCTCGACGGCCTGGGGCTTTTCGATCTTCGACATCAGGCCGACGCGGCCGCGCGCGACCTTGCGCACCTCGGCAAGGTCTTCCGGGCGCTGGATGAAGGAGAGCGCCACCCAGTCGACGCTGCCGGTTGCCAGAACGGCGTCGAGGTCGACGCGGTCCTTCTCCGTCAGCGCGCCGACGCCGAGCAGCGTGTCGGGCAGGCTGACGCCCTTGCGGTCGGAGATCTTGGTGCCGGAGACGACCGTGCAGACGATCGACTTGCCATCGGCGCTCTCGGCGCGCAGATGCAGCTTGCCGTCGTCGATCAGCAGGCGATGGCCGGGCTTGACCGCTTCCAGGATTTCCGGATGCGGCAGGAACACGCGGGTATTGTCGCCGGGCACGTCCTTGTTGTCGAGCGTGAAGGTCTGGCCGGGCTTCAGCTCTTCCGAGCCGTTGGCGAACTTGCCGACGCGCAGCTTCGGGCCCTGGAGGTCGGCGAGAATGCCGATCGGGCGGCCGCAGCGGGCCTCCACGGCGCGGATGCGGCTGATCAGCGTGCGCATCACGTCGTGGCTGGCATGGCTCATGTTGATGCGGAACAGGTCTGCTCC
Organism: Shinella zoogloeoides; assembly: GCF_033705735.1. Lineage (NCBI taxonomy): Bacteria > Pseudomonadati > Pseudomonadota > Alphaproteobacteria > Hyphomicrobiales > Rhizobiaceae > Shinella > Shinella zoogloeoides. Next base: position 2,389,206 of record NZ_CP131130.1, read on the forward strand.
CGCCTCGTGCAGCTTCTGGATCATCTGCTCGTCAGACGATGCCGGTCCGAGCGTGGCGAGGATTTTGACTTTTCTGTTCCGTCTCATCAGTTCTGGCTTTCCTGCGTCCCTGGCGTATCGGAAAGCTGTACCATCCAGCTTCCCTGCCGCCCCGTGTCATATTCCTTGAAGCCCATGCGCTGGAAACCGCGGGCAAAGCAGTCCTGCACGCCGGTGATCTTGAACTCGTTCTCGGCCACGCACATGTTGACGTCGCCGGTCCAGCGGCCGCCGCGGGCGGCGTCTTCGGCATAGAGGTAATAGTAGCGCGACTGCAGCTCGCCCTCGATCAGCGTGGCGCAGGTCGTCGCGGGGACCTGCCACCAGCCCTCGGTAATCCAGCCTTCCTTGGCGCGATAACCGATCGCGACGCCGACGAGGTTCTGCGTGCCATTGCAGACGCGGAAATCGGCTCTCGCCTCCTCCGGCACGGACAGCGCGAGGAAACCCGCGAAAAGGAAGAGGCCGGCCTGGAGAAGACCGCTGGCTTTCAGGAAAGTCGGGCGATGGCTATTGGCTCTCACGGCTTCCAATGGAACTCCGTTGATTTGAATATGCGCTTTCTTGCGACGACGGGGCAGGAATGTCAACGCGGCTCTAATCGATTACATCGTCACAAAAAGCGAAGGAATCTTTCCGAAACACCAGGCATTGCAGGTTGCGGGGCGGATCGCCCCATGCGATCACTCGCGCGGCGCGGCAGACGGACGGCAAAAGCATGCAGGACCTCCCCCCTTTCGAGATCATCAACGGCGACCCTGCCCTCGGGCTGGTCATCCTGGCGGACCATGCCACCAACCGCCTGCCCGAACGCTATGGCCGCCTCGGCCTGCCGGAAAGCGCCTTCGAGCGCCACATCGCCTACGATATCGGCGTCGAAGGGGTGGTGCGCGGCCTCAATGCCCGGCTGAACGCGCCGGTGGTCATGAGCCGCTTTTCCCGCCTTCTCATCGATCCCAACCGGGGCGAGGACGACCCGACGCTCGTCATGCGTATCTCCGACGGCGCGATCATTCCAGGCAATCATCCGATCACGCCCGAAGAATGGCAATACCGGCTGGAAACCTTCCACCGCCCCTATCACGATGCCGTGTCCCGCACGATCGCCGCCGTTGCGGACAAGACGGGCAAGGCGCCGCTCGTTCTCTCCATGCATTCTTTCACGCCGGCCTGGAAGGGCATTCCCCGCCCCTGGCAGGTGACAGTGCTGTGGGACAGCGACCCGCGCGCGGTGCGTCCGCTGCTGGCCGAGTTGGAAGCGCCGGGCGACGTCGTCGTCGGCGACAACGAGCCCTATGACGGGGCGCTGCGCGGCGATACCATGTTCCGCCACTGCATGAAGCCCGGCATTGCCCACGCGCTCATCGAGATCCGCCAGGACGAGATCGGCGACGAAGCCGGCATCGCCCGCTGGGTCGACCGGCTGGCGCCGGTCTTCTCGCGCTTGAATGCCGACGAGAGCCTGCACACATACGAGATACACCCGTCCCGCACCGGACCCTATTGAGACAGAGACGATGACCGACCTCAGCAAGGAACAGCAGACCGAATTCGAGGCCGCCGCCTTCCGGCGCCTCGTGCGGCATCTGCGCGAGCGCACCGACGTGCAGAACATCGACCTGATGAACCTTGCCGGTTTCTGCCGCAACTGCCTGTCCAACTGGTACCGCGACGCCGCCAACGAGGCGGGCGTGCCGCTCGACAAGGAAGCCTCCCGCGAGATCGTCTACGGCATGCCCTACGAGGAATGGCGCGCGCGCTACCAGCGCGAGGCGACCGACGCGCAGAAGGCCGCCTTCGAGATCAGCCGTCCGAAGGAATGACGCCTTCGCCGCGCGAAAATCGGCAGGCGGCGCACGATTGGTCTTGATCTTGCCGGAAGTTCGCGGCAAGTCACGGCACCTTCGAATTTCTACCAGCCCATCCAAGGAGAAGACCATGTCGGATGCCCACGGCGTCGCACGCGACCAGCTTCGCGCGTTCATCGAACGCATCGAGCGGCTCGAGGAAGAAAAGAAAACCATCGCCGACGACATCAAGGACGTCTACGGCGAAGCCAAGGGCGTCGGCTTCGACACCAAGATCCTGCGCAAGGTCATCCAGATCCGCAAGCAGGACAAGGACGAGCGCATGGAGCAGGAAGCGATCCTCGACACCTATCTCCAGGCCCTCGGCATGGTCGAGCTGCCGCCGGACGCCGAATAAGCCTCCCGCAAGGCCAATAAAAAACCCGCCGGATCGCTCCGGCGGGTTTTTTATTGGCTATGTCTTGCCGCTCAGTTCTCGGCGCTCTCGAACTTGCGGACTTCCATGAAGTTCACCGCATTGCCGCTGAAGCGGCCGGCGTCGACCGAGTGGCCTTCCGACTGGAAGCCGGCCATGTAGACGGTGGTCGGCGCGGCACGCAGCGTGCGGCTGACGAAGCGCGGTGCCTTGACCGGCTTGGACAGTGTCGCGACACGGCCCTGGGTCAGCGCCCATTGCGACAGGATCTTCTGCGACAGCTTCGGCTCGGTGCGGATCGCACCGCGGCTGGCGGCATCGGCGTCCTTCTTCTTCGGACGGCCGCCCTTGGCCGGCACCTCTTCCGCCGTCTTGGCGTCGAAGGCGTCGGCGCCGGAAAGCGAGCGGGTCGCACCGCCATTCGTCGGCATCAGCGCGGCCATCTCGACCGGCGCATTGTCGCCGCCGCCCGTCGCCGGATCGGCGAGCGCGGCAAGGCCGGAGCGATCGGCAGTCGTCGGCAGGGCGACGTCCGCTTCCGCGGCCGCCATCAGCGCCGTCTGCGTCTTGTCCAGCTCGACCTGCGGGCGCAGGCCCGGCACCGGCACCATGGCCAGCTCCTCGCCGTCCTCGGCCGCCGCTTCGGCGGTCATCACGTCGCCCGGCTGGGCATCGCCGGCCTGGCCGCGCGCGCCGAGCATGACGGGAAGCGGGATCTTGTAGGCGGCGAGGTCTTCGTATTCAGGCGTCTGCTCTTCGGTCGTCGCCGCTTCGAGCGCAGCGACGGCACCGCTCGTCGGCGGCGCGACAAGCGCAAGCTCGCTCGTCTCGGCGGACTTGAAGGCCGGGCGGCTGCCGGGAACGGGCGCGTTGAAGGCAAGCTCCGTCTCCGCTTCGGCCGCGGCGGGCTGCGCCTCCTGCACGGCCTTCGCCGCCGGACGGCCGGAACCGCCCTCGTCGAAGTCGTCGGCGATCGCCGCGCTGCTGGCGATCATTTCGGGTTCTTCATCCTCGTCGCCGCCTCCGCCGAAGAGGTTGGCGAGGAAGCCGCCCTTGCGCTTGGAGGCCGAGGGCTTGGAACCGCCGCCGGCGACCTGGATGGCATCCGAGCCGACGCGGCGCTTGTAGTCCGCGACCGCCTGCTGGTAGCCCGGCAGCGGCTTGCCGTCGGTCGGCACATGCATGGTCTTGCCGTCGGGGAACAGGCTGACGAGCTCCTGGCGGCTCATGCGCGGCCAGGCGCGCACGCCGCCGACGTCGAGATGGACGAAGGGCGAGCCGGAGGTCGGATAGTAGCCGACGCCGCCGACCTGGAATTTCATGGCCGTGGCGCGCAGCGTCGCGAGCTTCACGCCCGGAATGTAGAAGTCCATCGCCTTGCCGAGCATGTGCTGGCTCTTCTTGGCGACACCCTTGGTGCGCGAGCGCAGCATGCCGTTGGTGGCCGGCGAGCGATAGGCGGAGACGACGTTGATGTAACCGGTGGCGCCGACCTTCTGGTAGACTTCCCAGACGAGGTCGAAGAGGCGGGGATCCATCTTCGTCGGCTCGTTGCGGCGCCAGTCGCGCAGGAACTCGTTCAGCTGCTTCAGGCCACGCTGGTCATAGCGGCCGTTGCGCTTGAAGGTGATCTCTGCCTTTTCCTTGGTATGGATGAAATAGAGCTTGAGCGTGCGGCTGCCGCTCTCGGCCTGGACGGTCGCGGGAATGGCGGCGGGCAGGATGAGGGCAGCAGAGAGCACGGCCGTGGTCACGGCCTTGGGCAGCTTTTGCAACACTGTCTTGCAGAGGCTGCCAAGGGTCGTCCCCGGGCGCTTCATCGATGCGAACAAATTTGCCAACTCTTTCCCCGTCCGAAGGACAACGAACGTCCGTTGCCCCAGATGACTGCCAATTGCGGTGAGAGCATGGCAAATCCGCCACACTCGTCATCGCGCACCCGTTATAGTGAACAATCCACTAACAGGGAATAAACGGCAATCGAGAAATCCCAAGTGGCCGGGATTCCAAGGGGTTTTACGCAGCTTCCTTCATCGGATCGTCGGGGTCGATCCCGTAATCCTTCAATTTGCGGTAGAGCGTCGAGCGACCGATGCCCAATTTGCGGGCAACCTGGCTCATCTGGCCATGATAGAATTTCAGGGCGAAGCGGATCAGTTCCTCCTCCACATCGGCCAGCTTGCGCACATGGCCGCCCTTGTCGACGCTCGAGATCGCATTGTCCGGCACGTCGGCATCGGCTGATTCGTTCGGGCGGAAGTCCGGATAGACGCTCGGCAGATGGCTCTCGGCCGACGGCTCCGGCGCGCGGAAGGCCGTCGTGTCCCAGGTCGCGGCGCCGCTTTCGGCAAGGCCGTAGCCCGGCACCTGCGCGGCGATCTGCGGGAAGTCGGAGGCCGTCAGCTCCGCCCCTTCGGAGAGCACCACGGCCCGGAAGATGGCGTTTTCGAGCTGGCGGATATTGCCCGGCCAGTCATAGGCGGTCAGCAGCGCCAGCGCGCCGGCCGAGACGGCGAGCGGGCGGGCGAGCTTCTGCTCCCCGGCGAAGCGCTGCACGAAGGCGCGCACCAGAACCGGGATGTCCTCCTTGCGCCGGCGCAGCGCCGGAATGGTGATCGGGAAGACGTTGAGGCGGTAGTAGAGGTCCTCGCGGAAGCGCCCCTCGCGGACCTCGTTGATGAGGTCGCGGTTGGTCGCCGAGATGAGGCGGACATTGACCTTCTGCGGGAAGCGTGCGCCGATCGTCTCGATCTCGCCCTGCTGCACCGCGCGCAGCAGCTTCACCTGCACTTCGAGCGGCAGGTCGCCGATCTCGTCGAGGAACAGCGTGCCGCCGTCGGCCTCCATGAACTTGCCGGTATGGCGCTCCGTCGCGCCGGTGAAGGCGCCCTTCTCATGGCCGAAGAGGATGCTCTCGACCAGATTGTGCGGAATGGCGCCGCAATTGACGGTGACGAAGGGCTTGTGCGCCCGGTCGCTTCCCGCCTGGATGGCGCGCGCCACCATTTCCTTGCCGACGCCCGACTCGCCTTCCAGCACGACGGGAATGTTGGACTGCGCCGCGCGGCGGCCGAGTTCGATCACACGAAGCATCTCGGAGCTCGCCGAGACGATATCGTCGAACTGCACGGCTTCAGAGCGGCCGCGCCGCCCGGTGCGCCCGCGCCCTTCCCGCTGGTCGACCTTCAGCGCATTGCCGACGGCGACGTTCAGCCGCTCCGGCGAGACCGGCTTGACGACGAAATCGAAGGCGCCGGCGCGCATGGCCGAGACCACCGTCTCGATGCCGCCCTGCCCCGTCTGCACGATCACCGGAATGGTATTCTCGCGCTCGGCGAGCGCATCGAGGAAGGCCGAACCGTTCATTTCGGGCATCATCAGGTCGAGCAGGATCACATTGATCAGACCGCCCTTGCGATCGAGCAGATCGAGGCCCGCGCGGCCGTTTTCCGCCATATGGCAGATATGACCGGAGCGCTCGATCATGTTCTTCAGAAGCCTGCGCTGGACAGGATCGTCATCGATGACAAGAATATGGGCCGTCACTGGAACCTCCTTGCCGAAGGCGCGCGTCATGCACGCCCTGGGGAACTGGATACCAGCGGACCATGGCAGAAAGGGTTGAACATGCCGTTTTGAGAAAGGCTTGCATTTTAACCAACGCCGACGCAAGCAATGAACCCGACCTGCCCATCAGGAAGAGAGATATCGATGACCCGCACTTTCCTTGAACCCCGGATCGATTTCGCGACCGCGGAGGCCGCAGCCGGCGCCGAGCTGGGCGACCTGCCCGGCTGGAACCTTACCGACCTCTACCCCGCGCCGGCCTCGCCCGAATTCAAGGCCGACATGCAGAAGGCCGAGGCGGATTCGCTCGCCTTCGAGGCGAAGTGGAAGGGCAAGCTCGATGCCGCGACGGAAAAGACGGGCGACGAGGGCATCGGCGCGGCCGTGCGCGAATTCGAGGCGTTGGAAGACGTGATGGGCCGCCTGATCTCCTTCGCAGGCCTCACTTATTTCACCAACACGACCGAGCCGGCGAACGGCAAGTTCTACGGCGACGTACAGGCCAAGCTCACCGACCTCGGCGCGCATCTCCTGTTTTTCTCCCTTGAACTCAACAGGATAGAAGACGAGCGCATCGAGGCGGCGCTGACGAAAGACGCCCTTGCCGCGCATTACCGCCCGTGGATCGAGGACCTACGCAAGGACAAGCCCTACCAGCTCGACGACAGGACTGAGCAGCTCTTCCTCGAAAAGTCGATGACCGGCGCTGCCGCCTGGAACCGCCTCTTCGACGAGACCATGGCCTCGCTGCGCTACACGATCGACGGCGAGGAACTGCCGCTGGAAATCGCCCTCAACCAGCTCCAGTCGCCCGACGGCGAGGCGCGCCGCAAGGCTGCCGAAGCGCTGGCCAAAACCTTCAAGGACAATATCCGCACCTTCACGCTGATCACCAACACGCTCGCCAAGGACAAGGAAATCGCCGACCGCTGGCGCGGCTTCGAGGACATCGCCGACAGCCGGCACCTCGCCAACCGCGTCGAGCCTGAGGTCGTCGCCGCCCTCGCGGAAGCCGTGCGCGAAGCGTATCCGCGCCTCTCCCATCGCTATTATGCGATGAAGGCAAAGTGGCTCGGAATGGAGCAGATGGACTATTGGGACCGTAATGCGCCCCTTCCCGAGACATCGGATGCGACCATTCCGTGGAGCGAGGCGCGTGACACCGTACTGTCAGCCTACAGCGCCTTCGCGCCGGAAATGGCGGCCATCGCCAGGGACTTCTTCGACAAGGGCTGGATCGACGCGCCGGTGCGCCTCGGCAAGGCCCCGGGCGCCTTCGCCCATCCGACCGTGCCCTCCGCGCACCCTTACGTGCTCGTCAACTACATGGGCAAGCCGCGCGACGTGATGACGCTCGCCCACGAGCTTGGCCATGGCGTGCACCAGGTTCTGGCCGGCGGCCAGGGCGCGCTGATGGCCTCGACGCCGCTGACGCTTGCCGAGACCGCCTCCGTCTTCGGCGAGATGCTGACCTTCCGCAGCCTGCTCGACAAGACGAAGGACAAGCGCGAGCGCAAGGCCATGCTCGCCCAGAAGGTGGAGGACATGATCAATACGGTCGTGCGCCAGATCGCCTTCTACGAATTCGAGCGCAAGGTGCACACCGCCCGCAAGGAAGGCGAACTCACCAGCGACCAGATCGGTGAACTCTGGCTCTCCGTGCAGGGCGAAAGCCTCGGCCCGGCGATCCGCATTTCCGAGGGCTACGAGACCTACTGGGCCTATATCCCCCACTTCATCCACTCGCCGTTCTACGTCTATGCCTATGCCTTCGGCGACTGCCTGGTGAACTCGCTCTATGCCGTCTACCAACAGGCCGAGACCGGCTTCCAGGCGAAGTATTTCGACCTCCTCAAGGCCGGCGGCACCAAGCATCACACCGAACTCCTCAAGCCCTTCGGCCTCGATGCGAGCGATCCGTCGTTCTGGAGCAAGGGACTGTCGATGATCGAGGGGCTGATCGACGAACTGGAAGCGCTTGATAAGGCGTCATCTTAAAAGAAGCCGGAAGCCCGCATGACAGACCGCGAACGCTTTGTGCTCCTCAGGGACGACCGTGAGGATCGGACGGTGGTTTTCGCCGATCCGCTCGCGGTCGTCACCGTGCGCGAGCGCGCCGGCTTCGAGCCCGCCTTCGCGGCCCTTCAGGCCGCCCATGAAAAAGGCCACTGGATCGCCGGCTTCATGAGCTACGAGGCCGGCCATCTCTTCGAGAAGAAGCTGGCCCCGCTCGCCGAGGAGAACCGCCCGACCCCGCTGATGAGCTTCGGCATCTTCGAAAAGCCGGCGGACGATCACCCGCTTGCAACGCCGCGGCAACGTGTCGAAAACGAACCCTTCCTCACCGATCCCAGAGCCGACTGGGATTTCGGGACCTACCGTGGCCGCTTCGATCGCCTGCACCAGCACCTCCGGCAGGGCGATTGCTACCAGGCAAACCTCACCATGCCGATCCGCGCCCGCTGGAACGGCGACCCGCTCGCCGCCTTCTGGTCGCTGATCGAGCGCCAGCCCGTGCACTACGGCGCCTTCGTCTCGCTGGACGGGCCGAAACTGCTCTCCCGCTCACCGGAACTCTTCTTCGATATAGACAGGGAAGGCTGGATCGAGACGCACCCGATGAAGGGCACCGCGCCGCGTGGGGGCAGCGCGACCGAGGACGAGCGCATCATCGCCGCCATGCAGGCCGATCCGAAATCGCAGGCGGAAAACCGCATGATCGTCGACCTGCTGCGCAACGACATCTCGCGCATCACCGAGGTCGGCACGCTGCACGTCCCGAAACTCTTCGCGGTCGAGACCTACCCGACCGTGCATCAGATGGTGAGCCATGTCCGGGCGAAGCTGACGGCGGGCATCTCCATCCGCGATATCTTCGCCGCCCTCTTCCCCTGCGGCTCGATCACCGGCGCGCCGAAGATGCGCGCCATGGAAATCCTGCACGACCTGGAGGACGGCCCGCGCGACGCCTATTGCGGCGCCATCGGCATGATCGCCCCCGACGGCACCATGCGCTTCAACGTCGCCATCCGCACCATCTCGCTCTTCGAGGACGGCAACGCCGTCTTCAATGTCGGCGGCGGCATCGTCTTCGATTCCACCGCAGAGGCGGAATATGAGGAATGCCTGCTGAAAGCGCGCTTCGCCGTGGGGGACCAATGGATCTCTCGCTGATCGAGACCCTGCGCTGGGAACCCGGCACTGGCTTCGTGCGACTGGAGCGGCACTTGGCGCGGCTGGCGCGGTCGGCGGAGGCGCTCGGATTGCCGGGGGCGGAGAAGGCACGGGACGCCCTGTTCGCTGTGCTACCCCCCTCTGCCCTGCCGGGCATCTCCCCCACGAGGGGGGAGATTGGCAAGAGGCAAGGTCATCTCTCAACCGCGGCCACTGAAATGGGCAAGGCGTCCCCCCATCCAATCTCCCCCCCTGTGGGGGAGATGCCCGGCAGGGCAGAGGGGGGTGCGCCGCAACCGCAACCCCTCCGTATCCGCCTCGAACTCTTCCCCGATGGCCGGATCGACGTGCAGACCGCAGCCTTCACACTCCTTGCGGCGGATGCGGTCTGGCGCGTGAAGCTCGCCACCACCCGCCTCTCCTCCGCCGATCCGCTGCTGCGCCACAAGACATCCCGCCGCGTCCTCTACGCCGCGGCACGCGCCGAATTCCCCACGACCGAGGCCGAGGAAGTCATCCTCCTCAACGAGCGCGGCGAACTCTGCGAGGGCACCATCACCTCGCTGTTCCTCGACGACGGCACCGGCCCGCTGAAGACCCCGCCGCTCGCCTCGGGCCTGCTCGCCGGCGTTCTGCGCGAGGAGCTGCTGGAAACCGGCAGCGCCGTCGAGGCGGTGCTGCGGCCGGAGGACCTTGCCGGCGGCACGATCCTCGTCGGCAATTCGCTGCGCGGCCTGATCCGCTGCGTCCTCGCCTGAGGCGGCGACGGCGGCTTAAGCATATCGCCGCAGAAATACTTGGCCGCCCTTTATTGTGACAGAAATCTGTGCTCTAGCGCTGCCATACTATGCTAAGGGGCCTTGGAGCCCCTGATTTTCAGCGCAAAGCGGCCGTCCGCAGGAGACCCAAATGGCAGACAGCACCTATCCGGTACATGGCGAAATCACCGGCCCGATCGTGATGATCGGTTTCGGCTCCATCGGTCGCGGCACGCTTCCGCTGATCGAGCGCCACTTCAAGTATGACCGGAACCGGCTGATCGTCATCGAGCCGCGCGAAGACGACGCCGACGCCGAGCTCTATGCCCGCCACGGCGTTCGCCACATCAAGGCTCATGTCACCAAGGAAAACTACAAGGATCTCCTGAAGCCGCTCCTCACGGAAGGCGAAGGCCAGGCCTTCTGCGTCAACCTCTCCGTCGATACCGGCTCGGTCGATCTCATCAAGTTCTGCCGCAAGCTCGACGTGCTCTACATCGATACGGTCGTTGAGCCCTGGCTCGGCTTCTATTTCGACAAGGACATGAAGAACGCCGACCGCACGAACTACGCCCTGCGCGAAACCCTGCGCAAGGAAAAGGAAAAGCATCCGGGCGGCACGACCGCCGTTTCGACCTGCGGCGCCAATCCGGGCATGGTTTCCTGGTTCGTCAAGCAGGCGCTGCTGAACCTTGCCAAGGACCTCGAAGTCAAGTTCGAAGAGCCCTCGCAGGACGACCGCGAAGGCTGGGCCAAGCTGATGAAGAAGGTCGGCGTCAAGGGCATTCACATTGCCGAACGCGACACCCAGCGCACCAAGAACCCCAAGCCCTTCAACACCTTCTGGAACACCTGGTCCGTGGAAGGCTTCATCTCGGAAGGCCTGCAGCCGGCCGAACTCGGCTGGGGCACCCATGAGAAGTGGATTCCGAAGAACGCCAAGAAGCAGAAGAAGGGCTGCAAGGCCGCCATCTATCTGGAGCAGCCCGGCGCCAACACGCGCGTGCGCTCCTGGTGCCCGACGCCCGGCCCGCAATATGGCTTCCTCGTCACCCACAACGAATCCATCTCGATCGCCGACTTCTTCACGGTGCGCGACAAGGACGGCGACGTCACCTACCGTCCGACCTGCCACTATGCCTACCATCCCTGCAACGACGCCGTGCTGTCGCTGCACGAGATGTTCGGCAATGGCGGCCACCAGCAGCCGGTGCTGCACGTCCTCGACGAGAATGAGCTGGTCGACGGCGTCGACGAACTCGGCGTGCTGCTCTACGGCCACGACAAGAACGCCTACTGGTACGGCTCGCGCCTGTCGCTGGAAGAGACCCGCCGCATCGCCCCCTACCAGAACGCGACCGGCCTGCAGGTGACCTCCGCCGTGCTCGCCGGCATGGTCTGGGCGCTGGAAAACCCGAAGGCCGGCATCGTCGAGGCCGACGAGGTCGACTACAAGCGCTGCCTCGAAGTGCAGATGCCCTATCTCGGCCCGGTCGAAGGCCACTACACCGACTGGACCCCGCTCGACGGCCGCCCGGGCCTCTTCCCGGAAGATCTCGACACGAAGGATCCGTGGCAGTTCAGGAACGTTCTCGTTCGCTGAACCGGCCCGTAGTTTTCCAAGGAAAGCGCCCGCGGCAATCCCGCGGGCGCTTCGCTTTCAATGGGATAATGCCCGCCGGCCGGGCAGCGCGTCTTGCTTTCGACTTCTCTTCACGGCATGTTCTGGCGAACCGGACGGGTGCTTCGCGCCGCCGAGACTTTGGGAGAACCAGATGAAGCCGATCGCAGCCCTCAGCCTGCTTGCCGCCGCCGCAGCGCTTGCTTCGTGCCAGACGGAACCGGCGCCGCGCAGCCTTCCGGTCGCCCAGCAGCCCATGCAGCAGGGCGTCGAGGGCGCCTGGGTCGATCCGAACGGCATCGTCTCGACCTTCTCGAGCGGCACCTTCACGACGCGCACGACCGACACGAACCAGCTCCTCGCCTCCGGCACCTATATCAAGACCTCGCCGACACTGGTCGAGATCAACATGACCTCGCTGGTGCGCAACACGCAGTCCAAGGTCAATTGCGCGCTGGTCAGTCAGCACCAGCTCAACTGCACCACGGCCGAAGGGGCGCAGTTCTCGCTGGCGCGCCGCACCTGATCCGGCACCTCGCTTCTCAAAAGGGCCGCAAGGCCCTTTTTTCGTTTCGGGCCGGGTAGCCGGCAGGGACCGTCTTTTCACTTGAAGTTGCTTTCGTCCGGTGGAAACATCCGCCGGCCGGCTGTCATGTTTCCGGCCTATCCGGAAGCCGGGCATGCCCTCCGCGCCATCGGGCGCGGCAACCGAGGAGAACAGGACCATGACGCTTATCCGATCCGGCCTTCTGGCCGCCTCCCTCATCGCGCTCTCCAGCGGTGCGGCATTCGCCGATTACGAGCTGAACATCCTGCATATCAACGACCTGCACTCGCGTATCGAGGCGATCAACAAGTTCGATTCGACCTGCTCGGCCGAAGAGGAAGGCAAGGGCGAATGCTTCGGCGGCGTCGCGCGCCTGAAAGCCGCCATCGATGCCGAGCGCCAGAAGCTTTCCGGCAGGAACGTGCTGCTCCTCAATGCCGGCGACAATTTTCAGGGCTCGCTCTTCTACACGACCTACAAGGGCGCGGCGGAAGCCGAGTTTCTCAACCTCATGAAGTTCGACGCCATGACCGTCGGCAACCATGAATTCGACGACAGCGAGGACGGCCTTGCCACCTTCCTCGACAAGGTCCAGTTCCCCGTCGTCACCGCCAATGTCGCGGCCGGCGCCAGCTCCAAGATCGGCGACCGCATCAAGCCCTTCATCGTCATCGAGCAGGGCGGCCAGAAGATCGGCATCGTCGGCGCGGTCGCCAACGACACCGAGGAACTCTCGTCCCCCGGTCCGAACGTGCTGATCGGCAACGATGTCGCCGACATCACCGCCGCCGTCGCCGAGTTGAAGAAGGAGGGCGTCGACAAGATCGTCGCGCTCACCCATGTCGGCTATCCGCGCGACCTCGCCGCCATCGCCAAGATCCCGGATGTCGACGTCGTGGTCGGCGGCCACTCCCACAGCTTCCTTTCCAGCACGTCGGACAAGGCGGAAGGCCCCTATCCGACGATGGTCGACAATCCCGGCGGCTACAAGGTGCCCGTCGTGCAGGCCGGCGCCTATTCGAAATATCTCGGCAACCTGAAGGTCGTCTTCGACGATGCCGGCGTGGTGAAGGAAGCGACCGGCGCGCCGATCACCATCGATTCCTCCATCAAGCCCGACGAGGCCGTCCTTGCCCGCATCAAGGAACTGTCCGGCCCCATCGACGAGCTGAAGAACAAGATCGTCGCGGAAACCGCCGAGCCGATCGACGGCTCGCGCGAAACCTGCCGCGCCGCCGAATGCGCCATGGGCAACCTCGTGGCCGACGCCATCCTCGACCGCACGAAGAACCAGGGGATGACCGTCGCCATCACCAATGGCGGGGGGCTGCGTTCCTCCATCGATGCCGGGCCGGTCTCCATGGGCGAGGTGCTCTCGGTGCTGCCCTTCCAGAACACCGTCGCGACCTTCCAGCTCAAGGGCGCCGACCTCGTCGCCGCGCTCGAAAACGGCCTCAGCCAGATCGAGGAAGGCGCGGGCCGCTTCCCGCAGGTCTCCGGCCTGAAATACGCCTTCGACAAGTCGAAGCCGGCCGGCAGCCGTGTCGTCTCGGTAGAGGTGAAGGAGGGCGATGCCTTCGCGCCGCTCGATCCGGGCAAGACCTACGGCGTCGCCTCCAACAACTATTTGCGTGCCGGCGGCGACGGCTATGCCATCTTCGCGAAGGCCGCCGTGAATCCCTATGACTTCGGCCCGAACCTGGAACTGGTGGTCGCCGACTACCTCTCCGCCCACCGCCCCTACAAGCCATACACCGACGGCCGCATCACCGAGGCCGCCGCCACCGGCATGGCGGAAGGCGCAACCGGAGCCGAGACGAAGCCGGCCACCGATGGCGAGACGGCAACGCCCGCCGATAGCAGCACGACCGCGACGGAAGGCGCGGCGACGACCGGCAATACCGGGTCCGGCACCACAACGACGGGATCGGAAGCAGCCGCCACGACGGCCGAAGGCAGCGTCGCAGCAGGCGGCAGGCACGTCATCGCACGCGGCGACACGCTCTGGGATCTAGCCAAGGCCGCTTATGGCGATGGCACGCTGTGGCGCAGGATCGCCGAAGCCAACGATAATCCGCGTCCGCGCGCGCTCCATATCGGCAGGGAGCTCTCGATTCCCGCCAAATAAGGACAATTTGTCTCCACTTTTTCCGCCGGTCCGGGCTTTCCCGGGCCGGCATTTCTTTTTAGAACCGTTCTGAACGAACCGGCCTTCGCCGCGCATGAGAACGACACCAGCACGCACAGGATCCACGATGGACATCGCCGCCAAGCCCGCCAACCATCCGACCGTCAAGCATGGCAAGGTCGGCGTGCTGCTCGTCAATCTCGGCACGCCGGACGGCACCGACTACACCTCGATGAGGCGCTACCTGAAGGAGTTCCTGACCGACAAGCGCGTCATCGAATGGCCGAGGATCGCCTGGTATCCCATCCTCTTCGGCATCGTGCTCAACACGCGCCCCGGCAAGGTCGGCAAGGCTTATGAGACGATCTGGAACAAGGAACGGAACGAGAGCTTCCTGCGCACCTATACCCGCAGCCAGGCCGAGCTGATGGCGAAGTCGCTCGCCGAGCACCCGAATGTCGTCGTCGACTGGGCGATGCGCTACGGTCAGCCCTCCATCGCCTCGCGCATGGAATATCTTCAGAAGGAAGGATGCGAGCGCATCCTCGTCTTCCCGCTCTATCCGCAATATGCGGCGGCGACGACGGCGACCGTCAACGACAAGGCCTTCGAGACCTTGCTGAAGATGCGCTGGCAGCCGGCGCTGCGCACCGTGCCGCCCTATCACGACGATCCCGCCTATATCGACGCCCTCGCCGTCTCCATCGAAAAGCACATCGCCGGCCTCGACTGGGAGCCGGAGCGGGTGCTCGCCTCCTTCCACGGCATTCCGAAAAGCTATTTCGAGAAGGGCGACCCTTATTACTGCCAGTGCCAGAAGACCGCGCGGCTGCTGCGCGAACGCCTCGGCTGGTCGGCGGAGAAGCTGGTCCTCACCTTCCAGTCCCGCTTCGGCCCGGAGGAATGGCTCCAGCCCTATACGGACAAGACCGTCGAGAAGCTGGCCGAGGAGGGCATCAAGCGCATCGCCGTCTTCAATCCGGGCTTCGTTTCCGACTGCCTCGAGACGCTGGAGGAGATCGCCGAGCAGGCCGCCGAGAGCTTCCTGCACAATGGCGGCGAGAAGTTCTCGCACATCCCTTGCCTGAACGATTCCCCGGAAGGCATGGCCGTTCTGGAAAAGGTGGTGCGCCGGGAGCTTTCCGGCTGGGTCTGAGTGCGATAATTCCTCTTCCCGCCCAAATAGACTGGTGTCGCGGAACGTATACCGTAGAGTGGCACCGCGCCGCACCGTCTTTCGTGGAGTAGAAGAACATGCCGTTTGCCGGACTGGATATCGTCGTCGTCGCCCTCGTGGTCCTGGTCATCCTGATCCTCTTTGCCGGGATCAAGACCGTCCCCCAGGGCTACCAGTACACGGTGGAGCGTTTCGGCCGCTATACGCGCACGCTGCAGCCCGGCCTCAACCTGATCGTCCCCTTCATCGACCGTATCGGCTCGAAGATGAACGTCATGGAACAGGTGCTCGACATTCCGACGCAGGAGGTCATCACCCGCGACAATGCCAGCGTCTCCGCCGATGCCGTCGCCTTCTACCAGATCCTGAACCCGGCCCAGGCGGCCTATCAGGTCGCCCATCTCGAGCACGCCATCATCAATCTGACCATGACCAACATCCGCTCGGTCATGGGCTCGATGGATCTCGACGAGCTGCTCTCCAACCGCGACAAGATCAATGACCAGCTGCTGCGCGTCGTCGACGAGGCGGCCAATCCCTGGGGCGTGAAGATCACCCGCGTCGAGATCAAGGACATCGCCCCGCCGAAGGACCTCGTCGACGCCATGGCGCGCCAGATGAAGGCCGAGCGCGAAAAGCGCGCGCAGGTGCTGGAGGCCGAAGGCTCGCGCAATGCGCAGATCCTGCGCGCCGAAGGCGCCAAGCAGTCCGCCATTCTCGAGGCCGAGGGCCTGCGCGAAGCCGCCTTCCGCGATGCCGAGGCCCGCGAGCGCCTCGCCGAGGCCGAGGCCAAGGCGACGAAGATGGTCTCCGAGGCCATCGCGGCCGGCAACGTGCAGGCGATCAACTACTTCGTCGCACAGAAATACACCGAGGCCATGGCCGCGATCGGCAAGGCGCCCAATTCAAAGATCGTGCTGATGCCGATGGAGGCCTCCTCGCTGGTCGGCTCGCTCGGCGGCATCGGCGCCATCGCAAAGGAAGTGTTCGGCGACGGCCCGGCCCCGGCGGCCGGTGCCCAGCGCGCGCGCCAGTCCACGCCGGCAACCACCGGCACGGGCTCCTTCCGTAATCCGTTCGACACGCCGCAGGGAACGTGAGCATGATCCAGGGCATCATCGGCGAACTCGGGCCCTGGGCCTGGTGGGTGCTGGGGATCGTTCTTCTGATCCTCGAAGTGCTGCTGCCCGGTGTCTTCCTGGTCTGGATCGGCATCGCGGCCATCGTCACCGGCGTCCTCTCCCTCGCCCTGTGGGGCGAGGCCCTCTGGTCCTGGCATGTGCAATGGCTGGTCTTCGCCGTGCTGTCGCTCGTCTCGGCCCTGATCGGCCGGCGCATCGTCAGCAGAAGCGGAGAGGCCAGCGACCAGCCGCATCTCAACCAGCGGGGCCAGAGCCTTATCGGCCGCACGGCGACGCTGGAGCAGCCGATCACCGAGGGCCGCGGCCGCATCCGGCTCGACGATACGATGTGGAGCGTCCAGGGGCCGGATCTGCCGGTCGGCGCACGCGTGCGCGTCACGGCCAGCAACGGCCGCGACCTCACGGTCGAGCCCGTCTGAGGTCCTTAAGCGGCGCCGATCCTGAGCAGGTCGTGGAAATGCACGATGCCGACGGGGCGGAAGGCCTCGTCGGTGACGATCAGCGCGGAAATGTTGTGCTGGTTGAGAAGGCCGAGCGCGGCCGTCGCGAGCGTCGCCGGCTTCACGGTCTTGGGGCTGCGCGTCATCACCTCGTCGACGGTGAGCTCGGAGAGATTGCGCGACAGGTTGCGCGCGATATCGCCGTCGGTGACGATGCCGACCAGCGTCCCCTCCCCGTCGATCACGCCGACGCAGCCGTAGCGCTTCTGCGCCAGCATGTGCACCGCATCCGGCATCGAGGTGCCGAGCGCGACGAGCGGCATGTTCTCGCCGCTGTGCATGATGTCGCCGACATGGGAAAGGCTCGCCCCGAGCTTGCCGCCGGGATGGAAGGTCTTGAAATCCGTCGCCGTGAAGCCGCGCGCCTCCAGCAGCGCGACGGCGATGGCATCGCCCAGCGCAAGCTGCATCAGCGTCGAGGTCGTCGGCGCCAGCCCATGCGGACAGGCCTCCTGCACCTTCGGCAGCAGGAGCACGATATCGGCCGCCCGCGCCAGCGCCGACCGCTCGCCGGAGGTCATCGCGATCAGCGGAATGGCGAAGCGACGGGAATAGGAAACGATGCCCTGCAGCTCGGCGGTCTCGCCGCTCCAGGACAGCGCCAGGATCACGTCGTCGCGACCGATCATGCCGAGATCGCCATGGTTGGCTTCGACGGGATGGACGAAGAAGGACGGCGTGCCGGTCGAGGCGAGCGTCGCGGCGAGCTTCGCGCCGATATGGCCGGATTTGCCGATGCCGGTGACGATCAGCCGCCCGGCGATGCCGCCGATGAGCCCGACCGCCTCGCGAAAGACGTCGTGCAGTTCGCCTTCCAGCACCGCGGAAAGGGCGACGAGCCCCGCCTTCTCCGTCTCGATCGTCCGGATCGCGGAGGAAATGGCGCCCTCGACGTCAACTTTTGCCTGTCTTGTGATCATGCCCCTCGTTAGCGTTTTTGCCCGTGCCTGTCCATCGCGGACCGGCGCGCGAAAAGCGCGCGGCCAGCAACCAAGCGTTAACCATGGCGGTTTACGTTCGCTTAGGAAATTCGAGAATCGCAGGCCCCATCATGGCAGAGGCAATGGCAATGGAACGCGAGGCACTGGTGCCCCGCCCGAGACGGCGACTGGCCGGGCTTCTGCTCGCCGGCACCATGCTTGCCGCCGTTCCCGCCGCTGCCCAGCAGGCGAATTCCCTGACACCCTCCGCCCTCGAGACGCTGGCGACGGGAACCGCGGATCCTTCGGCGGGAGCCACGGAAACCCCCGATACGACCGACGCGACCACGACCGCCACGACGCCCCGTCCCGCCCTCAGCGACGAAGCGGTGGCCGCGCTTTCGGACGCCGGCGACCGCGACGGCATCGTCGAGCGGCGTGCCGAGCGGTTGAACCAGCGCGAGAACAGCCTCAGCGGCGTCCGCAACAGCCGGCTCGGCGATCCCTGGGAACCGGTCGGCGTCCGCGTCGGGACGTTCGTCCTGCGCCCCTCGATCACGCAGGGCATCGGCTTCGAGCGTACGAAGAGCGGAAACACCACGACGAGCCGCACCTATTCCCAGACCGGCTTCCGCGGCTCCCTCACCTCCGACTGGTCGCGCCACCAGCTCACCATCGATGCCGAGGGCGTCTACCAGCGCAATATCAGCGGCACGGGGGAAACCGAGCCTGAGGCGCGGGTGAACGGCGACCTCCGGCTCGACCTCAGCGACGACACCGTCGCCCATATCACCGGCGGCTACGCGTTCGAGCGCGAAAGCGCCACCGATCCCAATGCCATCGTCGGCGCCAGCACCCAGTCCGGCGTGCAGACGCTGTCCGGCGGGGCCAATATCATGCGCGATTTCGGCCTGATCCGCGGCACGTTCGGCGCCAATGTCGAACGGCACACCTACGGATCGGCAACCGCCACCAACGGCAGCAAGCTGGACCAGTCGTTCCGCAACTATACGGAAGGAACGCTGACGGGCCGGGTCGGCTACGAGCTCTCCCCCGCGCTGATCCCCTATCTCGAAGCCTCGGTGGGCCGCGCGGTCTATGACGACAAGCTTTCGGCCGGATACGAACGCTCCTTCTCGACGCTCGGCGCGCGGGCGGGTGTGGAAATCGATCTCGGGGAAAAGCTGCGCGGCGATCTCGGCGCCGGCTACAAACGCGCCAAGTTCGACGACAGCCGCCTCGCCGCCCTCGAAGGGCTGACGATGGACGGCGCCGTCAACTGGTCACCGCTGCGCGGCACCGACCTGAGGCTCGGCCTGCGCACGGATCTGGAGCCCTCTTCCACGAGCGGCGAAAGCGGCTACGTCTCCTATGGCACGACGGCCGACCTGACGCATGAGCTGCGCGACAATCTCGTCGCACGCCTCAGCGCCGCCTATACGCTGCGCGACTTCTCCACGACGGGCACCGCCAACCAGAACATCTATCTGGTCGGCGCAGGCCTTACCTGGAACATAAACCGCTGGCTGGCGATGACCGGCGACGTCTCCTACGAGGTGACGCGCCAGTCGGGCGCCTCCGATACCGGCATCACGCGCGCCGGCATCGGCCTTGTCCTTCGCCGCTGATTACTTGAGACCCGCGACGAGCTGCTTCAGCGGGCCCTCGACGGCCGGGCGGATATCCGCACGGGCGAGCGCGAAGGCGATATTGGCGAGGATGAAGCCATCCTTGGCGCCGCAGTCATAGGTCTCGCCGCGGAAATGATAGGCGGCGAACTTCTGGCTGTCGGCAAGCTTCACCATGGCGTCGGTGAGCTGGATTTCGTTGCCCGCGCCGCGCTCCTGCGTGGAGAGGATCGGGAAGATTTCCGGCTGGAGGATGTAGCGACCGTTGATGAAGAAGTTGGAAGGCGCGGTGCCCTTCGCCGGCTTCTCGACCATCTGGGTGATGGCGAAACCGTCGCCGATCTTCTCGCCGACGCCGACGATGCCGTATTTGTGCGCCTGGTCGGGCGCGCATTCCTCGACGGCGATGACATTCGCGCCGCTTTGCTCGAAGAGCTCGACCATGCCCTTCATGCAGCCCTTTTCCGCCTTCATGATCATGTCGGGCAGGAGCAGGGCGAAGGGCTCGTTGCCGACGAGCTCGCGGGCGCACCAGACGGCATGGCCGAGACCGAGCGGCTCCTGCTGGCGGGTGAAGCTGGTGGAGCCGGCGACCGGCAGGATGCTTTCGAGCAGTGTCAGCTCGGCCGTCTTGTTGCGCTGGCGCAGCGTCTGCTCCAGCTCGACCTGAATGTCGAAATAATCCTCGATGACCGCCTTGGAGCGGCCCGTCACGAAGATCAGGTGCTCGATGCCGGCATCCAGCGCCTCATCGACGACATACTGGATCACGGGCTTGTCCACGACGGTCAGCATTTCCTTCGGAACGGCCTTGGTGGCCGGAAGGAAGCGGGTGCCGAGGCCCGCCACTGGAAAGACTGCTTTGCGAACCTTACGTGTCTGCGACATTATTCACCTCGTTGTGCCCACGTCCTCATGGCCTGGGCCTAGCCGAGCCCAATTAGAAGCCAATTGCTATTTTTTTACAAAGAGAGACGCGGCAAAAGTTTGATGGTAAAGAATTTGTTGACTTCGTTTTTATAAGTTTTGCGTTCAGCCGGTGGTTCCATGCCGCCGTCCCGAAATTTAAGAAACGGACACGACAGCTGATGACACAGAATCTGAGAACCGTTCTGCGCCGATCCGCGCTCACCCTTCTTCTGTCGGTAGGGCTCCTCGCGCAGGCATCCATGGCCCGCGCGGCCGATCCCCGCTTCCAGAAATGGATTGCCGATTTCTATGCCACGGCGGCCGACGCCGGCATCAGCAAGTCGACTTACCAGAAGGCCTTTGCCGGCGTGAAGACGCCCGATCCCGACGTGATCCAGAAGGCGACCTACCAGCCGGAATTCACCAACAAGATCTGGGACTATCTCGATTCGCGCGTGAACCCCTACACGGTGAAGATCGGCCGCGAAATGGCGGCCAAGCACGGCCGCACGCTCGCCGCGCTGGAGCGGCATTTCGGCGTCGACCGCAACGTGCTGCTCGCCATCTGGTCGATGGAATCCAACTACGGCGCCGTGCTGAAGAAGGACGACCGGCTGCATTACGTGCCGCGCGCGCTGGCGACGCTTGCCTATGCCGATTCCAAGCGGGCGAACTATGCGCGCAAGCAGCTCATCGCCGCTCTCAAGATCATCCAGCGCGGCGACATCGACGCCGCCGACATGACCGGCTCCTGGGCCGGCGCCATGGGTCACACCCAGTTCATCCCCACGAGCTACCTGATCTATGCCGTCGACGCCGACGGCAACGGCCACCGCGACATCTGGAACTCCGTGCCGGACGCGCTGGCGACCGCCGCGAACCTGCTGGCCAAGAACGGCTGGCAGGCCGGCAAGACCTGGGGCTACGAGATCGTCGTGCCGAAGGGCGGCAACAAATATTCCGGCCAGACGAAGACGCTCGCCCAATGGGCCAAGCTCGGCTTCACGCGCCCGGGCGGCAACGGCTTCAAGAACGGTTCCGACCGGGCCGAGCTCAAGCTGCCGGCGAATGGCGGGCCGGGCTTCCTGATGACCAAGAACTTCTTCGTCATCAAGCGCTACAACGCGTCGGATTCCTACGCGATGGGCGTCGGCATGCTGGCCGACCAGATCGCCGGCTATGGCGGCGTCAAGCAGCGCTGGCCGCGCCCGGACGGCGCGCTCGACATCACGGAAAAGTTCGAGCTCCAGACCCGCCTCAAGGAACTCGGCTATTACGAGGGCGAGGTCGACGGCAATTTCGGCTCCGGCTCCAAGGCTGCCATCCAGGCCTTCCAGAACCGCGTGGGCCTTGCCGCCGACGGCGAGCCGAGCCAGCAGCTCCTGCGGGCGCTGCGCCGCTGACCGGACGCGGTTTTTCGACAGGTTGAGGGGCGCTGCGGCGCCCCTTTTCGCTGGCGGGTGCTTCCGCTCGCCGCCGGCATTTGCCATCATGCCGCCACCGACCGGCCGCAGGATCGCGGCGAGAACGGAGCCTTCACGATGAACAGGACGACGACCACCCGGATTGTGCGCCTTGCCCTCGCGCTGGTGGCGGCCGCAAGCGTCGTCGTCACGTCCCTGCCCGCGAGCGCGCAGGAGCAGCGCCGCGAGCGCAAGACGATCCTCGAGCTTCTCTTCGGCACGCCGAAGCGCAAGGTCGTCGAGCCAGAACCGCAGATCCAGAAGCCGCGCGCCGTCATCCGCAAGAAGAAGCCGGCCCCGACGGTCGCCAAGAAGGCCGAACCGCCGCCGGTCGAGAAGCTGCCCGACGCCAAGGTGGTGCTCGTCGTCGGCGACTTCATCGCCGGCAGCCTCGGCGATGGTCTCGACGCCGCCTTCGAGACGACACCCGGCATCCGCGTCGAGCGCCGCACCAACGGCTCCTCCGGCATCGTGCGCGAGGACTATTACAACTGGCCCGCATCGCTTCCCGCCCTGATCGCGGAGACCAAGCCAGCCCTCATCGTCGTCAGCATGGGCGCGAACGACCGCCAGCAGATGACTGTGGCCGGCGAGAAGGAGAAATTCCGCTCCGAGGCCTGGACAAAGGAATACGAGGCGCGCATCGCCCGCATCGCGGCGCTGGCCCGGCAGGATGGCAAGCCGCTGCTCTGGATGGGCATGCCGCCCTTCCAGTCCTCCGCGCTGACCGCGGACATGACGACGCTCAACACCCTCTATCACGCGAGCGCGGAGAAGGCCGGCGGCGAGTTCGTCGACATCTGGGACGGTTTCGTCGACGAGGATGGCAAGTTCGTCATTTCCGGTTCCGACATCAACGGCCAGCAGGTACGCCTGCGCGGCTCCGATGGCATCAACTTCACCAAGGCCGGCAAGCGCAAGCTCGCCTTCTACGTGGAAAAGGAAATCCGCCGCCTGCTCGGCGCTGCCGCCGCCGACGGCCCGGGCCTGCAGGGCGATCTCAAGGACCTCGTCGTCGCGACGCCCCCGGCGGAAGACGCCGAGATCACCAAGACCCAGCCCATCAGCCTCGCCGACCCGGCGCTGGACGGCGGCACCGCCCTCCTCGGCGCCGCGCCGATCAAGGGCACCGGCAAGAGCCTGCGCGACAAGCTGGTGGAAAAGGGCGAGACCGCCGACGCGCCGCTCGGCCGCGTGGACGATTTCCGGCTGGACAAGACGGCGACGCCGTAGGAGAGCAAGGTCCCCTGCGGCGGGACACGGCATTCCGCAAATCACGCAAAGTGCGTTGCTCCCACCAAGCTCACTCCCTCTCCTTCGTCATCCTCGGGCTTGACCCGAGAATCCACGCCACGAGCGAAGCCGTGGGGATGGATGGTCGGATCAAGCCCGACCATGACGAAAGAAACGTGGCGGATTACGGTATTGTCAGCCGATGGAGCTCAAGAACGCATGAAGGCGCGCCGGCATGCCGACGCGCCCTCTCAAATCGTGGCCCTGTCGAACCTCACCGCGGCAGCGTGGTCGAGCCCATCAGCGCCTCGTCGATGGCGCGCGCCGCCTGGCGGCCTTCGCGGATCGCCCAGACGACGAGCGACTGGCCGCGGCGCACGTCGCCGGCCGTCCAGAGCTTGTCGACCGAGGTCTTGTAGTCGCGGTCATTGGCGATGACGTTCGACGAGCCGCGCTTGTCGGTGTTGATCGCAAGCTTGTCGCCGAGGTCCTTCAGCACGCTGGTGGTGAAGGGGCCGCGGAAGCCGATGGCGATGAAGGCGAGGTCCGCCTTGATGATGAACTCCGTGCCGGGGATCGGCTTGCGGCGATCATCCACCTGGCAGCACTTCACGCCCGTCAGCACGCCGTCCTCGTCGCCGACGAATTCGAGCGTGCCGACCTGGAACTCGCGCACGGCGCCTTCGGCCTGCGAGGAGGAGGTGCGCATCTTCGTCGCCCAGAAGGGCCAGACGGCGAGCTTGTCTTCCTTTTCCGGCGGCTGCGGGCGGATGTCGAGCTGCGTGACCTTCACCGCGCCCTGGCGGAACGCCGTGCCGACGCAGTCCGACGCGGTATCGCCGCCGCCGACGACGACGATGTGCTTGCCGCCGGCAAGGATCGGCGCGGAGGGCCAGCCGACGCTGTCGATGTTCTCGCGGCCGACGCGGCGGTTCTGCTGCACGAGATAGGGCATGGCATCATGCACGCCCGCGAAATCGACGCCCGGAATGCCGGCGTCGCGCGGGGTTTCCGAGCCGCCGCAATAGAGCACGGCATCGTGCTCTGCCAGCATCTCGTCCATCGGCTTGTCGACGCCGACATTGACGCCGTAGTGGAAGGTGACGCCCTCGCCACGCATCTGGTCGACACGGCGGTCGATGAAGTTCTTCTCCATCTTGAAGTCCGGAATGCCGTAGCGCAGCAGGCCGCCGGCCTTGGATTCACGCTCGTAGAGATGGACTTCATGACCTGCGCGGGCGAGCTGCTGGGCGGCCGCCATGCCGGCCGGGCCGGAGCCGATGACGGCGACCTTCTTGCCGGTCTTCACCGTCGCCGGCTGCGGCACGATATAGCCCATCTCGTAGGCCTTGTCGGCGATCGCCTGCTCGACGGTCTTGATGGAGACCGGAGTGTCCTCGAGGTTCAGCGTGCACGCCTCCTCGCAGGGTGCGGGGCAGACGCGGCCGGTGAATTCCGGGAAGTTGTTGGTCGAATGCAGGTTGCGGATCGCCTCTTCCCAGTTGCCGTTATAGACGAGGTCGTTCCAGTCCGGGATCTGGTTGTGCACCGGACACCCGGTCGGACCATGGCAATAGGGAATGCCGCAGTCCATGCAGCGCGCGGCCTGCTTCTGCACTTCGGGATCCGACATCGGAATGGTGAATTCGCGGAAATGGCGGATGCGGTCGGAGGCCGGCTGATACTTCATCACCTGCCGGTCGATTTCCATGAAACCAGTTACCTTGCCCACTTCAATAATCCTTGCTCAGAGCGGGGCGCCCGCAGGCCCCCAGTACCAGTAGGCGGCTCCAACCACCAAACCCAGTACGATGAATTCGATCCTGATCTCGCCGTTCACGAGGGTCGCGATCCCCGGGACCGCGACTGCCAAGCCCAGCGAAATCAGCCGGTGAAGGTTGGTGAACCGCTGCCTCACTCGGCAGCGACCCCCATCCTCATGCGCTCCATCTCCTCGAGCGCGCGGCGATACTCGACCGGCATCACCTTGCGGAATTTCGGACGATACTCGGCCCATTTGTCGAGGATCTCCTTGGCCCGCGGCGAGCCCGTATAGTGCAGGTGGTTCGAGACGAGCTGGTAAAGCCGCTCCTCGTCGTGACGCGTCATGTCGTCGGACACGTCGACCATGCCCTTGTGCATGAGGTCGCCGCCGTGGTGGTGCAGTTTCTCCAGCATGTCGTCCTCTTCCGGCACCGGCTCCAGCTCGACCATCGCCATGTTGCAGCGGCGGGCGAAATCGCCCTCCTCGTCCAGCACATAGGCGACTCCCCCGGACATGCCGGCCGCGAAGTTGCGGCCGGTCTGGCCAATGACGACGACGACGCCGCCGGTCATGTATTCGCAGCCATGGTCACCCACGCCCTCGACGACCGCGACGGCACCGGAGTTGCGCACGGCGAAGCGTTCGCCGGCGACGCCGTTGAAGTAGCATTCGCCCGAGATCGCGCCGTAGAGCACCGTGTTGCCGACGATGATCGATTCATGCGGCACCGCGCGGTTGCCCGCCGGGGGACGCACGACGATACGGCCGCCCGAAAGGCCCTTGCCGACATAGTCGTTGCCGGCGCCCACCAGATCGAAGGTGATGCCGCGGGCAAGGAACGCGCCGAAGGACTGGCCTGCCGTGCCGTTGAGCATCACGGAGATCGTATCGTCCTTCAGGCCCTTGAACCCGTAGCGCTTGGCGACCTCGCCCGAGAGCATCGCGCCGGCCGAGCGGTCGACGTTCTTGATATCGACCTCGAAGGCGACGGGAGTCTTGGCTTCCAGCGCGGGCTTCGCCTGCTCGATCAGCTTGCGGTCGAGGATATCCTGGATCGGATGGTTCTGCCGCTCGGTCCAGTAGGTCGCCTCCTTCGGCGCATCGACTTTGTGGAAGATGCGGGAGAAGTCGAGACCATTGGCCTTCCAGTGCGAGATCATCTTCTCCTTTTCGAGGAGTTCCGAGGCGCCGATGATCTCGTTCAGCGAACGCACGCCGAGCGAAGCCAGGATTTCGCGCACCTCTTCGGCAACGAAGAAGAAGTAGTTGATGACATGCTCGGGCGTGCCCTTGAAGCGCTTGCGCAGCACCGGATCCTGCGTGGCCACGCCGACCGGACAGGTGTTGAGGTGGCACTTGCGCATCATGATGCAGCCGGCCGCAATCAATGGCGCGGTGGCAAAGCCGAACTCGTCCGCGCCGAGCAGCGCGCCGATGACGACGTCGCGGCCGGTCTTGAGGCCGCCGTCGACCTGCAGGGCGATGCGCGAGCGCAGCTTGTTGAGCACGAGTGTCTGGTGCGTCTCGGCAAGGCCGATTTCCCAGGGGCTACCGGCATGCTTCAGCGAGGTGAGCGGCGAAGCGCCCGTGCCGCCGTCGAAGCCGGCGATGGTGATATGGTCCGCGCGCGCCTTGGCAACGCCGGCGGCAACCGTGCCGACGCCGACTTCCGAGACGAGCTTGACCGAGATATCGGCCTCCGGGTTGACGTTCTTCAGGTCGTAGATGAGCTGCGCCAGATCCTCGATGGAATAGATATCGTGGTGCGGCGGCGGCGAGATGAGGCCGACGCCCGGCGTGGAATGACGGGTCTTGGCGACCGTCGCATCCACCTTGTGGCCCGGCAACTGACCGCCCTCGCCGGGCTTGGCGCCCTGCGCGACCTTGATCTGCAGCATGTTCGCATTGACCAGATACTCGGTGGTCACGCCGAAGCGGCCGGACGCGATCTGCTTGATCGCCGAACGCTCCGGGTTCATCGAGCCGTCAGGCAGCGGCATGTAGCGGTCGGCTTCCTCGCCGCCCTCGCCGGTGTTCGACTTGCCGCCGATCCGGTTCATGGCGACGGCGAGCGTCGTATGCGCCTCGCGGCTGATCGAGCCGAAGGACATGGCCCCCGTCGAGAAGCGCTTGACGATATCGACGGCCGGTTCGACCTCGTCGACGGAGATCGGCTTGCGGCCGAGCGCCTCCGCCCCCTTGATCGAGAAGAGACCGCGGATCGTGTTCATGCGCAGCGACGAGGCGTTCACCAGCTCGGCGAATTCCTTGTAGCGGTCGGCGGCGTTGCCGCGGACGGCATGCTGCAGCGACGCGATCACGTCCGGCGTCCAGGCATGTTCCTCGCCGCGCATGCGGTAGGCATATTCGCCGCCGATATCCAGCGTGTTGGCGAGCAGCGGGTCGCGGCCGAAGGCAGCCTTATGACGGTTGAAGGTCTCCTGCGCGATCTCGTCGAGACCGATGCCCTCGATGGTCGTCGCCGTGCCGAAGAAATACTTGTCCGTCAGCTCGGAGGAGAGGCCGATGGCATCGAAGATCTGCGCGCCGCAATAGGACTGGTAGGTCGAGATGCCCATCTTGGACATGACCTTCAGGATGCCCTTACCGATCGCCTTGATGTAGCGGTAGACCACCTCTTCCGCGTCCACTTCCTTCGGGAACTCGCCGCGCTTGTGCATGTCGTTGAGCGTGTCGAAGGCCAGATACGGATTGATCGCTTCCGCGCCGTAGCCGGCGAGAAGGCAGAAGTGATGGACTTCACGCGGCTCGCCGGTCTCCACGACGAGGCCGACCGAGGTGCGCAGGCCCTTGCGGATCAGGTGATGATGCACGGCGGCGGTCGCCAGCAGCGCCGGGATCGCCACGCGGTCCGGCCCGATCTGGCGGTCGGAGAGCACGATGATGTTGTAGCCCGAGGTGACGGCCTGCTCGGCGCGCTCGCAGAGCCGGTCGAGCATTTCCAGCATGCCGTCCGCACCGCGCGAGACGTCATAGGTGAAGTCCAGCGTCTTGGTATCGAAGCGGTCCTCGACATGGCCGATGGAGCGGATCTTTTCGAGGTCCCCGTTGGTCAGGATCGGCTGGCGCACTTCCATGCGCTTGGCCTTGGCCGCGCCGCCATGATCGAGGATGTTCGGGCGCGGGCCGATGAAGGAGACGAGGCTCATGACCAGTTCCTCGCGGATCGGGTCGATGGGCGGGTTCGTCACCTGCGCGAAGTTCTGCTTGAAATAGGTGTAGAGCAGCTTGGTCTTGTCGGACATGGCCGAGATCGGCGTGTCCGTGCCCATGGAGCCGATCGCCTCCTGCCCCGTCGTCGCCATCGGCGACATCAGGAGCCTGGTGTCCTCCTGCGTATAGCCGAAGGCCTGCTGGCGGTCGCGCAGCGACACGTCGCGGCGAAGCGCGCGCGGCTCGACCGGGCCGAGATCTTCCAGAATGATCTGGGTGTTGTCCAGCCAGTCGCGATAGGGATGCTTCTCGGCAAGCGCGGACTTCACCTCCTCGTCGGAGATGATGCGGCCCTCTTCCATGTCGATGAGCAGCATCTTGCCCGGCTGGAGGCGCCACTTCTTGATGATGCTCTCTTCCTTGACCGGCAGCGTGCCGGCTTCGGAGGCCAGGATCACGCGGTCGTCATCGGTGACGAGGTAGCGGGCCGGACGCAGGCCATTGCGGTCGAGCGTCGCGCCGATCTGGCGGCCGTCGGTGAAGGCGACGGCGGCGGGGCCGTCCCACGGCTCCATCAGCGCGGCGTGGTATTCGTAGAAGGCCTTGCGCTCCGGGCTCATCAACTGGTTGCCGGCCCAGGCCTCGGGGATCAGCATCATGACCGCATGGGCCATGGAGTAGCCGCCGCGCACGAGGAATTCGAGCGCGTTGTCGAAACAGGCCGTATCCGACTGGCCCTCGTAGGAGATCGGCCAGAGCTTGGTGATGTCGTCGCCGAAGAGCGGCGAGGAGACGGACGCCTGACGGGCCGCCATCCAGTTGACGTTGCCGCGCAGCGTGTTGATCTCGCCGTTATGGGCGACCATGCGGTAGGGATGCGCCAGCTTCCACGAGGGGAAGGTGTTGGTGGAGAAGCGCTGGTGCACGAGGGCGACGGCCGATTCGAAGCGCGGATCGGCAAGGTCCTTGTAATAGGCGCCCACCTGGTAGGCGAGGAACATGCCCTTGTAGACGATGGTCGTCGAGGAGAGCGAGACGGGGTAGAAGTTGCTCTCTTCGCCCTCATACTCATCATAGATGCGGTTGGAGATCACCTTGCGCAGCGTGAAGAGCCGGCGCTCGAACTCGCCGTTCGTCGCGGCATCGCGGCCGGCGCCGACGAAGACCTGCACATGGCGCGGCTCGGTGGCGGCGATCTCGGGGGCTTTGGAGAGCGAGGAATTGTCGACCGGCACATCGCGGAAGCCGATGAAGACCTGGCCCTCTTCGGCGACGACGTCGGCGATCACCTTCTTGAAGTAATCGACCAGCTTCTCGTCCTGCGGCATGAAGATGTGGCCAACGGCATATTCGCCTGCCTTCGGCAGCGTGATGCCCTGCTTTGCCATCTCCTCGCGGAAGAAGCGGTCCGGAATCTGGACGAGAATGCCTGCACCGTCACCCATCAGCGGATCTGCGCCGACGGCGCCGCGATGCGTCAGGTTCTCGAGCATGAACAGCCCGTCCTCGACGATCTGGTGCGACTTCTTGCCTTTCAGATGCGCCACGAAGCCGACGCCGCAGGCATCGTGCTCATTGCGCGGATCATAGAGTCCTTGTTTTTTCGGCAGGCCCGGTGTGGAAGCGCGCGTTTTGGCGCCCGTCGCAGTGGTCTGCGCCCGGGTCTGCCGATAATCATGTGCTTGAGTCTTCACCACCATTGTCTCTCTCCGTGGGCCCGGCATCGTGCGGGCATTCCGTCCGCTCCAGGGGAGCGTCGCCTGTTGCATGAACGGGATGCGGCCGCGAAATGACGGCCGATCCAATGGATCATCGAAACCGTCGGGGCGGCGGGCTTTCGGAACGTGTTCCTCCCGGCGCCGTTTTCGGCGCCTTCCGCGGTGGAAGCGGCGCCTCTTCGGTCTCTTGACCGAAATAGGACAGTAACGCTGTCCTATTTCATGTGCTCTATGCCAGAAACACCCCTAACCCGCAAGGCCATCATGCCAAATAATCACCACATCATGAAGAAAAATTGCCCACACATTCCGCCGCTTGAAATTAAATTACGAGCGTCCGGCGCATTGTTTCCGTTCCTTTCATTTTCGAAGAAAACGGGGCTTTGAGCCAAATCCGGCGATTGATCGCCGTTTTTTCTCCATTATGGTCCGCAAAAGCCCTCAACCGCATTGGAAATCGCATGTTTTTCGCTTCCGACAACTGGGCAGGCGCCCATCCCGACATCGCAGGAAGTCTCGTGGAGGCGGCCGGCGGCTTTGCCTCGGCCTATGGCACGAGCGATCTCGACAAGCGTGTGGAAAAGACTTTTTCGGAGATTTTCGAACGGGAGGTCGCCGTCTTCTTCGTGGGAACCGGCACCGCGGCGAATTCGCTGGCGCTCGCCAGCTTCAACCGGCCGGGCG
Organism: Shinella zoogloeoides; assembly: GCF_033705735.1. Lineage (NCBI taxonomy): Bacteria > Pseudomonadati > Pseudomonadota > Alphaproteobacteria > Hyphomicrobiales > Rhizobiaceae > Shinella > Shinella zoogloeoides. The sequence goes on from NZ_CP131130.1 coordinate 2,419,576, forward strand.
GGCAGGTCTTCTGCCACCGCGAAGCGCATGTGAACGTGGACGAATGCAACGCGCCGGAATTCTTCGCGACCGGCTCGAAGCTCGTGCCCATCGACGGCCCCGCCGGCAAGCTTGCGCCCGAAGCGCTCGCCGCCGCCATCGGCCGATTCCCGCCGAATTTCGTGCATGGCGGCCAGCCGATGGCCGTCACCGTCACCCAGGCGACGGAAGCCGGCACCGCCTATACGCTGGACGAGATCGCCGCCCTTTCGGACGTGACGAAGAAAGCCGGCCTGCCACTGCACATGGACGGCGCGCGTTTCGCCAATGCCCTCGTCCATCTTGGCACGACGCCAGCGGAAATGACCTGGAAGCGCGGCGTGGACATCCTCTCCTTCGGCGGCACCAAGAATGGCTGCTGGTGTGCGGAAGCGCTGGTGCTCTTCGACCCGGCCAAGGCCCAGCAGATGCATTTCCTGCGCAAGCGATCGGCCCAGCTCTTCTCCAAGTCGCGCTTCATCGCCGCCCAGTTCGACGCCTATTTCCGCGACGACCTCTGGCTGAAGCTCGCCCGCCATTCCAACGCCATGGCCGCACACCTCGCGAGCGGCTTCGCCACATCCGAAAAGGCACGCCTCGCCTGGCCGACGGGCTCGAACGAACTCTTCGCCATCATCCGGAACGACGCGATGAAGGCCCTGCAGGAAAAGGGCGCCGTCTTCTACGACTGGCCGGCCGGCCCGGACCTGAAGGCGACGATGCGCGACGACGAAACGCTCATCCGCCTCGTCACCAGCTTCGCGACAACGGAAACGGACGTCGACGGCTTCCTTTCGGCACTGTGATTCACGCAGGGTAATCCCTCAAACAAAAAGGCGGTGCCTTGCGGCACCGCCCTCTTCATTCCCGAACGAAACGCTCAGTTGGTCTGCGCTTCGATCTGCTTGGCTTCGCGTGCGACGGCCGCGATCTCGATACGGCGCGGCTTGGCAGCTTCCGGGATCTCGCGAAGGAGATCGATGTGGAGCAGGCCGTTCTTCAGCGAAGCGGCGCGCACTTCCACATGGTCGGCGAGCTGGAAGCGGCGCTCGAAGGCGCGCTTGGCAATGCCGCGATAGAGATACTGGCTTTCCTCGGACGCTTCGTCCTTCTTCTCGCCCTTGACCGTCAGCGCATGTTCACGCGCTTCGATCGACAGTTCGCTCTCGTCGAAACCGGCGACCGCCATGGTGATGCGATAGGTGTTTTCGCCGGTGCGCTCGATATTGTAGGGCGGATAGCTCTGGCTCTGGTCCGGCTGGCCGAGGCTGTCGAGCATGGTGAAGAGACGGTCGAAACCGACGGTGGAACGGTAGAGGGGGGAGAAATCGACGTGACGCATGGTGTCCTCCTTCAGAGCAACGTTGCGATCTTCAAAAAGGCTGCCCTGATTTCCGAAGGGTCAGCCCGGTTCATCCGGCCTCCGCCCCATTCTGGCGACGGCAGCCTCGACGGACCCTTTCGGCGCCCGTGAGAATGAGATGGGAATGGCTTCCGGTCCGTTCAAGAGGTTTGCAACGCGCGAAAATCGGCGGTTTCGAAAAAATTTCGAGATGAACGCCAAATGAACGGCAGTTTCGGATAGCGTTCAGCTTGACCTTGCTAGAACGGCAGCATCGGAAGCGAATACTTTCGACGACCGGGGTGTAACGTCCCTTCCTCCCCGGTTAAATTATGCCGGACTGCATGTGTTGCCACCCCCGTGCCGCATGCGTCCGGCTTTTTTCTTTGACGGCGCGGGAGCCAGCGCCTATCCATCGAACAAGCAAATCGTCGCCGAGCCAGCCCGCCCGATGGATTCCATCCTTTACGCCACCGCCGACAATCCCGTTCCGGAAAACCATTTCGCCGGCTTCCTGGAAGGCCGGGGCGGCGTGAAGCTGCGTTACGCGGTGTTCCGCTCGCAGGAGCGCGAGGCCAAGGGAACCGTCGTGCTGCTGCAGGGCCGCAGCGAGTGCATCGAGAAATATTTCGAGACGATCAACGACCTGACCGCGCGCGGCCTGTGGGTCGCCACCTTCGACTGGCGCGGCCAGGCCGGCTCCGGCCGGCTCATTCCCGGCAATCGCGCCGGGCATGTCACCCGCTTTGCCGAATACGAGGCCGATCTTTCGCTCTTCCTGGAAAAGATCGTGCTGCCGGACGCGCGCCTGCCCTTCTACATCGTCGCCCATTCCACCGGGGCGCTCGTCGCCCTTTCGATGGCGCCGGAGCTGGAGAACCGCATCGAGCGCATGGCGCTCATCGCGCCCTTCATCGCGCTCGCCGGCCAGTCGATGAGCCAGCGCCAGATCGCCGTCATCGCGCGGCTGGCCTCGCTGACCGGCCTCGGCAAGCGCACCTTCCGCAAGGGCGATCCCTCGCTGGAATTCGCGCAGAATGTCGTGACCTCCGATGCGCGGCGCTTCGCCCGCAATGCTGCCATCTATGCCGAGCATCCCGAGCTTGCGATAAGCTGGCCGACCGCGCGCTGGCTGGACGAGGCGCTGAAGACCATGCGCCGCGTGACGCATCAGGACCACCTGACGCGCATCCGCATTCCCACGCTGCTGCTTTGCCCGACGGCCGATCCGCTCGTGCCGCGCAAGGCCGTCGGCGATCTCGCGCGCATCTTCCGCGCCGCCCGGCTCATCGAGATCGACGGCGCGCGCCACGAATTGCTGCAGGAGGCCGACCGCTACCGCGCCCAGGCGCTGGCCGCGATCGAGGCCTTCATTCCGGGAAGCGACGCCGAGGAAACCAGCCTCGGCGCCTGAGTGCTCACGCCCTGAGAAGCGCCATCGCTTCGTCATAGACCTTGCGGCTGCCGGCGGCGATGATCTCGCCGCCCATTTCCGCCGGGCCGCCGTCCCAGGCGGTGATGATGCCGCCCGCCTGCTCGATGACCGGGATGAGGCCGCCGACATCGTAGGGCTTCAGCCCGCATTCGACGACGAGGTCGATATGGCCGGCGGCCAGCAGGGCATAGGCATAGCAGTCGACGCCGTAGCGGAAGAGCCGCACCTTGTCCTGCACGGCCTCGAAGCGGGTCTTGCGGCTCTCGGTGAAGAGATGCGGCGACGTCGTGAACATGATCGCATCCGCAAGGCTTTCGCACGAACGCGTCGACAGCACCTTGCTGCCGTCCGGCCCGGCATAGCGGGAGACCTCGCCGTCGGCGAAGTAGCGCTCGCCGGTGAAGGGCTGGTCGACGAGGCCCATCACCGCCTCGCCGTTGCGGTAGAGGCCGATCAGCGTGCCCCAGACCGGAACGCCGGAAATGAAGGCGCGCGTGCCGTCGATCGGGTCGATGACCCAGACATATTCCCGGTCGAGGCCGACCGAGCCGTGCTCTTCGCCGAGAATGCCGTGGCCGGGAAAATGCTCCTCGATGATAGCGCGGATGGCCGCCTCGGCGGCGCGGTCGCCCTCCGTCACCGGATCGAAGCCGGCGGCCTCCTTGTTGACGACATCGGCACCGACGCGGAAGCGCGGCAGGGTTTCCTTCCTTGCGGCATCGGCAAGGCGGTCGAAGAAGGCGCGATCAGGCAGCATGGGGATCTCTCGGCGGGAGTGGCATACCGTTCCTCCATACTGCATCGATGGGCAAAACGGAACCGCATAGAGCCAGGCGACCATTCACGACGCCGCTTGACATTTGTGCAGTGCAATATTACCTTTTCCTCACAGTCATCCGTGACTGTGGATACCCACTTTTGGGTGTTTCCTCCCTAGACTTTAACCGCGCAGCCTGCGCGGTTTTTTTTGAAGGAAGGGCGGGCCTATTCGGCGGCGAGCGCCCGGTCCGCGGCATATTCCTCCACATGGTCGGAAAAGTCCTGCAGGAAGGCGGAGATCGCCGTCTGCAGCACCGCGAAATCGGGCCTCTTGGCAAGTGTCACCTCATCGACATAGAGGCCGCGGTTCACCTCGATCTGCAGGGCGTGCAGCCCCTTGGCCGGCCGGCCGTAATGCTCGGTGATGAAGCCGCCGGCATAGGGCTTGTTGCGCACGACGGAAAAACCCATGTCCTCGAGAAGCCGCATGGCGACACGCGAAAGCTCGCCCGAGGCGCTAGTGCCGTAGCGGTCGCCGATGATGAAGTCCGGCCGCATGCCGCTGCCCGCGACGCGGATATTGCCGGGCATCGAATGGCAGTCGATGAGCACTGCGAAGCCGAAGGCCACATGGGTGCGCACCACGAGCCGGCGCAGGCACGCATGATAGGGCTTGTAGACATTCTCCACCCGGTCCAGCGCCTCCTCGACGGGAAAGCGGTGGCGGTAGATCTCCATGTTCTCCGCGACGACCCGCGGCACCGTGCCGAGCCCGCCCGCGACGCGGATGGAATTGATGTTGGCATAGGACGGCAGCGGCCCGTCGAACATGCGCGGATCGAGCTCGTAGGGCTCGCGGTTGACGTCGAGCCAGGCACGCGGGAAATGCGCGATCAGCATCGGCGCGCCGAGCGCGGGGGCGACCGAAAACAGCTCGTCGACATAATGGTCTTCCGAGCGGCGGATACCGAGCGCGTCGAGGCGCGACTGTTCGACAAAGCCCTGTGGATAACGGCGACCGCTATGCGGCGAATTGAAGACGAGGGGCACGCTCTGCGAAACCGGCTCCAGCACTTCGAAGTGGCTGTTTTCGCTCAGAGCCTCCGCCATTGCCATCCTTTACCATGCCTGAAAGTCATTGCCGCGCCCATGTTGCCAGCCGCGCGCGCGCGTGTCCATACTGAGAACCGATGGCCTGGGGCTTGCCCTGCCACATTCACCGGATATTTACCGGAATGAGATTTCGTAACAGTACCGCCCCTCCGTGGGCAGACAACCTTAGCAACGGTTCCCGGATTCCATGACACCCAAGATTCTCCTCGCCGAAGACGATAACGACATGCGCCGCTTCCTCGTGAAGGCGCTCGAAAAGGCGGGCTACCAGGTGCTGTCCTACGACAACGGCGCCAGTGCATATGACCGGCTGCGCGAAGAACCCTTCTCGCTGCTGCTCACCGACATCGTGATGCCCGAGATGGACGGCATCGAGCTGGCGCGCCGCGCCACCGAGCTCGACCCCGACCTCAAGGTCATGTTCATCACCGGTTTTGCCGCGGTGGCGCTGAACCCGGATTCCAAGGCTCCGAAGGACGCAAAGGTCCTTTCCAAGCCGTTCCACCTGCGCGATCTCGTCGACGAGGTCAACAAGATGCTGGCCGCCTAAGGCCCGGAAAAGACCGCAAAAACGGCGCGTAAAAAAAGCTCGAAAAGCCTATTGACGCCGCCGGATGTTTTGTGGTCTATGCGCCTCATCGAATGGGCGTGTAGCTCAGCGGGAGAGCACTACGTTGACATCGTAGGGGTCACAGGTTCAATCCCTGTCACGCCCACCATTCGATACCCAAAGGCCTTTCGGGAAACCGGAAGGCCTTTTGCTTTTCCGGTTCCGCGCACGGCCGAGATGTCGAAATCGGCCCGCCCTTCCGCCCTCTTTCGGCACCTCTTCGGCCGCCACGCGGAAATACACATATGCCGTGCAGGAAAGAGTTGACGGCCCGCCTCGTTTCAGGATCAAATGACGGCCGGTTCAAGTAGCGCACAGGGGCGAAAACCGGTGTCAAGCCGGTGAAATTCCATCCGAATTGCGGAAAATGCCGGTGTGCGGCGCATCATCCCGCCCGCCCGATTACCCTGGGAAACCGTAAAGTGTTTATTCCCGGGCTAAGCTTGCGACCCTCCGCCCCGCTCCCAAAGATAGCGCACCCCGTTGGAGGACGGGCATTGGACAGTCGATGTGATGGGAGGATCCATGAGCGACGCATCCAGCATACAGCCGGTGGACGAGAAGCTGCCCGTGGGCAGGCTCGCGACGCTGGGCATTCAACACGTACTCGTCATGTATGGCGGCGCCGTCGCGGTTCCGCTCATCGTCGGCCGCGCCCTGCAGCTCAGCCCGCAGGACGTCGCCTTCCTGATTTCCGCCGACCTCTTCGTCTGCGGCCTCGTCACCATCATCCAGTCGCTCGGCGTCACGCGCCATGTCGGCATCAAGATGCCGGTCATGATGGGCGTCACCTTCGCCTCGGTCGGCCCCATGGTCTCCATGGCCAACCTTGCCCCCGGAACGGAAGGGGCGCGCATGATCTTCGGCGCCATCATCGGCGCGGGTTTCATTGCGTTCCTGCTCGCCCCGATCATGGGACGGCTCCTTCGCTTCTTCCCGCCGGTCGTGACCGGCACCATCATCCTCGTCATCGGCGTGTCGCTGATGCGCGTCGGCATCAACTGGACCTTCGGCAATCCCTTCGGCCCCACCGCGCCCAAGGTGATCGACCCCAGCCATGCCGAATGGCTGGCGCAGATGAAGAAGCTCGCCGAGACGGGCGGGCCTGCCGTTCCTGACGGGCTTTCGCTCGCGCCGACGGTTTCCAACCCCTTCTATGCGGAACCGAGCCATATCGCGCTTTCGGCCCTGGTGCTCGTCTCCATCCTGGTCATCGCCCGCTTCGGCCGCGGCCTCATCAGCAACATCGCCGTCCTGACCGGCGTCGTCATCGGCTGCGTCGTCGCCGCCGTGCTCGGCATGATGCATTTCGACCGCGTGGCCGATGCCGGCTGGTTCGCCGTCGTCACACCGCTGCGCTTCGGCATGCCGATCTTCGACCCCGTCCTGATCGCCACCATGGCGCTCGTGATGATCGTGGTCATGATCGAATCGACCGGCATGTTCCTTGCCCTCGGCGAGATCACCGGCCGGACCGTGTCGCAGCAGACCCTGACGGCCGGCCTTCGCGTCGACGGCATCGGCACGATGATCGGCGGCCTTTTCAACACCTTCCCCTATACGAGCTTCTCGCAGAATGTCGGCCTCGTCGGTGTGACGGGCGTGAAGAGCCGCTATGTCTGCGTGGCGGCGGGCGTGATCATGATCGTGCTCGGCCTCATCCCGAAGATGGGCGCGCTGGTGGAAGCCGTTCCGACCTTCGTCCTCGGCGGCGCGGGCCTGGTGATGTTCGGCATGGTCGCGGCGACGGGCGTGCGCATCCTCGCCACGGTCGACTTCAAGACCTCGCGCAACAACCTCTTCGTGGTTGCCGTATCGGTCGGCTTCGGCCTCATCCCGCTGCTGGCGCCGAATTACCTGATGTGGATGCCGCATGCGATCCACCCGATCATCGAATCGGGCATCGTGCTCGCCTCCATCGCGGCCGTCATCCTGAATGCCTTCTTCAACGGCGTCCGGTTCGAGCAGGCCGCCGCTATCGACGCGGCCCGCCTCGCCGACAGCCACTGAAGGCGTAAGGCCTCACAAACGAAAGCCGGCCCGTTCACCACGGGCCGGCTTTTCTTTGGTGCATTTCCGGCAAAAGCGCCTGGCGGTCTCGCGCCGGTCAGTTCAGCGGAACGCGAACGCCGCCGGTTTCCGCCGGGCGGGCATAGGTCGTGTTGTCGGCCGCCGTGGTGCTGCAACCGGCAAGCGCCAGAACCGCCAGCGCGGCAACGATGAAACCCGTGATGGGGCGCATGGTCCTCTCCTTTGTGACGTACCCCTATCACATAGGGGCTCGCGGCGATTCCGTCCACCACGGCGCAAGACGAAAAGCCCGACACGAAGCCGGGCTTTCCTGTTTCACCATTCGGCGACGCTACCGTCCTCGTGGCGCCAGATCGGGTTGCGCCAGCGATGGCCTTCCTTGGCCCGCTCGATGACATAGGCCTCGTCCACCTCCACGCCGAGGCCCGGCCCCTGCGGGATCGACACGAAGCCGTCCGCATAGTGGAACACCTCCTTGTTGGAGATATAGTCGAGGATGTCGTTACCCTCGTTGTAGTGGATGCCGAGGCTCTGCTCCTGGATGAAGGCATTGTAGGAGACGGCGTCCACCTGCAGGCAGGCGGCCAGCGCGATCGGGCCCAGCGGGCAATGCGGCGCGAGCGCCACGTCATAGGCTTCCGCCATCGCCGCGATCTTGCGGCATTCCGTGATGCCGCCGGCATGCGAAAGGTCCGGCTGGAGGATATCGACATAGCCGTCCGAGAGGACCGACTTGAAGTCCCAGCGCGAGAACAGCCGCTCCCCGAGCGCGATGGGCGTCGAGCAATGGTTGGCGATCTCCTTCAGCGCCTCGCGGTTCTCCGACAGCACCGGCTCCTCGATGAACATCAGGTTGTAGGGCTGGAGCTCCTTCGCCAGGACCTTTGCCATCGGCCGGTGCACGCGGCCGTGGAAATCGACGCCGATGCCGATATGCGGACCGATGGCCTCGCGGATGATGGCGATGGTCTCCACCGCCTTCTCCACCTTCTCCCAGGTGTCGACGATCTGCATCTCCTCGCAGCCGTTGAGCTTGATCGCCTTGAAGCCGCGGGCGACGACCTCGCGGGCATTGTTGGCGACGTCGGAGGGACGGTCGCCGCCGATCCAGCTATAGACCTTGATCCGGTCGCGCACCTGGCCGCCGAGCAGGGCATGGATCGGCTGGCCATAGGCCTTGCCCTTGATGTCCCAGAGCGCCTGGTCGATGCCGGCGAGCGCCGACATGTGCACGGCGCCGCCACGGTAGAAGCCGCCGCGATACATGACCTGCCAGTGATCCTCGATCAGCAGCGGGTCCTTGCCGATCAGATAATCGGAAAGCTCCTGCACCGCCGCTTCCACCGTCAGCGCGCGGCCCTCCACCACCGGCTCGCCCCAGCCGACGATGCCCTCGTCCGTCTCGATCTTCAGGAAAAGCCACCGCGGCGGCACGATATAGGTCGTCAGCTTCGTGATCTTCATGGGTCTGCATCCCTCGTGGGTTCGTATTCGCTCGCGGAAGGGCCCCGCGAAATTCGTCAGCTCTCGCCGGCCTTGGTCATCAGGCCGGAAAGGTCGCGCGCGGCGAGATCGAGAATGTTGCGCGAGCAGCTTTCCGCCCGCGCCGCATCGCGCAGGCGCAGCGCGTCGACCAGTTCCCGGTGCACGTCGAGCGCCTCGTCCCGCCGCGCCGCCGCCCGGTTGGAGGCGTGCAACGCATAGGAGAGCGCGGCGTGGATGATGGAGGAGAGCTGGTGGAAGACCTTGTTGTGGCTCGCCTTCAGCAGCGTCTCGTGGAATCGGGCATCGGCGGCGGTGAAGGCTTCGAGATCGCCCTCGGTGTCACGCATCTCGTCGCAGGCCCGTTCGAGGTCCGCGATCTCCTGCGCCGTGGCGCGCGAGGCGGCGAGGAAGGCGGCGGCCGGCTCTACGGTGCGGCGCGCTTCGAGGATCGAGCCGAGCAGTTCGGCCGAAAGCACGTCCGGCCCCATCCATTCGAGGATCTGCGCATCGAGGACATTCCATTCCGAGCGGTCGCAGACGATCGTGCCGACGCGCGGGCGGCCGCGCACGAGGCCCTTGGTTTCCAGCACTTTCAGGGATTCACGGATGACGGTGCGGCTGACGCCGTAGGTCTCGCAGAGATCGCTCTCGCGCGGCAACACCGCCCCCGGCGGAAAGCGCCCGCCGCAGATATCCGTGCCGATGGCGGCCGTCACGTTATGGCGCACGCGCGGGCGGCGCGACAGCGGCCGCTGGGCCTGCCTCTTCGATCTCTCCGCCACCTTGCCTCCATCCCATGCTAAATCATCGTACAAATCTTCTGAATTATACGACAAATTAAGGGCAAAGACCACGCCTCCGCCTTTTCCCGCCAAGATATTTTCCGAATATTGACTTCTGCCGACAGAGTGCATAATGCGCCGGTCCCACTTGCAGGAGCCGCCATGCTTGCCGATCTGCCCGCCGTGCTCGTCCTCAACCCGAAAGACAATGTCGGCGTGGTGCCGGCCAATGTCGATGCCGGCCGTGCGCTGGTGAACGGCGTTGCCGCCGCCGAGCGCATTCCGCGCGGCCACAAGGTCGCCATCGCGCCCATCGCGGAAGGCGCGCCGGTCCTGAAATACGGCCAGATCATCGGCTATGCGACGCGGGCGATCCGCCCCGGCGAGCACGTGCACCTGCAGAACCTCGCCATCCTCGACGTCGAACTGAAGCATGAATTCTGCGTCGACAACGCCCCGCCCGTCATGGTGCCCGAAGCCGAGCGCCGCACCTTCGAGGGCTACGATCGCGGCAACGGACGCATCGGCACCCGCAACTATATCGGCATCCTCTCGACGGTGAACTGTTCCGCCACCGTCTCGCGCTACGTGGCGGAGCACTATGCCCGCCGGTTCCGCGAGACCGGCCACGACAATATCGACGGTGTCGTGGCGCTGACCTATGGCGGCGGCTGCGCGCTGAACCTGAAATCCGAAGGCGGGCGCATCCTCACCCGCACCTTCAAGGGCTATGCCCGCAACCCCAATTTCGGCGGCATCCTGATGATCGGCCTCGGCTGCGAGACCTTTCAATACGGCCCGCTCGTCGAGGAGGCGGGACTGGAGGAAGGCAAGACCTTCCGCACCATGATGATCCAGAACCAGGGCGGCACGCGCAGGACCATCGAGGCGGCCTGCGAGATGATCGACGACATGCTGCCGGATGTCGGCCGCATCCGCCGCACGCCGCAGCCGCTGTCCGGCATCAAGCTGGCGCTCGAATGCGGCGGCTCGGACGGCTATTCCGGCATCTCCGCCAACCCTGCCCTCGGCATCGCCTCCGACCTTCTGGTGAAGCAGGGCGCGACGACCGTGCTGTCGGAGACGCCCGAGATCTACGGCGCCGAACATCTCCTCACCCGCCGGGCCGCCCGGCCGGAGGTCGCGGAGAAGCTGCTGTCGCGCATCGACTGGTGGCGGGACTATACGGCGAAGAACGACGCCGAGCTCAACAACAACCCCTCGCATGGCAACAAGGCCGGGGGGCTGACGACCATCCTCGAAAAATCGCTCGGCGCGGTCGCCAAGGGCGGCTCCATGCCGCTCAATGCGGTCTACGAATATGCCGAAGAGGTGACGGAGCCGGGCTTCGTCTTCATGGACACGCCCGGCTACGACCCGGCCGCCGTGACCGGCCAGATCGCCGGCGGCTGCAACCTCGTCGCCTTCACCACGGGCCGCGGCTCCGTTTCCGGCTACAAGCCCGCGCCCTGCATCAAGATCGCCACCAACACGCCCATGTACGAGCACATCCGGGAGGACATGGACATCAACTGCGGCACCATCGTCGACGGCACCGAGACCATCGAGGAGGCCGGCCGCCGCATCTTCGAATTCGTCATCGAGACCGCGTCCGGCCGCAAGACGGCGAGCGAGGCCTTCGATTACGGCGACAGCGAATTCGTGCCCTGGCAGGTCGGCGCGATCACCTGATCAGCCCGTGTGCATGAGGACATTGACCAGCGTGCCGGCCGGATCGCGCACGAAGAAGCGCCGCACGCCCCATGGCTCGTCGGCGGGCCCGTATTCGATCGGATAGCCGCCCTTCACGACGCCCGCATGGACCGTCTCCAGATCGTCCACCTCGATGGAGAGGCCGGGCACCGGCGTGCCCGAGCCTCCCTCCGAGGCAAAGCTCACTTGCAGCGGCATTGTGCCATCGGTGCCGTAGGTGGCGATCCAGCCGTGGTCCATCAGGAGCCTCAGCCCGAGCACCTCTTCATAGAAGCGGGCGACCGCCGCGGGATCTGCCGTCTCGATATTGGCGACGATGCGCTTGACCTTCATGGCACTCTCCTCAGCGGGTGGCGGGCACCGCATAGGCCGGCATGTCCGGCCGGTGCGCCTCCCGCAGTTCCGCGACGCGCCCGATAACCTTGGGGAGCGAGACGGCGATATGATGGCGCAACGTCTCGGCCGCCCGCGCGCTGTCGTCGACATCGAGTGCCCGGAAGACGGCCAGATGCTCGGCGATGAAGGGCTCGTCGGCCGGCATGCGGTGCGAGACCCCGATGATATGCTTGCTGACATTCAGCATGAAGCGCGCGCGGCGCAGCGCGATCAGCAGTTCCCGGTTCGGGCAGTAGCCGAGGCAGGTGATGTGGAGATCCGTCTCTAGATCGTCCATCGCCTCGACGGACAAGTCCGGATAGACCGCCAGCGCCTCCTCCAGCCGCTCCGTCATCGCCCTGCGTTCGGCGGGCGGAAGGAAGGGCGCGGCGCGCACCAGCGCCAGCGGCTCCAGCGACACGCGGATATCGTGCAGGTCGCGCATGCGCTGCTCGTCGAGCGGCACCAGCGTCCAGCGCATGCGCTCGTCCTTCTCGACGATGCCGAGCGCTTCCAGCCGGGTCAGCGCATCGCGCGCCACCTGCCGGCCGACGCCGCGGGCGCGCGCCAGCTCCACCTCGTTGATCCGGTGGCGGCCGAAGACGGAAAGATGCACCATCTCCCGCTCAAGGCTCTCATAGATCGCCTCCCAACCCGGCGCCTTGCGCAGGGCCGGCGCCTCCTCGCCGAGACCGAGCATCTCCGCCGTCAGCGCCACGCGCTTCGGCCCGCTCCGCCCCTGCCCCACGAGGAAACCGCGCCCGTCGAAGCGGCGGATCGCCCCGGCCTCCTCCAGGAGAGCGAAGGCCTGGCGAACCGGCGTTCGCGTCGACGCGAAGAGGCCGGCGACCGGCCCCTCCAGCAAAAGCGCGCCCTTCGGCAGGCGCCCGGAGGCGATGGCATCCGCCAGCACGTCGCGGATACGCAGGTAGAGCGGGCTCCTGTCGAGCCCGGCCTCCGCCTCTTCCGCCAAAACCTGTGCCGTGCCGTTCATGGCGCGGACCATGGCACGAATGCACTGTGCCGACAACGGTCATGTCCGCCCCTGCATGGCCAGCCAGGAACAGGCAAGGAAATTGCGCCGCACCGCCAAAAAATCTCCATTCCTTTCGTGACGCGCGGGGCATTTTGCGTTAGGGAACCTTGCTGAGGCTCGCAATCCGGCCCTTTCCGGCCCATATGCAAGCCGCGTCCATCTCGAGGAATTGACCATGCCCGCATATCGCTCCCGAACCACCACCCACGGCCGCAACATGGCCGGTGCCCGCGGCCTGTGGCGTGCGACCGGCATGAAGGACTCGGATTTCGGAAAGCCGATTATCGCGGTGGTGAACTCCTTCACCCAGTTCGTGCCCGGCCACGTGCACCTGAAGGACCTTGGCCAGCTCGTCGCGCGCGAGATCGAGGCAGCCGGCGGCGTCGCCAAGGAATTCAACACGATCGCCGTCGACGACGGCATCGCCATGGGCCATGACGGCATGCTCTATTCGCTGCCGAGCCGCGAGATCATCGCCGACTCGGTCGAATACATGGTCAACGCGCATTGCGCCGACGCCATGGTCTGCATCTCCAACTGCGACAAGATCACGCCCGGCATGCTGAATGCCGCCATGCGCCTCAACATCCCCGCCGTCTTCGTCTCCGGCGGCCCGATGGAGGCCGGCAAGGTCGTTCTCCACGGCAAGACCCACGCGCTCGACCTCGTCGATGCCATGGTCGCCGCCGCCGACGACAAGATCTCCGACGACGACGTCAAGGCCATCGAGCGCTCCGCCTGCCCGACCTGCGGCTCCTGCTCCGGCATGTTCACGGCCAACTCGATGAACTGTCTGACCGAAGCCCTCGGCCTGTCGCTGCCGGGCAACGGCTCGACGCTGGCCACCCATGCCGACCGCAAGCGCCTCTTCGTCGAGGCCGGCCACCTGATCGTCGATCTCGCCCGCCGCTACTACGAGCAGAACGACGAGAGCATCCTGCCGCGCTCGGTCGCCAACAAGAAGGCCTTCGAGAACGCCATGTCGCTCGATATCGCCATGGGCGGCTCGACCAATACCGTTCTCCACATCCTCGCCGCCGCCCATGAAGGCGGCATCGATTTCGACCTCGACGACATCGACCAGCTGTCGCGCAGGGTGCCGTGCCTCTCCAAGGTCGCGCCCGCCAAGCAGGACGTGCACATGGAAGACGTGCACCGCGCCGGCGGCATCATGCGCATCCTCGGCGAGCTCGACCGCGGGGGCCTGCTCCACCGCGACACGCCGACCGTGCATGCCGAGACACTGGGCGACGCCATCGACCGCTGGGACATCACCCGCACCAGCAGCGAAACGGTCCGCACGTTCTTCCGCGCGGCACCGGGCGGCATCCCCACCCAGGTCGCCTTCAGCCAGGAAGCGCGCTGGGACGAGCTCGACACCGACGGCGAAAAGGGCGTCATCCGCTCCGTCGAACATCCGTTCTCCAAGGATGGCGGCCTTGCCGTCCTCTCCGGCAATATCGCGCTCGACGGCTGCATCGTGAAGACGGCCGGCGTCGATGAATCGATCCTGAAATTCTCCGGCCCCGCCGTCGTCTTCGAAAGCCAGGACGCGGCCGTCAAGGGCATTCTCGGCGGCGAGGTGAAGGCCGGCGACGTCGTCGTCATCCGCTACGAAGGCCCGAAGGGCGGCCCCGGCATGCAGGAAATGCTCTATCCGACGAGCTACCTCAAGTCGAAGGGCCTCGGCAAGGCCTGCGCGCTCATCACCGACGGCCGCTTCTCCGGCGGAACCTCGGGCCTGTCCATCGGCCACGCCTCGCCGGAAGCCGCGCAGGGCGGCGCCATCGGCCTCGTGCGCCAGGGCGACCTGATCGAGATCGACATCCCGAACCGCACCATCAACCTTGCGGTTTCGCAAGAGGAACTGGCCGTCCGCCGCGCCGAGCAGGACAAGCTCGGCTGGAAGCCGGCCGCTCCCCGCAGGCGCAACGTCACGACGGCGCTGAAGGCCTACGCCGCCTTCGCCGCCAGCGCCGACAAGGGCGCCGTTCGCATCCTGCCGGAATAAGCAGTCCGCCGGGCGCGGCCAGGAGGCTGCGCCCGCGCCTGTTTCCGAAAGCCCGCCGATGCGGGCTTTTCCTTCCCCCCTCCTCCATTCTCTGCCGCCCATCCGACAAGCGCCGCTTTGACATCCACGATAAATGTTGATACCAACTTATTTGTCGAAAGCCCGTGAAGGAGGAGTTCCGAGCATGAGACCGAACCACGATATCGTATCCCGGGAGACGTGGCTGAACGCCCGCAAGACCCTGCTGGCCCTGGAGAAGGAGGAAACCAGGCTGCGCGACAAGGTGCGCGCCGAACGCCTCGCCCTTCCCTGGGTCAAGGTCGACAAGACCTATACCTTCGAGACGCCGCAAGGCCGCAAAACGTTGGCGGACCTCTTCGACGGCCGCAGCCAGCTCATCGTCTACCACTTCATGTACGGCCCGGATTGGGAAGCCGGTTGCCCCGGCTGCTCCTTCATGGCGGATCATATCGACGGCATGCTGCCGCATCTCAACAATCACGACGTCACGATGGTCGCCGTCTCCCGCGCGCCGCTGGAAAAGCTGGAGGCCTACAGGAAGCGCATGGGCTGGAAATTCCCGTGGGTCTCGTCCCATGGCAGCGATTTCAACTTCGACTACCACGTTTCCTTCACGAAGGAGGAGCTGGCCAGCGGCAAGGTCATGTACAATTACCGCGAGACAGACGCGGCGGATGCCCATGACGAGCTTCCCGGCCTCAGCGCTTTCTTCAAGGATGAGGACGGCATCGTCTATCATACCTATTCCGACTATGCCCGTGGCGGCGAGGAGGCGCTCGGCACGCTGATGATCCTCGACCGCGCGCCCAAGGGGCGCAACGAGACCGGCACCCTCAGTTTCGTCAAACGGAAGGACGAATATGCCGGCGCGCAAAAGGCGCAATCCTGCTGCGACTGACCAACCCGCGACCACGGACAAAAGGAAAGACCGATGCACAAGGATTATGGCAGGTTCTGCTGGTACGAACTGATGACCCCGGACGTGTCCGCCGCCGAACGCTTCTATGCGTCGGTCATCGGCTGGACAACGAAGGATTCCGGCATGCCGGGCATGAACTACACCCTCGCCTATGCCGGCGAAAGCCAGGTCGCCGGCCTGATGGATATTCCCGCCGAAGCGAAGGGCATGCCGCCGCTCTGGATCGGCTACATCTTCTCCGACGATCTCGAAAAAACGCTGAAGGACATCGTCGCCAATGGCGGCCAGGTCCATCGCCAGCCGCAGGACATTCCCGGCGTCGGCCGCTTCGCAGTCGCCGCCGACCCGCACGGCGCGGTCTTCTCGCTCTTCAGCACCGAGGACGAAGGCCCCGAGCAGCCCGGCATGATGACGCCCGGCCATATCGGCTGGAACGAGCTGATGGCCGGCGACCTCGACAGCGACTGGGACTTCTACGCAAAGACCTTCGGCTGGACGAAGGACAGGGCCGTGGACATGTCGGAAGGTGGCATGGGCATCTACCAGACCTTCGCGGTGCGCGGCGGCAACGCCATCGGCGGCATGATGACCAAGCCGGCGGACCTGCCCGCCCCGCCCTTCTGGGGCTACTATTTCGTGGTCGAGGGACTGGATGCCGCGATAAAGCGGGTGACGGACGGCGGCGGGCGGATCCTGATGGACCCGATGGAAGTGCCCGGCGGCGCCTGGATCGTCAATTGCCTCGATCCGCAGGGCGCGCATTTCTCGCTGGTCGCAGCAACCCGCTGAACCTCGGGCGACACGGGCATTCCGCCCCATCGGAGCCAGCAAGCGCGATGGCGCTTGCAATCTGTCTTCGCATTGCACAAACTCCCCTCGATGACGGCACGAGACCGTCACCGAGGGGAAAAAGCACGTATGTCGATCAAGGCCGGCATCTACCACCTTACCCACTACAAATACGACAACCCGGTCCGTCTCGGACCCCAGATCATCCGGTTGAAGCCGGCGGCGCATTCCAAGACCAAGGTGATCAGCCATTCGCTGAAGGTCACGCCCGAAAACCACTTCGTGAACCTCCAGCAGGATCCCTACGGCAACTATCTCGCCCGCTACGTCTTCCCCGATCCGGTGACGGAACTGAAGATCGAGGTCGACCTCGTCGCCGACATGACGATCTACAACCCCTTCGACTTCTTCGTGGAGGAGGAGGCCGAGCACTGGCCCTTCGACTATCCGGCCGATCTCGTCGAGGACCTGAAGATCTACCGCACGCCCGAGCCGCTGACGCCCGCGCTCGAAGCCTTCATGAAGACCGTCGACCGCTCCCGCCAGCGCACGGTCGACATGGTCGTCGGCCTTAATGCGCGGCTGCAGCAGGAAATCGGCTACGTCATCCGCATGGAACCCGGCGTGCAATCGCCCGAGGAGACGCTGAGCATCGCCCGCGGTTCCTGCCGCGATTCAAGCTGGCTGCTCGTGCAGATCCTGCGCAATCTCGGCCTCGCCGCCCGCTTCGTCTCCGGCTACCTCATCCAGCTGACACCCGACCTCAAGGCGCTCGACGGCCCCTCCGGCACCGAGGTGGACTTCACCGACCTTCATGCCTGGTGCGAGGTCTATATTCCCGGCGCCGGTTGGATCGGCCTCGACCCGACCTCTGGCCTCCTGACCGGCGAAAGCCACATCCCGCTGGCCGCGACCCCACATTACCGCAACGCCGCGCCGATCAGCGGCGGCTATTTCGGCGAGGCGAATACCGCATTCGACTTCGCGATGACGGTGGACCGCGTCGCCGAGCATCCGCGCATCACCAAGCCCTTCTCCGACGAGAGCTGGGAGGCCTTGAACGCGCTCGGCCGCGAAGTGGACGGCGTGCTCGCCGCCAACGACGTGCGCCTCACCATGGGCGGCGAGCCGACCTTCGTCTCCATCGACGATTTCGAATCCGCTGAATGGAACACCGCCGCCGTCGGCCCCACCAAGCGCGAGAAGGCAGACCAGCTGATCCGGCGCCTGCGTGAAAAATTCGCGCCCGGCGGCTTCCTGCATTACGGGCAGGGCAAGTGGTATCCCGGCGAAAGCCTGCCGCGCTGGACTTTCTCGCTCTACTGGCGGCGCGACGGAAAGCCGATATGGCAGAATCCGGACCTTATCGCCGAGGAAGGCGCGCCGCGCCCGGTGACGGAAGACGACGCCGGCCGGCTCCTCACCGCGATTGCCGGCGAACTCGACATTCCGGCCGAAAACGTGATGCCCGCCTTCGAGGACCCCGCCGAATGGTTGGTCAAGGAGGCGAACCTTCCCAACAATGTCGACCCGTCTAACTCCAAGCTGGAGGATGCCGAGGAGCGCAGCCGCATTGCCCGCGTCTTCGAGCGCGGCCTCACCCGCCCGACCGGCTATGTGCTGCCCGTCCAGGCGTGGAATTCCCGCGCCAGCGGCCGTCGATGGTCGAGCGAGAAATGGCAGACCCGCCGCGGCCGCCTCTTCCTCGTGCCCGGCGACAGCCCCGTCGGCTACCGCCTGCCGCTGAATTCGCTGCCCTGGCTCTCGCCGGCCGTCTATCCCTACATAAACCCGATGGACCCCACCATCGAACGCGACGAACTACCGGACTACGCGGAGGATGCGGGTCGCCCGCAGAAAACCGCACATTTCCAGCCCTTCAAGGGCCAGCAGCCGCAGGTGCCACAATCCACCGACGAGATCGGCGGCTATGTGCGCACCGCCATCTCGGTCGAGCCGCGCGACGGCCGGCTCTGCGTCTTCATGCCGCCGACCGTCAGCGTCGAGGAGTATCTCGACCTCATCGCCTCCGCCGAGCGCGCCGCCGCCGCGATCGGCCTGCCGGTCCATATCGAGGGCTATGCCCCGCCGCATGACGAACGCCTCAACGTGATCCGCGTCGCGCCCGATCCCGGCGTCATCGAAGTCAACATCCACCCCGCCTCCACCTGGGACGACTGTGTCGACATCACCACGGCGATCTACGAGGAAGCCCGCCAGTCCCGTCTCGGCGCGGACAAGTTCATGATCGACGGCCGCCACACCGGCACCGGCGGCGGCAACCATGTGGTCGTCGGTGGCGCGAACCCCAACGATAGCCCGTTCCTGCGCCGCCCGGACCTCCTGAAGAGCCTCGTGCTGCATTGGCAGCGCCATCCCTCGCTCTCCTACCTCTTCTCCGGCCTCTTCATCGGCCCGACCAGCCAGGCCCCGCGCATCGACGAGGCCCGGCACGACTCGCTCTACGAACTGGAAATCGCGCTCTCGCAGGTGCCGCCGCCCGGCGAGGGCCAGCCGCCGCTGCCCTGGCTCGTCGACCGCCTGTTCCGCAACCTCCTGACTGACGTCACCGGCAACACGCACCGCTCGGAAATCTGCATCGACAAGCTCTTCTCGCCGGATGGCCCGACCGGCCGCCTCGGCCTCGTCGAGTTCCGCGGCTTCGAGATGCCGCCGAATGCCCGCATGAGCCTTGCCCAGCAGCTCCTCATCCGCGCCCTCATCGCCCGCTTCTGGCAGAACCCCGCGCAGGGCGGCTTCGTGCGCTGGGGCACCACGTTGCATGACCGCTTCATGCTGCCGCATTACGTCTGGCAGGATTTCCTCGACGTCCTAGCCGACCTCAAGGCGAATGGCTTCGAGCTGCGCCCGGAATGGTTCTCCGCCCAGCTCGAATTCCGCTTCCCCTTCTGCGGCGAGGTGGAATACGAGGGCGCGAACCTGGAGCTGCGGCAGGCGCTGGAGCCCTGGCATGTCATGGGTGAGCAGGGCGCCATCGGTGGCACGGTGCGCTATGTCGATAGTTCCGTCGAACGCCTGCAGGTCAAGCTGGAGACAACCAATCCCGAGCGCTACACCGTCGCCTGCAACGGCAGGCCGATGCCATTGAGGTCAACAGGCACGAAGGGTGTCTCGGTAGCGGGCGTCCGCTTCAAGGCATGGCAGCCCGCCTCGGGCCTTCATCCGGTGCTGCCCGTCAACACACCGCTTACTTTCGACATTTATGATACATGGTCGCGCAGAGCGATCGGGGGCTGCATTTACCACGTTGCCCATCCGGGCGGACGCAACTATGACACCTTCCCGGTAAACGGCAACGAGGCCGAGGCGCGCCGGCTGGCGCGGTTCGAGCCCTGGGGGCACAGGGCCGGCGGCTATACGCTGTGGCCGGAAACATCGCCGGCGGATTTCCCGCTGACGCTGGATCTGCGCCGGCCGCCCGGCATCTAAAGGCAATTCCTGCAAAAGTGCGCAGCGGTTTTGCGTCTGGAATTGCGCGAGACAAAGAGCTGGAGCATTTCCGCATTTCGAAGAAGGCGGAAATACGAAAGCTTCCTAGGAGATATTGATTGAAGACCACGACTGCGGAAGCGGAACGCATCGAGGCCGAGGCGGCGGAAGCATCCGCGCGCGCCTATGCGCCCCTTCCCGGCGTCGCCGACGAAATGGTCGACACCGACGGCGTCGTGCGCCCCGTCTGGCGTGCCCTTCTCAACGCGCTCGAGCGCATGGACGAAACCGAACTGGCCGGCCGCTTCGCCCGCGCCGACCGGTATCTGCGCGATGCCGGCGTCTTCTACCGCGCCTATGGCAAGGAGGCCGTCACTGACCGCGCCTGGCCGCTCTCCCACGTTCCCGTCATCATCGACGAGGCCGAATGGGAAAACCTATCGCGCGGCCTCGTCCAGCGCGCAGAACTGCTGGAAGCCGTCATCGCCGATATCTACGGCAGGAACGAACTCGTCGCCAACGGCCTGCTCCCCCCTGCCCTCGTCGCCTCCAACGACGAATTCCTGCGCCCGCTCGTCGGCGTGCAGCCGGCCGGCCGGCATTTCCTGCACTTCGTCTCCTTCGAGATCGGCCGTGGGCCGGACGGCAACTGGTGGGTCCTTTCCGATCGCACCCAGGCCCCTTCCGGCGCCGGCTTCGCATTGGAAAACCGCGTGGCGACGACCCGCGCCTTCTCCGACGTCTATGCCGAAACCCACGCCCATCGCCTCGCCGGCTTCTTCGGCGCCTTCCGCAATGCGCTGCAGGCGGGCAAGGCAGCGGACGACCGCATCGCCGTCCTGACACCCGGCCTTGCCAACGAAACCTATTTCGAACACGCCTATATCGCCCGCTATCTCGGCTTCATGCTGCTGGAGGGCGAGGACCTGACCGTCGTCGACGGCAAGGTCATGGTGCGCACGGTCGCGGGCCTCAAGCCCATCGGCGTGCTCTGGCGCCGTCTCGATGCCGCCTTTGCCGATCCGCTCGAGCTGAACCAGAACTCCCATATCGGCACGCCCGGCATGGTCGAGGCGCTGCGCTCCGGCTCCGTCACCTTCGTCAACGCGCTCGGCGCGGGCATCGTCGAAACCCGTGCCTTCCTCGCCTTCCTGCCGAATATCTGCCGGCACCTGCTCGGCGAGGAGCAGCGCCTCCCCTCCATCGCAACGTGGTGGTGCGGCCAGAAGGACGAGCGCGAGCACGTCGCGGCCAATATCGAGCGCATGGTCATCGGCCCGGCCTATTCCACGCGCCCCTTCTTCGACGACAACGCCCAGTCCGTGCTCGGCTCCAGCCTGCGCGACACGGCCAAGCAATCCATCGCCGAATGGCTGGCGACGGACGGTGCCAAGCTCGTCGGCCAGGAAGCCGTCACCCTCTCCACCACACCCGCCTTCGTCGATGGCAAGCTGGTGCCGCGGCCCATGTCGCTGCGCGTTTTCGCCGCCCGCACCCGTGACGGCTGGCAGATCATGCCCGGCGGCTTCGCCCGCATCGGTTCGGGCGACAATGTCGCGGCCATCGCCATGCAGGAAGGCGGCTCGGCCGCCGATGTCTGGATCGTCAGCCGCAAGCCCGTCGAGCGCACCTCGCTCCTGCCGGCCGAGGAAGAATTCACCCGCAACATGCCCGGCAGCCTGCCGAGCCGCGCGGCGGACAACCTCTTCTGGCTCGGCCGCTATATCGAGCGGGCGGAGGGCGCGCTGCGCATCCTGCGCGCCTGGCATGGCCGCTACGCCGAATATGCCGATCCGGAACAGCCTCTCCTGAAGGATGTCAGCGAATATCTCGACGCGCTCGACATCGACACATCCGAAGCGGTACCGACGAGCCTCATCCGCAACATCGACAGCGCCGTCTTCTCCGCCAGCAACATCCGCGACCGCTTCTCGCCGGACGGCTGGCTCGCGCTCAATGACCTGTCGAAGACCGCCCGCCGCTTCCATGTCAGCATCCAGCCTGGCGACGATGCGACCCGCGCCATGACGGTACTGCTGCGCAAGCTCGCGGGCTTCGCCGGCCTCGTGCACGAGAACATGTATCGCTTCACCGGCTGGCGGTTCCTGTCCATCGGCCGTTACCTCGAACGCGGCCTGCACATGACGCGCCTGCTCGGGCACATGTCCGGCGAGGATGCACCGGACGGCGCGCTCGACATGCTGCTGGAGATCGGCGACAGCGTCATGACCCATCGCCGCCGCTACAACGTGGCGACCGCGCGCCTGACCGTGACTGACCTGCTGGCGCTCGACGCGCTCAATCCGCGCTCGATCCTCTACCAATTGAACGAGATCAAGAACGAGATCGAGCAATTGCCGAACGCCTATTCGAACGGCCAGATGTCGCCCTTCTACCGCGAGGCCATGCGCCTTCACGCGGGGCTGGCGGTGATGACGCCGGAGACGATGACGGACGCTGTCTACAAGCGCCTCGAGACGGAGATGGAAAAGCTCTCCGACATTCTCGCGCAAACCTATCTGAGCTGAGCGAGGAGGAGGCGCCGAACCATGCTCTACGACGTCAACCTCCATATCAGCTATCTCTATGACACGCCGGTTTCCGGCGGCCGGCATATCGTTCGCGTTCTGCCGCTCTCCATCGAAGGCCGACAGCGCCTCGTCGCCGGCACGGTCGGCGTCACGCCCGGCCCGGGCGAGCGGGTCGACCATCACGACTTCTTCGAAAACCCGATGAGCGCGATCCTCTTCCGCAGCCAGCATGAGCGGCTCGACATCCGCATGCAGGCGCGCGTGCAGGTCGATGCGCCGGAAGCCACCGCCGACCTCTCGCCCCGCGTCACCGAGCTGCCGGAGGACATCGCCGGCTACTGGTCGCTCGACGCCGGCTCGCCGCACCACTATACCGGGCCGAGCCCGCGGCTGAAGGACTGCCCGGAGATCGCCGACTATGCCCGCGCCATCGCCAAGCCCGGCATGACGGTCCGCGCCATCGCGACGGCACTCTGTGCCCGCATCCACAAGGACTTCACCTACGACCCGAAGGCGACGAGCGTCGACACGACCCCGCGCGAGGCCTTCAAGCTGAAACGCGGTGTCTGCCAGGATTTCTCCCATGTGATGATCGTGGCGCTGCGCAGCCTCGGCATTCCCGCCGGCTATGTCAGCGGGTTCCTGCGCACCATTCCCCCGCCGGGCAAGGAGCGGCTGGAGGGCGCGGATGCCATGCATGCCTGGGTGCGCTACTGGGGCGGACGGGTGAACGGCTGGATGGAACTCGACCCGACAAACGACATCCCCGCCGGCACCGACCATATCGTCGTCGCCTATGGCCGCGACTATGCCGACGTCGCCCCCGTCATCGGCGTCCTGAAGGGTTACGGCCAGCACCAGACGAACCAGGCCGTCGACGTCATCCCGGTACGGCCGGCATCGTGAATTCCCGTTTGGAAACAGCGACAGGCGGCGGGATTTCGGGACCCGCGCAATTTTACGAAAACTATACCACGCGCTCGAACCGTTGAATAACACTTCGCTGGTAGCTTCACCCCACATTATGACGATGTTGAGTGAAGTCTCATGAAGAAGATGACGGAAAAACGCAGCCTGCTGGCCCGCTTGCGGGATGACCGCCGCGGCAATTTCGCGATGATGACGGCCTTCGCCCTCCCGGTCATCCTGGGTGCCGGCGGCTTCGCGATGGACCTCACCAACATGGTGCTGACCAAGGCCGAGCTGCAGGATGCGGTCGACTCCGCCTCGCTGGCCGCCGCCTCGGCGCTTTCCAACGATAAGAAGACTGTCGCGGAAGCCAAGGAAATCGCGCTGAAATTTTTCAAGACGCAGCTGAGCGGCACCCTGCCCGGCAAGAGCGACCTGACCTCGGCCACGACCATCGACATCACGGAAACGACCGAAGCCTCCGGCGGCAAGACCTTCAAGATCAATGTCGCGACAGGTTACGAGCTGCAGCTCAACCCACTGACGCGTCTTTTCGGCCAGACCTCGAAGCAGATCGCCGCGAGCGGATCGGCGGAGAGCGGCACGGAATCGAAGAATGCCCTGTCGATGTATTTCGTGCTCGACCGCTCCGGCTCGATGGGCGAACAGACGAACAGCACGACGACCTATGCTTGCCCTACGAGGAAGGATCCGAACAAGACCTGCACGACCAAGCTGACACGCATAGCCTCGCTGCAGCTCGCCACGCAGGATCTTCTCAAGCAACTCGATACTGCCGACCCCAAGGCGATTTTCGTGCGCACCGGCGCCGTATCGTACAACAGCTCAGCCCAGTCGCCCACGGATCTCGCCTGGGGAACGGCAGGTGTCCTCAAGTACGTCAACGCGCTGACCGCCAGCGGCAACACCAACTCGGCCCCCGCCTTCACCACCGCCTACAACAGCCTGACAAGCGGCACGGAAGAGACCGAGCACAGGAACAAGGCCGGCAACGGTCAGGTGCCGTCGAAATACATTATCTTCATGACCGACGGCGACAATAACATCGCATCCGCCGACACAGACACGAAGACAGAGTGCGACAAGGCGAAGGCAAACAATATCGAAGTCTACACGATCGCCTTCATGGCGCCGAGCCGTGGCCAGGCCCTGCTGCAATATTGCGCCACCACAACGAACCACTACTTCGCCGCCGAGAGCACCGCCGACCTTCTGGCGGCGTTCAAGACCATCGGTCAGCAGGCTTCGCAGGTGATCGCCCGCGTCACGAAATAACCGGCGCTTTCCTTTGATGAACGAAGCCCGCCGTGCGCCGCTCGGCGGGCTTTTTCATCTCCCGGAGCTGTTTCAGCCCTGTCGAAAATGCATGCGCCCTTTCTTGAAAAGGCATATTGCAAGCGCTTCGGATAGATGCATAAATTGATTTAAACGCGATTTTCGACTGATCGAACGCTGAGAATGCAAAGGGGCAAGGTTCGCCGATGATGAACAGGGTAACCAACAACGACCTTGCCCCCGCCCCTCGATCATCGGACCGTGAACAGCTCGCCACAGAACTTCTCGAACGCCTCAAATACCGCATCGGCAAGGACCCGAAAGTCGCCAAGCCGCATGACTGGCTGACCGCTGCGATCCTCGTGGCGCGCGACCGCGTCACCGACAAGTGGATGGACTCCACGCGCCGCACCTATTCCACCGGATCGAAGCGCGTCTACTATCTCTCGCTGGAGTTTCTCATCGGCCGCCTGATGCGCGACGCCATGACGAATATCGGCATTTTGGACGAAATGCGCCATGCACTCGCCTCGCTCGGCGTCGATCTCGACGTCATCGCCGAGCTGGAGCCCGATGCCGCGCTCGGCAATGGCGGCCTCGGACGCCTCGCCGCCTGCTTCATGGAGAGCATGGCGACGGTCGACGTGCCCGCCTATGGCTACGGCATCCGCTACGTGCACGGCCTCTTCCGCCAGCAGATGGCGGACGGCTGGCAGGTGGAACTACCCGAGACATGGCTCGCCCACGGCAACCCCTGGGAATTCGAGCGGCGCGAAAGCTCCTACGAGATCGGCTTCGGCGGTGCCGTGGAGACGATCAATATCGGCGAGGACAAGCAGCGCTTCGTCTGGAAGCCGGCCGAGCGCGTCATCGCGACGGCCTATGACACGCCGGCCGTCGGCTGGCACGCCAAGCGCGTCAACACGCTGCGCCTGTGGTCGGCCAATCCCATCGACCCGATCCTGCTCGACGCCTTCAATGCCGGCGACCATATCGGTGCCCTTCGCGAGAGCAACAAGGCCGAAAGCCTGACGCGCGTGCTCTATCCGGCCGATGCCACGCCCGCCGGCCAGGAACTGCGCCTGCGCCAGGAATTCTTCTTCTGTTCGGCCTCGCTGCAGGACATCCTGCGCCGCCACCTCCAGCAATATCCGGATTTCAGCTCCCTGCCGGACGCCGTCGCCATCCAGCTCAACGACACGCACCCCGCCGTTTCCGTCGCCGAGCTGGTGCGCCTGCTCACCGATGTGCACGGCCTCGATTTCGATATCGCCTGGGATCTGGCCCGCCGCACTTTCTCCTACACCAATCACACGCTCCTGCCGGAAGCGCTGGAAAGCTGGCCGGTGCCGCTCTTCGAGCGCCTTCTGCCGCGCCACATGCAGATCGTCTATGCGATCAACGCCAAGATTCTCGTCGAGGCCCGTAAGGAAAAGGGTTTCGAGGACCAGCGCATCCGCAACATCTCGCTGATCGAGGAATCCGGCGAGCGCCGCGTGCGCATGGGCAATCTCGCCTTCGTCGGCTCGCACTCGATCAACGGCGTGTCGGCGCTGCATACCGAGCTGATGAAGGAAACGGTCTTCGCCGACCTGCACAAGCTCTATCCCGACCGCATCAACAACAAGACGAACGGCATCACGCCGCGCCGCTGGCTGATGCAGTGCAATCCGGGCCTGTTCGAGCTGATCCGCGAATCCATCGGCGACGCCTTCATGGACGATGCCGAGGCACTGACGGCGCTCGACGCCTTCGCCGACAACCGGGATTTCCAGGGGCGCTTTGCAGCGATCAAGCGGGAGAACAAGAACCGCCTCGCGAACCTCGTCGGCAGCCGCATGGGCGTGCGCATCGACCCCGCCGCGATGTTCGACATCCAGATCAAGCGCATCCACGAATACAAGCGCCAGCTCCTCAACATCATCGAGGCCGTCGCGCTCTACGACCAGATCCGCTCGCATCCGGAGCTCGACTGGGTGCCGCGTGTAAAACTCTTCGCGGGCAAGGCGGCGCCGAGCTATCACAATGCCAAGCTGATCATCAAGCTCGCCAACGACGTGGCGAAGGTGATCAACAACGACCCGGCCGTGCGCGGCCTGCTCAAGGTCGTCTTCGTGCCGAACTACAATGTCTCGCTCGCCGAGATCATGGTGCCCGCCGCCGATCTTTCCGAGCAGATCTCGACGGCCGGCATGGAAGCCTCAGGCACCGGCAACATGAAGTTCGCCCTCAACGGCGCGCTGACCATCGGTACGCTCGACGGCGCCAATGTCGAGATGCGCGACCATGTCGGCGCGGAGAACATCGTCATCTTCGGCATGACCGCCGAAGAAGTGGCGAAAGTGCGCGCCGAGGGGCACAATCCCCGCGCCATCATCGAGCAGTCGCGGGAGCTTTCCCAGGCGCTCGCCGCCATCTCCTCCGGCGTCTTCTCGCCCGACGACCGCAACCGCTTCACCGGCCTCGTCGACGGCATCTACAATCACGACTGGTTCATGGTGGCGGCCGATTTCGACGCCTATGCGAAAGCCCAGCGCGAGGTCGACGCCATCTGGACCGACAAGCCCTCCTGGTATGCGAAAACGATAAGGAACACCGCCCGCATGGGCTGGTTCTCCTCCGACCGCACTATCCGCCAATACGCAACGGAAATCTGGAGAGCCTGATGACCGCACCGCCAAAAAAAGGCACGACGGAACAACCGTCAGAGCTTCTGGCGAAGGCGGACATCGACGCGATCTTGGAGGGAAGGCACTGGGACCCGTTCGCAGTGCTGGGCCTTCACGCGTCCGGCAACACGTTCATCGCCCGCTGCTTCCTGCCCGGGGCGAGCGAGGTGGTGGTCGAGACCTTGTCCGGCAAGGAGATCGGCACGCTGACGCGCGTCGCCGAGGCCGGCATCTTCGCCGGCGAGGTCGCGGCGAAAAAGCTCCAGCCGGTCCGCTACCGCGCCCGCAATGCCGGCGGGGAATGGACCGTCGTCGATCCCTACAGCTTCGGCCCCGTGCTCGGCCCGATGGACGACTACTATATCCGCGAAGGCTCGCATCTTCGCCTCTTCGACAAGATGGGCGCCCATCCGATGACGCTGGAAGGCGTCGAGGGCTTCCACTTCGCCGTCTGGGCGCCGAATGCCCGGCGCGTCTCCGTCGTCGGCAATTTCAACGAATGGGACGGGCGGCGGAACCCGATGCGCCTTCGCCGCGACACCGGTATCTGGGAAGTCTTCCTGCCCGGCATCGCCGAAGGCCACGCCTACAAGTTCGAGATCGTCGGCATGAACGGCGAGGTCCTGCCGCTCAAGGCCGACCCCTTCGCCCGCCGCTCGGAACTGCGCCCCAACAATGCCTCGATGACGACCGGCCCGATCGACCAGGCCTGGGAGGACGAGGCGCACCTTGCCCATTGGGCCTCCGCGGATGCCCGCCGCCAGCCGATCTCGATCTACGAGGTCCATGCCGGCTCCTGGCAGCGCCATGGCGACGGGGCGTTCCTGACCTGGGACGAGCTGGCCGATCATCTCATCCCCTATTGCGTCGACATGGGCTTCACCCATATCGAGTTCCTGCCGATCTCCGAATATCCCTTCGACCCATCCTGGGGCTACCAGACGACCGGCCTCTATTCGCCGACGGCCCGCTTCGGCGAGCCGGAAGGCTTCGCCCGTTTCGTCAATGGCTGCCACAAGGTCGGCATCGGCGTCATCCTCGACTGGGTGCCGGCGCATTTCCCGACGGACGCGCACGGCCTCGGCCGCTTCGACGGCACCGCGCTCTACGAACATGCCGACCCGCGCCAGGGCTTCCACCCGGACTGGAACACGGCGATCTACAATTTCGGTCGCGCCGAAGTGCTCTCCTACCTCATCAACAACGCGCTCTACTGGGCGCAGAAGTTCCATCTCGACGGCCTGCGCGTCGATGCGGTCGCCTCGATGCTCTATCTCGACTATTCGCGCAAGCACGGCGAATGGGTGCCCAACGAATACGGCGGCAACGAGAACCTGGAAGCCGTTCGCTTCCTGCAGTCCATGAACCGCCACGTCTATGCCGGCCATCCCGGCATCCTGACCATCGCGGAGGAATCCACCTCCTGGCCGAAAGTCTCGCACCCCGTGCATGAAGGCGGGCTGGGCTTCGGCTTCAAGTGGAACATGGGCTTCATGCACGATACGCTGCAATATCTCTCGCGCGAGCCGGTGCACCGCAAGTTCCACCATAACGACATGACCTTCGGCCTGCTCTATGCCTTCACGGAGAACTTCGTGCTGCCGCTCAGCCATGACGAGGTGGTGCACGGCAAGGGCTCGCTGATCGCCAAGATGACCGGCGACGACTGGCAGAAATTCGCCAATCTCAGGGCCTATTACGGCTTCATGTGGGGTTATCCCGGCAAGAAGCTGCTCTTCATGGGCCAGGAGTTCGCCCAGTGGCAGGAATGGAGCGAGGCCCGCTCGCTCGACTGGAACCTGCTCGAATATCCGCTGCACGAAGGCATGCGCCGGCTCGTGCGCGACCTCAACGGCACCTATCGCCGCAAGGCCGCGCTCCATGCCCGCGACTGCGAGGGCGAAGGCTTCGAATGGCTGATCGCCGACGACCGCGACAACTCGGTCTTCGCCTGGCTGCGCAAGGCGCCCGGCGAAAAGCCGATCGCCGTCATCACCAACTTCACCCCCGTCTACCGCGAGGGCTATGGGGTGCCGCTGCCGGTGGAGGGCCGGTGGCGGGAAATCCTCAACACCGATGCCGAGATCTATGGCGGCAGCGGCAAGGGGAACGGCGGCGCCGTCGAGGCCCGCAAGCACGCAAACGGAAGAATAGCCGCCGCCATCACCCTGCCGCCATTGGCGACGGTGATGCTCGAGCTGGACGCATGACAGAAGCTGGGAGGACACAATGGAGCAGAAGCGCAATCAACCCCTCGCCCGTGACGCGATGGCCTATGTTCTCGCGGGCGGACGCGGCAGCCGCCTGAAGGAGCTGACCGACCGGCGCGCCAAGCCCGCCGTCCATTTCGGCGGCAAGGCGCGCATCATCGACTTCGCGCTCTCCAATGCGCTGAATTCCGGCATCCGCCGCATCGGCGTCGCCACCCAGTACAAGGCCCATTCGCTGATCCGCCACATGCAGCGCGGCTGGAACTTCTTCCGTCCCGAGCGAAACGAGAGCTTCGATATCCTGCCCGCCTCCCAGCGCGTCTCCGAGACCCAGTGGTACGAAGGCACCGCCGACGCGGTCTATCAGAACATCGATATCATCGAGGATTACGGCGTCGAATACATGGTCATCCTCGCCGGCGACCATATCTACAAGATGGACTACGAGCTGATGCTCCAGCAGCACGTGGATTCCGGCGCGCAGGTCACCATCGGCTGCCTCGAAGTGCCGCGCATGGAAGCGACCGGCTTCGGCGTCATGCATGTCGACGAGAAGGATGAGATCATCGCCTTCGTGGAAAAGCCGGCCGATCCGCCAGGCATTCCCGGCAATCCGGAAATGGCGCTCGCCTCCATGGGCATCTACGTCTTCCACACGAAGTTCCTGATGGACCTCTTGCGCCGCGACGCCGCCGACCCGACCTCCAGCCGCGACTTCGGCAAGGACATCATCCCCTATATCGTCGAGCACGGCAAAGCCGTCGCCCACCGCTTCACCGCCTCCTGCGTGCGCTCGGACTTCGAGCGCGAGGCCTACTGGCGCGACGTCGGCACCATCGACGCCTACTGGCAGGCCAATATCGACCTGACGGACGTCACCCCCGAGCTCGACATCTATGACGGTTCCTGGCCGATCTGGACCTTCGCCGAGATCAAGCCACCGGCCAAGTTCGTGCATGACGACGAGAACCGCCGCGGCTCTGCGACCTCCTCGCTGATTTCGGGCGACTGCATCATCTCCGGCGCCTCGCTGAACCGCAGCCTGCTCTTCACCGGGGTGCGCGCCAATTCCTACTCGCGCCTCGAAGGGGCCATCATCCTGCCGAACGTCATGATCGGCCGGCACGCGCAGCTGAGGAACGTCGTCATCGACAGCCGGGTCGTCATCCCCGAAGGCCTCGTCGTCGGCGAGGACCCGGAACTCGACGCCAAGCGCTTCCGCCGCTCGGAGAACGGCATATGCCTCATCACCCAACCGATGATCGACAAGCTGGAGCTCTAGCCCGGACATGAACATCCTTTCGGTGGCATCCGAAGTATTCCCGCTGATCAAGACGGGAGGCCTTGCCGACGTCGCCGGCGCGCTGCCGATCGCACTCGCCGGGCATGGCATGCACATGCGCACGCTGATGCCCGGCTATCCCGCGGTCATGCAGCGGCTGGCGAAGACCGAGGTGGTGGCGACCTTCGAGGACCTCCTCGGCGAACCCGCCCGCATCCTCGCCGCGACGCACGAGGGCATCGACATCCTCGTGCTCGACGCGCCGGGCTTCTTCGACCGGCAGGGCGGGCCCTATACGGATGCCACTGGCAAGGATTTCGTCGACAACTGGCGGCGCTTCGCCGCCCTTTCGCTTGCGGGCGCCGAGATCGCCCGGGGCCTCATTCCCGGCTGGCAACCGGATATCGTGCATGCCCATGACTGGCAGGCGGCGATGACGGCCGTCTACATGCGCTATACCGGCCTGCAGCACATCCCCACCGTCGTCACGGTGCACAATCTCGCCTTCCAGGGCCAGTTCGGCCCGGAGATCTTCGCCGGTCTCGACCTGCCGCCGGAAGCCTTCTCGGTCGAAGGGCTCGAATATTACGGCGATGTCGGCTTCCTGAAGGGCGGGCTGCGCACCGCCTGGTCGATCACCACCGTCAGCCCCACCTATGCGCACGAGATCATGACGCCGGAATACGGCATGGGGCTCGAAGGCCTCATCAATGCGCGCGCCGGCGAGCTCGTCGGCATCGTCAACGGCATCGACACCGCCGTCTGGAACCCCGAGACTGATCCGCATATCGCCCGCTCCTTCGCCGCCGGCTCGCTGAAGAAGCGCGCGATGAACCGCAAGGCCCTCGTCGAGCGCTTCAACCTCATAGAAGACGACGGGCCGATCTTCTGCGTCGTCAGCCGCCTCACCTGGCAGAAGGGCATCGACATCATCGCCGAGGTGGCCGACTGGATCGTCGAGCGGGGCGGCAAGCTCGCCGTGCTCGGCGCGGGCGACCAGGGGCTGGAGGGCGCGCTGCTCGCCGCCGCCTCGCGCCATCGCGGCCATGTCGGCATCGTCATCGGCTACAACGAGCCGCTGTCGCATCTCATGCAGGCCGGCAGCGACGCCATCCTCATCCCGTCGCGCTTCGAGCCCTGCGGCCTCACCCAGCTCTACGGCCTGCGCTACGGCTGCATCCCCATCGTCGCGCGCACCGGCGGCCTTGCCGATACGGTGATCGACGCCAACGAGGCCGCCCTTTCCGCCCGCGTCGCCACGGGCTTCCAGTTCACGCCGATCAATGCCGAGGGCCTGCGCCAGGCATTGCGCCGGGTCTTCAAGGCATGGCACGAACCGAAAGTCTGGGCGCGCATACAGAACCAGGGCATGAAGTCGGACGTTTCGTGGGAGAATAGCGCCGCGCGCTACGCCGACCTCTATTCCAGCCTCCTTTCGCGAGTATAGAACATGACCATCAAGACCGTCCCGACCACGCCCTACAGCGACCAGAAGCCCGGCACCTCGGGCCTGCGCAAGAAGGTCCCCGTCTTCCAGCAGAAGAACTATGCGGAGAACTTCATCCAGTCGATCTTCGACAGCCTGGAAGGCTTTGCCGGCGAAACGCTGGTGATCGGCGGCGACGGCCGCTTCTACAATCGCGAAGTCATCCAGCTCGCCATCAAGATGGCTGCCGCCAACGGTTTCGGCCGCGTGCTCGTCGGACGCGGTGGCATCCTGTCGACGCCCGCTGCCTCCAACGTCATCCGCAAGAACAAGGCCTTCGGCGGCATCGTGCTGTCGGCCAGCCACAATCCGGGCGGCCCGACCGAGGACTTCGGCATCAAATACAATATCGGCAATGGCGGCCCGGCGCCGGAGAAGATCACCGACGCCATCTTCGCCCGCACCAAGTCCATCGACAGCTACAGGATCGCCGACGTCCCCGACGTCAATCTCGACCTCGAAGGCACCCACGAGATCGAGGGCATGACGGTCACGGTCATAGACCCCGTCACCGATTATGCCGAGCTGATGGAACAGCTCTTCGATTTCGACGCGATCCGTAGCCTGCTTGCCGGCGGCTTCCGCATCGTCTTCGACGCCATGAGCGCCGTCACCGGCCCCTATGCCAAGGAAATCCTCGAAAACCGCCTCGGCGCCACCAAGGGCTCGGTCCTCAACTTCATGCCGCTGCCGGACTTCGGCGGCCACCACCCGGACCCGAACCTCGTCCATGCCCGCGCGCTCTACGAGACCATGATGGCCGACGACGCGCCGGACTTCGGCGCGGCCTCGGACGGCGACGGCGACCGCAACCTCATCATCGGCAAGGGCATCTTCGTCACGCCCTCCGACAGCCTCGCCATGCTCGCCGCCAACGCCCATCTCGCCCCCGGCTATGCCAAGGGCCTCGCCGGCATCGCCCGCTCCATGCCGACCTCCGGCGCGGCCGACCGTGTCGCGGAAAAGCTCGGCATCGGCATCTACGAGACGCCGACCGGCTGGAAGTTCTTCGGCAACCTGCTCGATGCCGGCCTTGCCACGATCTGCGGCGAGGAGAGCGCCGGCACCGGCTCCAACCATGTGCGCGAGAAGGACGGCCTCTGGGCGGTCCTGCTCTGGCTCAACATCCTCGCCGTGCGCAAGGAAAGCGTCATCGACATCGTGCGCCAGCACTGGGCGACCTACGGCCGCAACTACTATTCCCGCCACGATTACGAGGAGGTCGACAGCGATGCCGCGAACGGCCTGATAGCGAACCTGCGCGACCAGCTCGCCACGCTTCCCGGCAGGAGCTTCGGCGCGCTCAGGGTCGAGACGGCGGACGATTTCGCCTATCACGACCCGGTCGACCAGTCCGTCAGCAAGAACCAGGGCATCCGCATCCTCTTCGAGGGCGGCTCGCGCGTCGTCTTCCGCCTTTCCGGCACCGGCACGTCGGGCGCGACGCTGCGCGTCTATATCGAGCGCTTCGAACCAGACGCCGCCCGCCACGACATCGACACGCAGGAAGCCCTTGCCGACCTCATCGCCGTCGCCGACGAGATCGCCGGCATCAAGAGCCGCACCGGCCGCACCGAACCGAGCGTGATCACGTAAGATGACCTTCACCGCCCCCTCCTTTGCACCGGGCGCCACGCTCTCCGGGGACGGGGTGGAATTCGCGGTCTATTCGCGCGACGCCGCCCGCGTCGATCTCTGCCTGTTCGACAACGAGGGCGAGAAGGAACTCGCTCGCCTCGCCATGGGGCGGGGCGAGAACGGCTTCCACCGCGTCTTCGTCGAGGGCGCGACGGCCGGCACCCGCTACGGCTTTCGCGCCGACGGCGTCTATTCCCCCGACCACGGCCTCTGGTTCGATCCGGCGAAGCTGCTGGTCGATCCCTATGCCAGGGAACTCGACCGCCGCTTCGTGCATGACGGGCGGCTCGCCGTCTTCGGCGCGGAGACGGCGGACATCGTGCCGAAGGCCATCGTCACCCGCGACCGCCCCGTCGCGGTGAAGCCCCCGCTCTTCCGCCCCGGTGGCTTCGTCTATGAAGTCGCCGTGCGCGCCTTCACCATGCTGCACCCGGACGTGCCGGAGACGATGCGCGGCACCGTCGGCGCGCTCGCCCATCCCGCTGTGCTCGCCCATTTGAAGCGCCTCGGCGTCGATGCCGTGGAGCTGATGCCGATCACCGCCTGGATCGACGAGCGCCACCTGCCGCCGCTCGGCCTGTCCAACAGCTGGGGCTACAACCCCATCGCCCTGATGGCGCTCGACCCGCGCCTCGTGCCGGGCGGCATGAAAGAGCTGGCCGACACGGTCGCGGCGCTGCGCGCCGAGGGGATCGGCACCATCCTCGACCTCGTCTTCAACCATTCCGGCGAGAGCGACCGCCACGGCGCGACGCTCTCCATGCGCGGGCTCGACAACCTCACCTATTACCGGCACGTGCCGGACCGGCCGGGTGAATTGATCAACGACACCGGCTGCGGCAACACGATCGCCGGCGAGCATCCCGTCGTGCGCCAGCTCGTGCTCGACAGCCTTGGCCATTTCGTCCGCCATGCGGGCGTGGACGGCTTCCGCTTCGACCTTGCCACCATCCTCGGCCGTGAGGCGGACGGCTTTTCCGCCCGTGCGGCGCTGCTCTCCGAAATCTGCGCAGACCCGCTCCTGAAGGACCGCGTGCTGATCGCCGAGCCGTGGGACATCGGCCCCGGCGGCTATCAGCTCGGCAATTTCCCGGCACCGTTCCTCGAATGGAACGACCGCTTCCGCGACGACGCCCGCCTGTTCTGGCGCGGCGACAGCCACAGGCTCGGCCCCTTCGTCACCGCCTTTGCCGGCTCGGCCGACATCTTCTCCCGCCACGGCGGCACCGAAACCCGCAGCGTCAACTTCCTCGCCGCCCATGACGGCTTCACGCTGGCCGACCTCGTCTCCCATGCGGTGAAACACAACGAGGCGAACGGCGAGGACAACCGCGACGGCCATAACGAGAACCATTCCTGGAACAACGGTGAGGAAGGCGCGACGACCGACGGCATGGTGCTCTCCGCAAGGCGAGCGGACGTGAAGGCCCTGCTCTCCAGCCTCTTCCTTTCCCGCGGCACGATCATGCTGACGGCGGGCGACGAGGGCGGGCGCAGCCAGGACGGCAACAACAACGCCTATTGCCAGGACAACGCCATCACCTGGATGCACTGGGACCGGCTGGACGACGGCCTGATCGAGCATGCCGCCATGCTCTCGGCGATCCGCAAGCGCTTCCCCGCGCTCGGCGACACGGCCTTCCTCACCGGCGAGGGCGACGTCGAATGGCTGACGCTGGCCGGCGCGCCGATGACCGTCGCGGACTGGGAAGCTCCCTTCGCCGGTACGCTCCTCGTTCTCCTCAAAACGCCCGACCGCCAGCAGAAGCGCACCGTCCGCCTCGCGATCGCCATCAACCGCACGCATGGCGAACAGGCGCTCGCCCTGCCGCCGCCGGAAGGGCGGGACTGGGTGAGCCTGCTTGCCGCCAACCAGCCGCCGACCGGCTCGCTCCCTGCGCGCATGGTGGAGATTTTTGTCGAAAACTATTGAAATTCATTGCCCTGACAAACCGCGTCTCTAAGAGCATTCCCAGCAAAAGTGCGAAGCGGCTTTGCGTTCGGACATGCTCTGGAAAAGACCCTATCGATCGATGGAAGACCGGATGCCTGCCAATATTCATTTGAAAGATGTCGCCGCCCTCGTCGGAACGGAGCTGGGCGTATCCCGCTGGTTCACCGTCGACCAGACCATGATCGACCGCTTCGCCGATGCGACGGAAGACCACCAGTTCATCCACACCGATCCCGAGCGCGCGGCGGCCGAAACGCCCTTCGGCGGCACCATCGCCCATGGTTTCCTCACCCTGTCGCTGCTTTCGGCGATGAACTTCGACTGCGTGCCGCGCATCATCGAGCAGACGATGGGCATCAACTACGGCTTCGAAAAGGTCCGCTTCATGACGCCGGTGAAGAGCGGCGCGCGCGTGCGCGGCCGCTTCGTGCTCGACGAGGCCCGCTTCCGCGGCGCGGGCATGGTGACGATCCGCTACAATGTCTCGGTCGAGATCGAGGACGAGCGCAAGCCGGCGCTGACGGCCGATTGGATCACCATCATCCAGTTCGATCCGAAGGACCGGCCGGAGGATGTGTGAAGGTCCGCCCCGCCAGACAGGAAGACACGGCGGCGCTGGCCGCCTGTGACTTCTCCTTTCTCGTCACGCGGGAAGCCATGCCGCCCTTCGAAGACGAGTGGCTCGCCCATGCCCGCCCCGTCGAGCCCTACCCCAAGAGCTACGGCTTTGATGCGGCCGAGCTTGCTTCCTGCCTGGAAGACGAGGACAAGGCGCTGTTCGTCGTTATCGGAGACGAAACGCCGGTCGGTTACATCGCGCTTTCAACGGGCTGGAACAATCTCGCCTTCATCGACGATCTCGCCGTCGATGCCGAATGGCGCGGCACGGGAGCGGCCCAGCGCCTGATGCAGCAGGCAATCCAGTGGACGCGGGAAAAGGGCCTGCCCGGCCTGCGGCTCGAAACCCAGACGAACAATGTCGCGGCCTGCCGCTTCTACCTGCGCCAGGGCTTCGTGCTCGGCGGCCACGACCGGCGCCTGTACGAAGGGCTGTCCCCCGGCACGCGGGAGACAGCCCTGTTCTTCTATCGTTTTCTCTGAAGGATCAGAGCCCGGCGTCCTCGGCGCCTTCCGCCAGCAGGCCGAAGGCATAGGGCGAGAACGAGCGCCAGCACTCGACGCGATAATCCTCCTCGCCCGAGCGGAACAGCACGATCTCGATCTTGCCGAGCACCGTGCGCGCCGCCGCGCCGACCGGGAAGACCGCATTGCCGATGTCGAGCGGGCAGCCGCTGGCGACCGCGCCGGCTGCATCCGGGCCGGAGACGAGGACCGCCGTATTGCGGTGGGAGACGTCCGTTGCGGAATGCAGCGCGGAAACGCCCGAGGCGATGCCCATGAGGTCCGCGCCGTTCTCGTCGATCAGCAACCATTCGTCCGGGCCGAGCCAGAGCGCGTGGCGACCGTTCGCCGAGGCCGAGCCCTTCGGACGCGTCGGCAGCTGCAGGCCGAAGGCCGCCGAAAGCGCGTCGAGCGCATCGGCGCCGGCACGCAGCGACAGGCGGGTTGCGGGCGCGGCGGGCGTGACGTGCGCGCCGGCGGAGCCGCCATGGCGGCCGGCAAGCGGCGCCTTGCGAAGAGCTTGATCAGCCATTGAGGCGTCCTCCTTCCTTGTCGATAAACACCATGTCGCTGACCTCGACCGCAATGGTGCGGTCCGGCATCGGCACGTAGAGCGTCTGTCCCATGCGGGCCTGACCGCCGGCAACGAGCGCCATGGCGATCGATCGGCCGCAATTCTCCGACCAGTAGGACGACGTGACATGGCCGAGCATGGTCATCGGCTTCGGCTGGTTCGGATCGGCGACGATCTGCGCGCCCTCCTCCAGCACCACGCCGGGATCCTTCGTCAGAAGGCCGACGAGCTGCTTGCGGCCCTCCTTGACGAGATCCGGCCGCTTGAGGCCACGGATACCCACGAAGTCCGCCTTCTTCTTGGAGACGGCCCAGCTGAGGCTGGCATCGTGCGGCGTGACCGTGCCGTCCGTGTCCTGCCCGACGATGATATAGCCCTTCTCGGCGCGCAGGACATGCATCGTCTCCGTGCCGTAGGCGCAGGCGCCGAGCGGTTCGGCCCGTGCCCAGATGGCTTCCCATACGGCCTGGCCATAATCGGCGGGAACGTTGACTTCATAGCCCGCCTCGCCCGTGAAGGACATGCGGAACAGCCGGGTCGGCACGCCGCAGATCTTGCCTTCGCGCACGCTCATATGCGGGAAGGCCTCGTTGGAGATGTCGATACCCTCGACCAGCGGCTCGAGGATTTCGCGCGCCTTCGGACCCTGCACGGCAATGACGGCCCACTGTTCGGTGGTCGAGGTCAGCCAGACCTTGAGATGCGGGAATTCCGTCTGGAGATAGTCTTCCATGTGATGCATGACGCGCGGCGCGCCGCCCGTCGTGGTCGTGACATGGAAGCGATCCTCCGCCAGACGCCCGACGACGCCGTCGTCATAGACGAAGCCGTCCTCGCGCAGCATGATGCCGTAGCGGCAACGGCCGGGCTTCAGCGTATCCCAGGCGTTGGTGTACATGAGGTTCATGAAGGTCCCGGCATCCGGGCCGACGACCTCGATCTTGCCGAGCGTCGAGGCATCGAACAGGCCGGCGGCATTACGCACCGTGCGGCACTCGCGGTTGACCGCGTCGTGCATGGTCTCGCCGGAGCGCGGATAGTACCAGGCGCGCTTCCAGTTGCCGACATCCTCGAAGACCGCGCCATGCGCTTCCTCCCAGGCATGGATCGGCGTCTTGCGCGCCGGGTCGAACAGCTCGCCGCGCGAATGGCTGATCAGCGCGCCGAAGGTGACGGGCGTATAGGGCGCGCGGAAGGTCGTGAGACCGATCTTCGGGATCTCGCGGTTCAGCACTTCGGAGGCGATGGCGAGGCCATGGATGTTGGAAAGCTTGCCCTGGTCCGTCGCCATGCCGTTGGTGGTGAAGCGCTTGATATGCTCGATGGAGTGCATGCCCTCGCGCACGGCAAGGCGGATATCCTTGGCGCAGACGTCGTTCTGGAAGTCGACGAAGGCCTTGACCGTCGTGTCGACGCCGGCGCCTTCGCCGGCACCGGCCATGCCGCCGGTCCATTCGAAGGCGTTCTCGCCGGAAAGCTCGACCTTGCCGCCGCCCTCGTTGCCGGTGGCGCGGGCCATCAGCTCGCCGGCCGCCAGCGATTCTTCGATCGTCGCCTGCAGGCCGTCCGTGCCGTTGCACGAGCCGACCGAAAGGCAATCCTGAGCATAGGTGCCCGGCAGGAAGCGGCTGGTAGCCGCGTCATAGGCGACCTTGCCGCGCGACTGCGAGAAGAGATGGACGGAAGGCGTCCAGCCCGCCGACATCAGCAGCGCATCGACCGGGATCGACCGCGCCGAGCCGCCGCCGTTGCGGGCGACCGACATGGAGGAGACGCGCAGCTTGCCCTTGGTGTCGACCACCGAGTGACCGGCCAGCACCTCGATGCCGAGCTTGCGGGCTTCAGCCAGAACCGCTTCGCCGGGCTTCTCGCGGTTGTCCACGATGGCGGCGACGGTGACGCCAGCGCGCTTCAGGTCGAAGGCGGCCTCATAGGCAGAATCGTTCGCCGTGTAGACGCCGACCTTGCGGCCGACGGCCACGCCGAAATGGTTGAGATAGGTGCGCGCCGCCGAAGCGAGCATGATGCCCGGCCGGTCGTTGTTGGCGAACACCATATGGCGCTCGATGGAGCCGGTGGCGATGATGACGCGCTTGGCGCGCACCTGCCACAGCCGCTCGCGCGGCAGCTTCCGGTCGGGGCGCGCGAGATGATCCGTCACGCGCTCCACAAGGCCGACGAAATTGTGGTTGTAGTAGCCGAAGGCCGTCGTGCGGGTGAGAACGGTGACGTTCTCCATCGCCTTGAGCTTCGCGGCCGCCGTCTGCGCCCACTCATAGCCGTTCTGGCCGTCGATCTTCACCGACAGGTCGTAGTGCAGCGCACCGCCGACTTCCGGCTGCTCGTCGACGATGATGACGCGCGCGCCCGCTTCAGCGGCGGCAAGCGCGGCCGAAAGGCCGGCGACACCAGCACCGGCGACCAGCACGTCGCAATAGGCATAGCGGTTGGCGTAGTGATCCGGGTCCTCTTCTGTCGGGGCGACGCCGAGGCCGGCGGCCTTGCGGATGAAGGGCTCGTAGAGCTTTTCCCAGGCCGCCTTCGGCCACATGAAGGTCTTGTAGTAGAAGCCGGCCGCGAAGAACGGCGACATCAGGTTGTTGACGCCGCCGATATCGAAGGCGAGCGAGGGCCAGCGGTTCTGCGACGACACCTTCATGCCGTCGAAGACCTCCTGCACCGGCGCGCGCACGTTCGGCTGGCGTCGGGCGGCGTCGCGCGACACGTCGATCAGCGCGTTCGGCTCTTCGGGACCGGCCGAAAGGATGCCGCGCGGGCGATGGTACTTGAACGAGCGGCCGACGAGGTGAACGCCGTTGGCGAGCAGCGCGGAGGCGACGGTATCGCCCTCGAGCGCGTCGAACGTCTTTCCGTCGAAGGTGAAACGCGCCGTCTTGGCGGGCGTCAGGCGGCCCTGACCGGCAATGCGATTAGCACCGCTCATTTCGCGGTTCCTTCCGTGGCTTCATAGGTTTCGACGGTTTTCTCGGTGGCGGGCGAAACGCCCGGAATGACGGGCTTCGGCTCGCCGGCCTTGTAGCTCATGTAGAACTTGTCGCTGACGGTATCGCGCGCCGCATTGAAGAAGCGGCCGCAGCCATGGATATGGCGCCAACGCTCGAAGATCAGGCCCTTCGGATTGTCGCGCAGGAAGAAGTAATCCTCGAACGCCTCGTCGGAGATGTCGGCGATATCGGTCGGCCGGGCGATATGCGCATCGCCGCCGTGGCGGAATTCGAGCTCGGAGCGCTCTTCCTCGCAATAGGGGCAGTAGATCAGCAACATGGTTCAACTCTTCTCGTCAGGCTCGATGTAGAGGCCAAAGGCTTTTATATTTCGGTGCATCACGCGCTCGCGCTTTCGGCGCCAGCCTTGTGACAAGTAACCACCAGCTTCCTTCTCCGGCTCAGCGGCATAGTCGTCTCGATATCCGGCCGTGTCGTGCATCGGATGTTTCAGGATGAGCGTTCCAACCCAAGGCATGACTCCTCCGAAAACAAGCGAGAGGAATGCCACAAACGGGAAAACTCCAACCAAAACCTCCGCTATCTCAGAGCCGGTGTGCTGGTGCAGTTGCCCAGCAGCCAGGGCGAGAAGGACCGCACCAGCGCCTCCGAGAAAAAAAAGCTTGTTGGCCTTTCTGGTCATTGGATTCCGCTCAGTGCGCCACGGCCGCGGCCGCTGCCTCGTCGATGAGGCGGCCGGTACGGAAGCGGTCGAGCGTCAGGCCGGCCGCCAGCTTGTGCGGCTCGCCCTTGGCGATGAGATGGGCGAAGAGATGGGCCGAACCCGGTGTCGCCTTGAAGCCGCCGGTGCCCCAGCCGCAATTGACGAAGAGGTTCGGAACCGGCGTCACGCCCTGGATCGCCGAGCGGTCCGGCGTGTTGTCGGTGATGCCGCCCCACTGGCGCATCATCTTGACGCGCCGGAACATCGGGAAGAGCTCGCAGATGGCATCCAGCGTATGCGTGATGATCTGGAGGCCGCCGGTCTGGGAGTAGGAATTGTACTGGTCCGTGCCCGCGCCGATGACGAGCTCGCCCTTGTCCGACTGCGAGATATAGGCATGCACCGAGTTGGACATGACCACGCAGGGGAAGATCGGCTTCATCGGCTCGGAAACCAGCGCCTGCAGCGGCACGGAATGCAGCGGCAGCTTCACGTCGGCCATCGACAGGATGACCGAGTTGTGGCCGGAGGCCGAGACCGCGATCTTCTTGGCGCCGATGAAGCCCTTGGAGGTCTCCACGCCCGTCACCGCGCCGTCGGGCCCGCGGCGGATGCCCTTGACCTCGCAGTTCTGGATGACGTGCACGCCGCGGTCGGAAGCGGCGCGGGCATAGCCCCAGGCGACGGCGTCGTGGCGGGCCGTGCCGCCACGGCGCTGGAGAGCCGCGCCGTTGATCGGGTAGCGGGCCGTGGCGGAGATGTCGAGAACCGGCACGAAGTCCTTCGCCTGCTGCGGCGTCAGCCATTCGTTGTCGATGCCGTAGAGACGGTTGGCGTGGACGTGCCGCTGGAAGGACTGCTTGTCGTGGACATTGTGCGACAGCATCATGACGCCGCGCGGCGAGTACATGACATTGTAATTGAGATCCTGGCTGAGCCCTTCCCAGAGCTTCAGCGAGTGCTCGTAGATGTCCATGCTCTCGTCATAGAGATAGTTCGAGCGGATGATGGTCGTGTTGCGGCCGGTATTGCCGCCGCCGAGCCAGCCCTTCTCGATCACGGCGACATTGGTGATGCCGTGCTCCTTGGCGAGATAGTAGGCAGCGCCGAGGCCGTGGCCGCCGCCGCCGACGATGATCACGTCGTATTCCTTGCGCGGCTCGGGCGAGGTCCACTGTGCCTCCCATCCCTTATGGCCGCGCATCGCCTCGCGGGCGACGGCGAAAACCGAATATTTGCGCATCCCGTGTCCTCGATATCTCGCCGGCGGGGCCGGCTGTTTCCTGTCCCGATAGAAAGCAAATCCTGACGGCGGACGCCGTATCCTTTGCGACGCATTCGGGCGTAGCTTGTACCACATGCGACATGACCGCGGCGGCGGCCATGAGAGGTTTTTCCCGGCCTTTCGCGCAAAATCCCTAACAACGCGATGCGGGAGACTGGACTTCTGCCGAGCGTTCTGGTATCCGACGCCCCAATCGTCAGCCTTCTGGGCTGCGCGAACGTCACTCATTTGCCTGACGACCCCTCCCTGAACAGGGAATCGCCGGGTTAACAACGAACCAAAGGAACGGGATTCTCGTGCAGGTACTTGTCCGCGACAACAACGTCGATCAGGCTCTCCGCGCTCTCAAGAAGAAGATGCAGCGCGAAGGCATTTTCCGTGAAATGAAGATGCGCGACTATTACGAAAAGCCGTCGCAGAAGCGTGCGCGTGAAAAGGCTGAAGCTGTTCGTCGCGTTCGCAAGCTGGCTCGCAAGCGCGCCCAGCGCGAAGGCCTCATCGGCGGCCGTCCTGGCGCCCGCTGATCGGTCGTCTTTTCGACGTTTTCGGATGCAAGACCGGGCGGGGGCGAAGGGTTTCGCCGCCGCCTTTTTTGAC
The DNA here is from genome assembly GCF_033705735.1 of Shinella zoogloeoides. Classification (NCBI taxonomy): domain Bacteria; kingdom Pseudomonadati; phylum Pseudomonadota; class Alphaproteobacteria; order Hyphomicrobiales; family Rhizobiaceae; genus Shinella; species Shinella zoogloeoides. Next base: position 2,462,687 of record NZ_CP131130.1, read on the forward strand.
GTGAGCGGAAGATATTCACCATTGTGAAACCCTTCCCGTGCAATTCCCGGCATGCCCGCTGCGCACACTTGCCGGAATTGCGTTTCAGGCCGTAGCGTATTCTTCGCGCATGAGGCGCGATGAAGCCGACTTTGAGGATTCGCACTTGGACATGGCTGCATCTACCGGGCTTTCGACCGATCGTCTCTCTTCCTCCTCGTCCGTTCGCATTCGCCGCCCGCTGATGGCCGCCATCGGCGCCGCCTCGCTCGCCCTCGTGCTTGCAGGCTGCCAGTCGACCGCCACCTCGACGGACGTGCTGAAAGTCGAGCGCGCGCAGGGCTCGCAGGAGAACATCTCGTCGCTCTCGGCCGTGATCGCCGCCAACCCGCAGGATCCGGAAGGCTATAACGTGCGCGGCTCGGCCTATGGCCGCGCCGGCCAGTACAGCCGCGCGCTCGACGACTTCAACCGCGCCATCGAGCTGAACCCGCGCTACTACCAGGCCTTCGCCAACCGCGCGCTCGTCCAGCGCAGCATGGGCCGGCAGGCGGAAGCGGCCGCCGACTACAACACGGCGCTCCAGCTCAACGCGAACTACGACGTCGCCTATATCGGCCGCGGCAATCTCTATCGCCAGGCCGGCCGGCTCGACGACGCCTTCCGCGACTTCAACCGCGCCATCCAGCTCGATACGACCGATCCGCGCGCCTATCACAATCGCGGCCTGATCTATCAGGCCCGCCGCCAGCACGACAAAGCCATCGAGGACTTCTCCAAGGCCATCTCGCTCTCGCCGAACTCGGCCGAGCCCTATAACGGCCGCGGCATTTCCTACGCGGCGCTCGGCGACGACGACAACGCGTTCTCGGACTTCAACACGGCGATCAACCTCGACGGCAAGCTGGCCGAATCCTGGGCCAACCAGGCGCTCATCTACGAGCGCCGCGGCGACATGGCCAAGGCCTCGCGCTCCTATTCGCAGGCGCTGCGCCTCGACCCGAACTACAAGCCGGCCAAGGACGGCCTCGCCCGCACCCGCGGCGCGGCCAATACCAAGCCCGCCTGACCGGCACGCGCGTCACCGCCTGACCGTCTCACCGCATTGACAGCACGCGGGCGCTACCGCGCCTGCGCCCCCACCTCGAAGGGCTCCGGCCGCAGGTCGGGGCAGAGCACCGTCACCTTCCGCGTTTCGCCGCGCGGAAGATGGGCGACCATGCCGCACATCCTCACGCCGCCCTGCTCTATCCACACGCTCACGATCCCGCCGCGGCCTTCGGCCTTCAGCACCGCGTCCACATGATAGCCGTCCACGAAGGCAGCCTCGACGACCTGCACGACATTCGACTCGCCCGCAGAACGCAGGACGAGGGACACGACCGGTAGGGCGGCGAGGACGAGGAGCAGAAGCTCCACTTTCAGTTCGGCGATTTTCATTGGGGCAACGATAAGGAACGTTTTTGTTGATTGTTCCTTTTCGCTGGCGCAAACTTGAATTCTACTTGTTTCCCACGCCATCAGCCGCCCAGTTTCACAAATATATCCCTGCAAATATCCCCGCTCAAAAACGTTCGTTTATGTTGAAAAAAGCAACATGAAACGGAAGGCAGCGCATGGCGAAGAAGATCGGGTATCTGAGGGTGAGCACGGTCGACCAGAATCCCGACCGGCAGATCGAAGGGCTGAGGGACCTTTGCGACGAGCTTCACGTCGAGACGCTTTCAGCGGTGAGTCGCCGCCGGCCGGTCTACGAGGCGGTCACCGCCGGCCTTGAGGCCGGCGACCTCCTCGTCATCTGGGACCTCGACCGCGCCTATCGCTCGGCACGGGATGCGCTGGCCGAGCTGGACGCCCTCCAGCAGCGGGGCATCCATTTCCACATCGCCAAGCTCAGCATCGACACGACGACGCCGACCGGCCGTTTCCTCTACACGGTCATGGGCGGGCTGGCGGAATTCGAGCGGCTGACCCTGTCGCAGCGCACCCGCGAGGGCCTTCTTGCGGCCCGCAAGCGCGGCTCCCGCCTCGGCCGACCGCCCAAACTCGACGACCGGCAGCTCCGCCTCGCCCGCGAGCGCCTCAGCCACGGCGAAACCATCACCGCCCTCGCCCGCACCTTCGGCGTCGCCCCCTGGACGATGACCCGCGCCTTACGGCGGGGGGCGCTGGCGGGAAGCGCCAAACCGTGAACGTGGTGTCGCCCCTCATCCCCCTGCCGGGACCTTCTCCCCGCAAGCGGGGAGAAGGCGGCAAGCGGCCAAGGTTTCCAGCCGCACGAACGGCGTGGCTTCCGGAAAGCGGGTTTCATTGCTTGGGGAAAACGGTGCCCCATCCCCTTCTCCCCGCCTGCGGGGAGAAGGTCCCGGCAGGGGGATGAGGGGCAAGGCCGCCGCGAAGAACGCGGCGGCGAGCGATCAGTGGTTCATCGCCTTGACGATGTCCTCGGTCATCTTCTTGGCATCGCCCAGCAGCATCATCGTGCCGTCCTTGTAGAACAGCGTGTTGTCGATGCCGGCATAGCCGGAGCCGAGGGAGCGCTTGACGAAGAGGCAGGTCTTGGCCTTGTCGACGTCGAGGATCGGCATGCCGTAGATCGGCGAGGACTTGTCGTCGCGCGCCGCCGGGTTCGTCACGTCGTTGGCGCCGATGACATAGGCGACATCGGCCTGCGCGAATTCCGAGTTGATGTCCTCCAGCTCGAACACCTCGTCATAGGGCACGTTCGCCTCGGCCAGCAGCACGTTCATATGGCCGGGCATGCGGCCCGCGACCGGGTGGATCGCGTATTTCACCTCGACGCCCTGCTCCTTGAGCTTGTCGGCAAGCTCGCGCAGCGCGTGCTGCGCCTGCGCCACCGCCATGCCGTAGCCCGGCACGATGATGACCTTGGAGGCGTTCGCCATCAGGAAGGCCGCGTCGTCGGCAGAACCCTGCTTGACCGTGCGCTGGACGCCGTCGTCCGCCGCTGCCGCCGTCTCGCCGCCGAAGCCGCCGAGGATGACGGAAATGAACGAGCGGTTCATGCCCTTGCACATGATGTAGGAGAGGATCGCGCCCGAGGAGCCGACCAGCGCGCCGGTGATGATCAGCGCGAGGTTGCCGAGCGTGAAGCCGATGCCGGCCGCCGCCCAGCCCGAATAGGAGTTGAGCATGGAGACGACGACGGGCATGTCCGCCCCGCCGATGGGCACGATCAGCAGCACGCCGAGAGCCAGCGACAGGATGACGATCAGCCAGAAGTCGAAATGGCTTTCCGACAGCGTCAGCCCGACGATGAAGAAGACGATCGCCGCGAGCAGCACGATGTTGATGACATGCCTGTAGGGCAGCATGATCGGCTTGCCGGACATGCGCCCGTCGAGCTTCAGGAAGGCGATGATCGAGCCGGTGAAGGTGATCGCACCGATGGCCGCGCCGAGCGCCATTTCGACGAGCGCCTGGCCATGGATTTCGCCGACCTGGCCGATGCCGAAGGACACCGGCGAATAGAGCGCGGCGGCGGCGACAAGCACGGCGGCAAGGCCGACGAGCGAGTGGAAGCCGGCGACGAGCTGCGGCATCGACGTCATCGGGATGGAGCGGGCGATATAGGCGCCGGCGCCCCCGCCGATGGCAAGGCCGAGCACGATGAGCACGAGGCCGCCGAAGGAGGGCGTCGCCAGCAGCAGCGTGGTGCCGATGGCGATGCCCATGCCGACCATGCCGAGCATGTTGCCGCGGCGGCTGGTCGTCGGATGCGACAGGCCGCGCAGCGCCATGATGAAGAGCACGCCGGAGACGAGATAGAGGAAGGCTGCGAAGTTTGCGTTCATCGGGCCGGCCTCACTTCTCTTTTTTCTTGTACATCGCCAGCATACGCTGGGTGACCAGGAAGCCGCCGAAGATGTTGACGGAGGCGAGGATCAGCGCGACGAAGCCGAAGCCGGTCGCAACGCCCGAGAGCGAGATGCCGACGGCGAGCAGCGCGCCGACGACGATGACCGAGGAGATCGCATTGGTGACGGCCATCAGCGGCGTGTGCAGCGCCGGCGTCACCGACCAGACGACGTAGTAGCCGACGAAGATCGACAGCACGAAGATCGCAAGGCGGAAGACGAAGGGATCGATCGCCCCGCCCGAAACGCCGTGCGCCGCCGCTGCGGCCGCGTCCGGCACATATTCGGAGGCGGTGCGGACGGCCTCCACGGCGCGTTCGAGATCGGTCAGCGCCTTGTCGAGAAGTTCATTCGCCATCACTTGCCCTCCCCTTCATGAACGGCGCCGCCGAAATTCGGATGCACCACGGCCCCGCCATGGGTCAACATCGTCGCCTTGACGAGTTCGTCCTCGGCATTGACCGACACCGTCTTCGTTTCCTTGTCGACCATGGTCTCGAGGAAGGTGAGGAGGTTCCTGGCGTAGAGCGCCGAGGCGGAGGCCGGAATGCGGCCCGGCACGTTGAGATAGCCGATGACCCTGACGCCCTCGACCTCGACGACCTTGCCGGCTTCCGAGCCCTCGATATTGCCGCCGCGCTCGACCGCGAGGTCGACGGCGACGGAGCCGGTCTTCATGGCGGCCAGCATCTGGCGCGTCACGAGACGCGGCGCCGGCCGGCCGGGGATCAGCGCCGTCGTGATGACGATGTCCTGCTTGGCGATATGGTCGGCGACGAGCGCCGCCTGCTTCGCCTGGTATTCCTTCGACATTTCCTTGGCATAGCCGCCGGCGGTCTCGGCGGCCTTGAACTCGTCGTCCTCGACGGCGATGAACTTGGCGCCGAGCGAGGCGACCTGTTCCTTGGCGGCGGGGCGCACATCCGTCGCGGAGACGGCGGCGCCGAGGCGGCGGGCCGTGGCGATGGCCTGCAGGCCCGCGACGCCCGCGCCCATGACGAAGACCTTGGCGGCCGGCACGGTGCCGGCGGCGGTCATCATCATCGGCATGGCGCGGTCGAATTCATGGGCGGCGTCGATGACGGCCTGGTAGCCGGCAAGGTTCGCCTGCGAGGAGAGGATGTCCATCGACTGGGCGCGCGTGATGCGCGGCATCAGCTCCATGGCGAAGGCGGTGAGCCCGGCCCGCGCCATTTCGGCGATGGCGGCCTCGTTGCCGTAGGGATCCATGGTGGCGATGACGATGGCGCCGGGCTTGTAGCCGGCGATCTCCGAAGCGGTCGGCCGGCGCACCTTGAGCACGACATCGGCCGTCTTCGCCTCTTCCTTCCCGACGATGCGGGCACCGGCGGCTTCATAATCGGCATCGAGGATACGGGAGGCGAGCCCCGCACCGGTCTCGACCATGACGTCGAGCCCCAAAGCCTTCATTTTCTTGACGGTATCAACGGAACCTGCAACACGGCCTTCGGCCGGATCGCTCTCCCGCGCAACAAAAACACACTGACTCAAACCGTGGTCCTCCCCCCGAGACTGGCCGTGTTGGATCACGGCGCCGGATGGCGCCGCGGCAAACCGAAAATCCGGTTTTCAGATCAACGCAGCAGGAAGTAGCCGACGACGTTGAGAACGATGAGAAGCACGAGCGCGCTGAAGAAGCCGGCGCTGGTGAAGAAGCCGGCGGCCATGGCGACCAGCAGCGCGACGCAGAACATCGTGCCGTACTTGGCGGCATGGACGAAGAGATTGTAGGTCTTCTCGTGCTCCGGATAGTCCATCGGCGCGCCGAGTTCGACCGGTCCGTTATGAAGTTCAGCCATTGTCACCTTCTCCTAAGCAGTCGCACCCGCCAGCCGGAAAGCTCCACCCGATGAGCGCCTAAAACAGGCCGGGCCCAGGACGGGCCGGCGATTCCCTCAAGCGCGAAAGCGCGCGTCTTTCTGGCCATACACAATGGATCGGCAAAGCGCAACGGCAAGGCGCGGCCCCGCTTCGGCCCTGTATCGTTTCCGAAACAAAACGGGCCGGTTTCTTGCGAAACCGGCCGCGTTGCGACATCCGGACGCTGGGTTTAGCGCGCGTAGGCGTTGCCGGAAAGCTGGATCCGCCGGTGGGATTCGGCAAGGCGCGCCGTCGGGCGCACGGTGAGCGGGCTGAAGGGCATGTCCTCGCCGCGGGCAAAGAGCATGCGCCGCTCGAAGGGCTCCGACTGGAAGAACGGGAAGCGCGCATAGAGCGAGGAGCGCACGTCCTTGCAGCGGGTCGCCATCAGCATCAGGTCGATGATGAACTTGCCCTGCCGGCTCTTCGGCGAGGCGACGAAATCGCCGTCGAAGACGCGCCGGTAAAAAGCGGAATGCGCCGGCTTGACCATCTGCAGCACGCGGTCGGCATCGAAATAATCCGCCGCCATGGTGGCGAGGCGCAGCGTCAGATACGGGATCGCCGGCATCTCGCTCCAGATTTCCGGATCCGCGGCAAGGCGGACCGGATCGATCAGCGACATGCCCGCATCGAGGAAGGCCTTGACCTCGTCGGGAAATACCTTGCCCGAGGACGTGACACGGTGGTCCGGCGTGACGTGATGCAGGCGCACCGTCGAGATCAGCCGCTCGTCGTGATAGACGCCGAAGACATAGGCCTGACTGTCGAAATCGACCTCGTCGATCAGCAGGTGGGAATCTTCCGCAAGGTGCATGACGCTGCCGGCCTTGTAGGCCTTGTAGCGGACCCGCGCGACGTCCTCCATGTCCTCACTCGTCTCGACCCGGCGGTATTCCACCCTGTCGAGCAGCCCAAGAAGCTTTTCGGAAAAGCGATTGGTCGCCATTTCCCCGTTGGCCATTTCCGTATCCCCGATCGAAAAAGCCGACCGCACTTTGCCGCCGACTCCATAATCATGGATATAGGACAATTTGTGTAAAATACTATTCATTAACCTTACCATATGGTTAATGCTAAATTTGAACAAACTGATAAATACGCTGGAATTAGAACTTAGCGAAATGACAGGGATGCGGAAAAATCAGGCGACGCGGCGGCCACGGCGGCGCGGTTCATCCGGATTGCCGCCGAGGCTCTCGTAGCGGTCGCGCAGCGCCTCAAGCGACATGGGCGCGGCGAAGACATAGCCCTGCACCAGATCAGCGCAGTGATATTTGTTGATGAGCGCGAGCTGCTCCTCGGTTTCCACGCCCTCGACGACGATGCGCAGGCCGAGTTCGCGCGAGAGGTTCACGGTGCCGCGCAGCAGCTTGAAGCGGCGCGGGTCCTCGCCGATATTGCGCACGAAGGACCGGTCGATCTTGATGACGTCGAGCGGCAGCTGGTCGAGATAGCTGAGGCTGGAATAGCCGGTGCCGAAATCGTCGATGGCGATGGTGATGCCGCGGGCGCGCAGTTCCTGCAGGATCGCCTGCACCTTCACCGGCTCTTCCATCAGGCAGCTTTCCGTGACCTCGAGATGCAGGCGGTGCGGCTCCAGCCCCGCCTTCTCCAGCGCCTCCGCGACCACCTCGATGATGCCGGTGCCCCGCAGGTCCTGGACGGAAAGGTTGACCGAGACCCCCATATGCGCCGGCCATGTCGCGCAGTCCGTGCAGGCGCGGCCGATCATGAAGCGCGTGATCTCCGAGACGATGCCCATCTCCTCGGCGACCTGGATGAAGACGGTCGGCGGCACCGGGCCGCGCTCGGGATGCGTCCAGCGCGACAGCGCCTCGCAGCACTCGATGCGCGAGCCGTCCGGCACGAACATCGGTTGGTAGGCGACGGAGAGCGCGTCGCCGGCAAGCGCCTCGCGCAGGTCCTCCTTCAGCTTCTGGCGGTCGACATAGCGCGCGTCCATCTCCTGCTCGAAGACCGTCAGGCTGCCCTTGGCGCGCGACTTGGTCTCGAACAGCGCAAGGTCGGCGCGGATCTGCATCTCCTCCAGCCGGAACTCGTCGCTCGCCACGGTCACGCAGCCCGCGCTGAACGAAACGAAGAGGGTCATGCCCTCCACTTCGTAGCTGCCGCGAAGCTGCTCGTGGAAGCGCCGCATCCGAACCTCGAGATCGCGCCGGTTCACCTCGTTCGGGAAGAAGAGCACGAACTCGTCGCCCATCAGGTGGCCGGCGATGACGCGGTCGCCGGTCAGCCGCCGCAGCCGGTCGGCGATGGCGCACAGCAGCCGGTCGCCTGTGACATGGCCCTTCATGTCGTTGACATGCTTGAAGTCGTCGACATCGAGGACCATGACGCCGACCGTGCCCGGCTTCTTGCGCTCGCCCAGCGCCTCCTGCACGAGGTCGGCGAAATAGCTGCGGTTCGGCAGGCCGGTAAGGCTGTCGTAGCGAACCATGTGCAGGATCTTCTTTTCCGCCCGCACCCGCGCCGTCACGTCCTCGAAGATCAGCACGGCGCCGCCCGTCTCGCGCGGGGCGGCGGTGAATTCCAGATAGAGCCCTTCCGTGACCTGCACCAGCGCCCGCGAGCGCTCGCCCTTCAGGAGTTCGTCGAGCTGGCGCAGGATGGTCTTGCTCTGCTCGGCGTTGAAGAAGGTGTTGCGCACGCCGAAGCGCAGCACGACGTCGAGATGGCAATCCTTCAGCCGGTCCTGGCTGCCGAGATGCAGGAGCTCGCAGGCCCGCCGGTTGGCGACCAGGATGCGATGGTCCGCATCCAGCATGAAAAGGCCGTGCGGCATGTTGTTGAGCGCGGTATCGAAGCGGTCGGCGATGGTCGCAAGCTCGCGGGCGGCCAGCACGTTCTCGTAGAGGAAGGTGCGCACGCCGTTCGCCATGCTGCGCGTCGTCATGGCGAAGGGGATGACGAGCGAGGCGAGGACCGCATGATAGAAGTCCTGCAGGCCGAGGAAGCCGACCGCGATGGGAAAGCAGGCGGAGAAGACCATGTAGTTGACGGTCCGCGGCGAACCGTAGTTGCGTCCGACGACCGAGACCATGGTGCCGAAGGTCACCGCGATGGTGGCGATTTCCGCGAAGGCGTCGCGGCTGACCAGCAGGCTGTAGCCGCAGGCCGTGCCGAGCGCCAGCGTCGTGCCGACGGCGCCGAGATTGTACCAGTTTTCCCAGTAGCGGATGCCGTCCATGCCGAGCGCGGACTTGTCCACCCGGTCGAAGTACCGCATGCCGATCGCGCGCGTCCCCCAGATCAGGACGATGAGCGCGCTCCAGGCGAGAAAGAAGGGATCGGCGGTCTTGGCAAAAACGAAGGCGAGCGTGATGACATGCGAAATCATGCCCACGAAGAGGGTCTGGCGGTTCCCGTACAGCGAACTGACGAACGACAGGTAGACATCGGCCGGCAGTGTGTCTTGACCCTTATCCTTCATGGACTCGGCACTCCCTATGACGAGCGAGGGTTACCGGCCAAAATTTAATGAATGATTTCGGGAAATTACCCAATAAGACGGGTACGTTTGGACATTATTGCACCCTTCTTCAACCAGGGGAAGCCTTATTCAACCAAATATTGCAAATAACCTCGCTGGAAGAAAGCAATTCAACCTGCCATATCTGCTCGACGCAACTTTCGGACACGGCGGCGACAAAGTATTGCGCCGCGGCACCGGCGAAAAACCGCCGCTGCAAACGTGGATTGCAAATTGGTGGTTAACAACTTGCGTCCGGTTACCCCCTGAAAAGTGATGATGCACGCACGCCGCAGCGCGCCGCATACCGCCCGCGAAGCGCTGCCGCGTCGTCATTTCGCCAGAAAGGGGGAATTGACTGGCGCGGGATTTGATAGCAAGTCCTCTTTTGGTATTTCTTTTTCCGGAGCCCATCATGTCGAAACCCGTCGTCGCCATTCCCGCCGATATCCGGGAAATCGAAGGCAACGTCTGGCAGGCCACGCCGAACCAGTATGTCCGCGCCGCCGTCAAGGGCGCCGGCGTCCAGGTCTTCCTCGTTCCGGCGCTCGAGGCCGACAACGATTTCGACGGCATCCTCGACCGGGTCGACGGGCTTCTGGTCAGCGGCTCGCGCACCAATGTCCACCCCTCGCTCTACGGCAAGCCGGCCACCGACGCGGAAGGCCCCTATGACACAGCCCGCGACGCGACGAGCCTGCCGCTCATCGAGCGCGCGCTGGAGCGCGGCATCCCGCTTCTCGCCATCTGCCGCGGCATCCAGGAGCTCAACGTCGTGCTCGGCGGCACGCTCGCCAACGAGATCCAGGAACAGCCCGGCATGTGGGACCACCGCAAGCCCGACACGCCGGTGCTCGACGTCGCCTATGGCATCCGCCAGAAGGTGCTCGTCAAGGAAGGCAGCTGCCTTGCCTCGGTGATCGGCGCGGGCGAGGTGCAGGTGAATTCGCTGCACCGCCAGGCGATCTCCGAAATGGCCCCGCGCCTTGCCGTGGAAGCGGTCGCGGACGACGGCACCATCGAGGCCGTCTCCGTCATCGGCGCCAAGGCCTTCGCCGTCGGCGTCCAGTGGCACCCGGAATACTGGGTCGGCTCCGACCAGCCCTCCAACAATCTCTTCGCCGCCTTCGGCCAAGCCGTCCGCGACTACGCCGCCGCGCGGCAGGGCCTCGTACACAAGACGGCGGCTGAGTAGGACCACTTAGCCATAACCTCACGACAGCTTTGCGCCCTCATCGTGGCCGTCTGCCGGAGCAATGGCCGATCCCGAAAGCTGCCATGAAATTAGCCGGTTGATGCAGAGGCGGAAGCTTCAGCCCCCTGCGCCACTTTCATAATGATGTCTTGAACTTCTTTTGTATTTACTTGAGCCCAAAGTGTGGTGAATGCCGCAGCAACAGTACGCTCAGGAACCAAGCCAAGTTTTTCCCCGATTTGGGAAAACAGCAAATGAGTATCCTTGTTGGTTCGTCTCACATCTTGACATAATTCCAGCACTTTTTCGCTATCTTCGAAGCGCTGCAGCAAAGCGACTGATAGCTTTCCGCCAATAACTGACCAGTGATTCAAGCAGTTGTCGAAAACATATGCTTCTGGAGCTTCACCTGGTAGCCGATACACCCGCTTTTCTTCGCTGTCCTCTTGCCGAGAGTCGCCGTCAATGACGCAGACTGACGGGACAGTGATAGACGGATTATCATTATGATACTTGTTCATGGCAACCGCTGTGCCATCACCTGACATAGCATGAACCTGGAAGTGGTCGATAATAGCCCGCTCGCTCTGCCGCAGAATTGCTTCCATCCAAGTCTTCGCAAAATCATCCTCAACGAAGATAACCGACGCGGTTTCGATCTGCCCGGTGATAGCCCTGAGTGACGCGACATCAAGTTTGCCTTGAAACAGCTTGTCCTTAGTGGCTGACCAGACGGCCTTGCTCGGGAGGGGGCGCAACGCCTCGTTTGAATGTGTCGTAAAGATCACTTGAATCTTTTTTCGCTCGGCCGCCCAGATCAGATATTCCACTAATCTGATCGTTGCGACCGGATGGAGGCCGTTCTCTATCTCTTCAATCAGCACTAATGTATTGTCACTAGCGCCCTCAATCGCTGCAACCATTCTAATGATGCTCGATTCGCCAGCACCAAAGTGGAATTCAGAGTAACCAACGCCTGTAGATGTCTGGCCAGTCAATAACGTGACATTTCCGCTCGCATGAACCTTCATTTCTTTGAAGCCGGAGACATCCTTGCCAAGTATCCTTGAAACTGATTCATTTATCTCAGCAGAAAATGGCGAAACACGTGCGTCGGGGACCGAAAACTTGCGAGAAGTGCAACTCAGCAATTCTCTCCGCTCGCTCGCAGGAACCGTTCTTGACACTCCGAATAGAAGGGCCTGCCGACTTAGTGCATCTCGGTTCCATTTTAGGCTTTTGAAGCTGGCGGTTCTCTGAAGCGAGTTGCGGGGGGAAACGGCCCGATCGACGATTTCGTACTCAATCGACCAATCTTGCATTCCGCTGTCGTATTTCCCGCTCTTCGAGAAAAATGCCCGAGGCGGAATGGTTCGGTGAATAATACCTGCTGCGCCAAGAACAGTCGTTTTTCCACCGCCGTTTGGGCCGATGATGGCGGTAACGGGAAAGTCGAAGGATATCGGTTCTTCCGAAAATCCTCGCAACTTTTTTAAGGTCATTTTGGCTAGATACTGCTGATAGCTCCGTTGACCGGCCTTATCGAGCAACGCGTTGATAGTGCTGTCCCTGACTTCGCTTTTGAATGTCAATTATGCTTCCCCCTAAATACCATAGCAGCATGGCACCAAATTGCGACGAAACGCAAGGCGCACTAAATGTAACGGGTCGAAGCTGGCTTTTGATGCATATGTCCTGTCCAACACCGCCATAATGAATGATTGCTATCTTCTTCTGGCAGCCTTCGTGTCATGCATAGCCGAAAGCCGGCATTCCGCAATCGGCCCCATAGCAGAACGCACGAACACTACTCAGTCAGCTGAGATCATCGTGATCATCGCATCGGCAGGCTCGACGGCTTCATAGGCAAGCCCGTCGCCGTCGACGA